>NZ_JBDWPJ010000036.1:0-16470 GCF_039971195.1 Pseudophaeobacter sp.
GCCCCGAGGGCTGAATTTACCGCCAAATTGTTTTGCCATGTCTTTAGACTCCTACGATCCAGCCGGTGCTGAGTCCGAACATCAGGAATAACAAAGCAATAAAGGCAATCTTCTGCACGCGTGTCCCCCTCGCAAAAGCGAATTCTCAATCGTTACCAAGAAACTAAGGTATGCAGGGGGCACTTGCTAGGGGGAAGTCTTGTTGAAGCGCCTCAGCGGCGGGGATTTTTGCCGATAGGGCGTGGTTTTGAGCTGCCGCCACGTGAAGCGGGTTTACCACCGCGCGTGTTGCCACCTGCGCCGCCGGACTTGTCACCATAGCCGCCAGAACGGGCGCCGGGCTTACCGGTCGGCTTGCCACCCGGTTTGCCCGTTGATCTGTCCGTTGATCGACCTGTTGATTTTCCCGCTGGCCCATCACCGGGTCTGCCTGTTGGCTTCCCCTTTGGTTTGCCAAAGGTCATGCCGTCTGATTTCGGAGCTGTTTTGGAGCTGGGTCTGCCGCCAGGTTTCTGTCCCGGCTTTGCGCCTGGCCGTCCGCGTGTTGGCCGTGCTGCCGGTGCTTCTTCCATATCCTCTGGTTCAAGTCCCAGCTGATCACGCACAACACGTGGGCGCAGCTCTTCCACTTCGCCAAGTTTTAGGGACCCCAGCTGAAACGGACCATAGGACAGGCGCAGCAATCGGTTGACGTTAAAGCCGATATCTTCCAGTGCGCGGCGGATTTCGCGGTTTTTGCCTTCGCGCAGCCCAATGGTCAGCCAGGCATTGGCGCCCTGCTGGCGATCCAACGCCACGGTCATGGGCTGAAAACGTTCACCCTCAATCACCATACCTTTGCGCAGCGGTTCAAAATCTTCGTCCCGGGGGCGGCCATTGATGCGCACACGGTAGCGGCGCAGCCAGCCAGTCGAGGGCAACTCAAGGCGCCGTTTTATGCCACCATCGTTGGTCAGCAGCAGCAGGCCTTCGGAGTTGAGGTCAAGACGGCCAACAGTCATCACCCGGGGCAGGTCCTCGGGCAGGGCATCAAAAATGGTGCGGCGACCTTTTTCGTCGCTGTTAGAGGTCACCAGACCCGTGGGCTTGTTGTAGAGCCAGAGCCGCGGAGCTTCTGCCTGGGGCAGGGGTTTGCCATCCACGATGATGCGATCCCGGTCTGTGACATTCAGCGCCGGACTGTCGATCTTTGTACCGTTCACCTTGACACGCCCCTCGGCAATCATGCGCTCGGCCTCACGACGGGAGGCAACGCCTGCACGCGACAGAACCTTGGCGATACGGTCCCCGGCGGGGGGGGCGTCCCCCTTGGAGGCACCTTCAGGCGCGGAGGCTGGAGCCGGTTTGGCGGCAGATTTGGCGGAGGCCTGGGCCCGTGCGGGGGCTTTGCCTTTGGATGATCCGGGTGCTTTGCTCATGGATCTGGGACATAGAGCATTCCTCTGGCTTGCGAAAGCACCCATTCCGGGGCAGGTAGGGCGCAGGAGGACAAAGCCGCTATGTTCAAATCACATATGGATGCGGCCCTGGCCGAGGCCCGTGCTGCTGCCGCACGGGGTGAGGTGCCGGTTGGCGCGGCGCTGATTTCTCCGGATGGCGCCATTGTGGCCCGCGCCGGCAACCGCACCCGCGAGCTCTCTGACCCCACCGCCCATGCCGAGATCCTGGTGCTGCGCCAGGCCTGCGCCGATGGCCAGACCGAACGGCTTCAGGGGCATGACCTCTATGTAACGCTGGAGCCCTGTGCCATGTGTGCCGCCGCCATTGCCGCCGCGCGAATTCGGCGGGTTTATTATGGCGCCTCTGATCCCAAATCCGGCGGCGTGGCCCATGGTGCCTGTGTGTTCTCCCACCCCCAGGCGCATCACGCGCCCGAAGTCTATGACGGGATTGCCGAGGCAGAGGCGGCTGAAATCCTGCGCGATTTCTTTGCCACTCGTCGCTAGCGGTGCTTTGCTGCCAGTGCGGAGGTCTCTGGTGGCACATAGAATTTTGCGCTAGGCACGCAGTGCGAACCTATGGAGGGCAGGCTTTGAGTAAGTTGATTGTTGGGCAAGATGGGCAGCCACGTTGCGCCTGGAGCGCCTCAGCACCCGAGTTTGACGCCTATCACGACAGCGAATGGGGCTATCCCGTTGGTGACGATACCCGCTTGTTTGAAAAGATCTGCCTAGAGAGTTTTCAGTCCGGCTTGAGCTGGCGAACCATTCTGGCCAAACGCGAAAACTTCCGGGCCGCCTTTTGCGGTTTTGACTGGAACCTTGTGGCCGAATTTGGCGCGACGGATATCGAACGCCTGTTGCAGGACAGTGGCATCATCCGTCATCGCGGCAAGATCGAGGCAACGATTAACAATGCCAGGCGGGCGCAGGACGTGGTCGAGGAATTCGGCTCCCTGGCGGCCTTCTTCTGGAGCTTCGAGCCAGATCCTTTGACGCGCCCTGAACCACAGACCCAAACCACCAGCCCCGAATCCGTGGCGCTCTCAAAGGCGCTGAGAAAGCGCGGCTGGAAGTTTGTCGGTCCCACCACGGCCTTTGCCTTTATGCAGGCCATGGGGCTGATCAATGATCACGCTAGGGGCTGTTTTTGCCGCGCGCGCGCCGATGCGGCCCGCTCCGCATTCACGGTGCCCCAGCCCAAAGCCTAGAGGCTTTACGCCCTGGGCGGCGACCCAGTGCCACAGCGCCGGGCCTCTGGCCCGGCGCTGTGGCCAACGGGATAAGGCATCTATGATGCCGCAAGACGGGCGGGAGCCCCGCCTGTCCTGATTGCAGCCTTGAATACAGCCCTGATTACAGCGCGATTGCCTGCAGGACTTGGGGCTCAATGACATCCACCTCGGGCAGGGCTTCAATCAAATGCGCCGCACTCTGTTCCAAAATCGGGAAGCTCTTGTAGTGGCAGGGAATCACGGTCTTGAAGTTGAAGTAGCGTTTCGCCGCATAGGCGGTCTGTTTCATATCCATGGTGAAATGACCGCCCGCACTCAGGATGCCAATATCCGGCTGAAAATAATCGCCCATCCAGTCCATATCCGCCATCATGCCGGTATCACCCGAGATATAGACCGTCTTGCCTTCACTCATCAGCATATAGCCCACCTCGGATCCGCTAGCGCGCAATCCATCCTCGGTGGTGAAAGTTGAGCTATGCGAGGCCGGTACCATGGCCAGCATTGGCCCGCCCAGGTCCACGGTGCCGCCCTTGTTGAAGCCGATGGTGGCAATGCCCTCGCTTTCGCCCCAATATCCCATCAGATCATATTGCCCCACCACAGGGATATTGCGGGATTTGGCCAGCGGCAGCACATCTACCACATGGTCAAAATGCGTATGGGTCAGGATGATATGGGTCGCCCCGGTCACAGCCGCCTCATGTTGGTCCTCGCTGAGCACTGGATTGCCGGTCAACCAGGGATCCACCAGCAGCACCTGGCCCCCGGTTTCGATGCGAAAGCTGCCATGTCCCAGCCAGATAATCTTCATGTCTTTGTCTCCCTGTGGTGGATTTAACTGCGGTTGAACCTCAGCCTATCAGGGTGCTCACGCATTTCCATGGCAGACACAAGGGCAGGCAGATTTTGGCTCTTTTCATGCGGCAAGTCAGGAGGGGCTGAGCGCGCAACGGCATTGGCAATGGGCCAGAATAGGTCGGAAACGCGCAAAATACGCGCCCCAGCCCGAGAAACCTGCCACAGGTATGGCGCGCAGGCTTGCAGCGCGCCCCGCGCCCCGGTAAATGCCACATTGAACACGAGATGAGGGTTTCCATGTCGATTGACCAAAACACCGCCGCCAAAGTGGCCAAACTGGCCCGGATCAAGGTCGAAGAGGAGGCGCTGCCAGCTCTGGCCGCCGAATTCAACACGATCCTGGAGTTTATCGAACAGCTGAACGAAGTGGATGTGGAAGGGGTCGAGCCGATGACCTCTGTTACCCCGCAGCGGCTGAAGCGGCGCGAGGATGTGGTCACCGATGGCAATCAGCCACAGAAGGTGCTGTCCAACGCGCCCGACGCCCGCGAAGGCTTCTTTGCCGTGCCCAAAGTGATGGAGTAAGAGATGAGCGATCTGAACAAACTGGGTCTGGCAGAGGCCCGTGATGCGCTCCGCAAGGGTGAAACCACTTCCGTTGAGCTGACAAATGCCTGCCTGAGCGCCATCGATCAAGCGGATGCGCTGAACGCTTTTGTGCATAAAACGCCCGAGATCGCGCTGGAGCGCGCGGCGGCGGCTGATGCGCGGCTGCAACTGGGCGATGCCCCGGCCATGTGTGGCCTGCCGGTGGGGATCAAGGATCTCTTTTGCACCAAAGGTGTTGCCAGCCAGGCCGCGTCCAAAATCCTCGACGGCTTTGTCCCGGAATATGAATCTACGGTTTCGCAGCAGCTGGCCGACAATGGCGCGGTGATGCTGGGCAAGCTGAACATGGATGAATTTGCCATGGGCTCGTCGAACGAGACCTCTACCTATGGCAACGCAGTCAGCCCCTGGCGGCGCGGTACTGAAGAAACCCCACTGACACCGGGCGGCTCGTCAGGTGGCTCAGCTGCGGCTGTTGCAGCGGACCTTTGCCTCGCGGCAACCGGCACCGATACGGGCGGCTCGATCCGCCAGCCTGCGGCCTTTACCGGCACCGTTGGCATCAAACCTACCTACGGGCGCTGCTCGCGCTGGGGTGTTGTCGCCTTTGCGTCCTCCTTGGATCAGGCGGGCCCGATGACCAAATCGGTGCGCGATGCCGCCATCATGCTCGAAGCCATGTCCGGTCACGATCCCAAGGACAGCACCAGCGCCGATCTGGCAGTGCCAGATTTTGAAGCCATGCTGACCGGCGACATTCGCGGCAAGAAAATTGGTATCCCCAAGGAATACCGCATGGAGGGCATGCCCGCCGAGATCGAAAAGCTTTGGGCCGAAGGCACAGAGATGCTCAAGGCGGCGGGCGCTGAGATTGTCGACATCTCGCTGCCCCATACCAAATACGCCCTGCCGGCCTATTATGTCATTGCCCCCGCCGAGGCTTCGTCAAACCTGGCGCGCTATGACGGGGTGCGCTACGGTAACCGCGCTACATTGGAAGCGGGCGACGGTATCACCGAGATGTATGAGAAAACCCGTGCACTGGGCTTTGGCGACGAGGTCAAGCGCCGCGTCATGGTTGGCACCTATGTGCTCTCTGCCGGCTTTTATGATGCCTATTACAATCGCGCGCGTCGTGTGCGCAGCCTGATCAAGCAGGACTTTGAAAATGTCTTTGCGGCGGGTGTTGACGCGATCCTGACCCCGGCGACACCCTCGGCGGCCTTTGGTCTGGGAGAGATGTCGGATGCGGATCCGGTGGCGATGTATCTGTTGGATGTCTTTACCGTCACGGTGAACCTTGCAGGCCTGCCTGGGATTGCCCTGCCTGCCGGGCTCGACAGCCAGGGCTTGCCGCTGGGGCTTCAGCTGATTGGTCGCCCCTGGGAAGAGGGGGATCTGCTCAATACCGCCTATGCGCTGGAGCAATCCACAGGTTTTGTGGCCAAAGCAGACAAATGGTGGTAGTTATCTGGGCAAAGAAGAGCAGATAAACAGGTAAACCCCATGCGTGTCGTTGTTACACTTGCTGCCCTTGGCAGTGTCTTGAGCCTTGCAGCCTGTAGCCCACCAGTGCCGGACAGCGCCGCTGGCGTTGGTATTGATGGCGACCCCTTTGCCCCACCGCCCGCGGTGGGGACCACCATCAATGGCGATCCGCTGGTGCCGCCCACCCAGATTTCAAGCGAAAGCCTGCCGCTGACCAATGAGCCGCTGCCAACAGCGCCGCGCAGTCCTGGGTCCAGCACCACAGCCTCCAGCTATGGGACGGCGGCGGCTGGCGCTGATATCGCGGCTGAAACCCGCGCCGCCCTGCAGGCGGCAGGATCCAACTCAGGCCAGGCCCCGGTCGAGGCCAGCCCCTCCAATCCGGCCCCGGTTCTGATCGGCAATCCGGGGATTTCCGACGAGAACAGTTTTGATGCAGTGGCCGCGCGTCAAACCATCGAAAGCGACGCTGAACGTCTGGCGAGCCAACGCTCGCAATACCAGCAAGTACAACCCACGGCCTTGCCGAGCCAGACTGGCAGTCGCGACCCGAACATCGTGCAATATGCTCTCAGCACCTCGCATCCGCGCGGCACCAAGATCCACAGCCGTGCTGGCATCAACCTACGCAGCCGATCGGCGCGCAACTGTGCAGGGTTTTCCTCACCGGATCTGGCACAGATCGCCTTTTTAGAGGCGGGTGGCCCAAAACGGGACCGACAAGCGCTGGACCCGGATGGCGACGGTTACGCTTGTGATTGGGACCCCAGACCCTATCGCTTGGCCGTTCCTGGAAATTCGTGATGCAGGCCCCAGTTGGGGAAGGCGCCACAGTTGATCCCGTTGCTCCGTTAGAAACCACCTGGTGCCCGAGCCCCAATCAGGGCCCCCGGTGCGACGGGATGAGCCCCAGTCTGATTGTGCTGCACTATACAGCCATGCAGAGCGCTCCGGCGGCGCTGGCCAGGCTCTGTGATCCGCAGGTTGAAGTCTCTGCGCATTACTTGATTGGACGAGATGGTCGGCTGTGGCAAATGGTGCCAGAGGCACAACGCGCCTGGCACGCAGGGGCTGGGTCTTGGTGCGGGCAGGAGGATATCAACTCGCGGTCAATCGGCATTGAGTTGGACAATGCAGGCAATCATCCGTTTTCAGAACCGCAGATGGCGGTGTTGGAGGAATTGCTTGGCCAAATTATGGCCAGATGGGCGATCCCCCCAGAAGCTATCATCGGTCATTCGGATATGGCACCAGGCCGCAAGATTGACCCGGGCTCGCGCTTCGACTGGCAGCGTCTGGCCAACCTCGGTCTAGCGCGGGCGGTTGCCCCTGCGTCTGGGGGCAACCTTTTCGATCCGGAGACGTCTCCTGTTGAGCTCTTGCGCCGTTATGCGCAGGATCTGGGGTATACTGCAGAAGTGGATGACATGGTCCTCTTGTCCGCGCTTCGCCTGCGATATCGCCCCTGGGCCCGAGGTGAGATAACTGTGGAAGATCTCGCGCCGCTCGCCCAATCGGATCTTTGGTTCTAGGTAGTGAGCGAGGCTCTGCCTCGCGCTCCGGGATACTTTAGGCCAAATGAAGATCGGTGATAGTTTCATTTGGCAGGAAAATATCCCAGGGTGAATTGGCCAAAGGCCAAGAGGGGCGGCGCCCCATTTTTCTTACAGCTTGACGCTGGTGGTTTAGGCGATTACGCGGGCAGAGCGCAGAAGGCTGGACGGCCGCGTTGGAAGCATGTCTTTCGCGAGGAAAGTCCGGACTCCCTAAAGCAACGGTGCCGGGTAACGCCCGGGCGGGGTGACCCGACGGATAGCGCCACAGAAACAAACCGCCACTCCCCTGGCGCCGCAAAGGCAATGGGAAACGGGGTGGTAAGGGTGAAACGGTGGAGTAAGAGCCCACCGCACCCCTGGCAACAGGGGTGGCAAGGCAAGCCCCACCGGGAGCAATGCCAAATAGGGTCCCCGCGCGGGCAGGTCGGCGCAAGCCGAAACCGCCGCTAGGCTTGCTTTAGCCGAGAGGGACCGGGTTGGCAGCTAGAGGTGCATAGCAATATGCATCGCAGAGGAATGGTCGTCTAAGGGGCGCAAGCTCCGGGACAAAATCCGGCTTACAGGCCTTCTGCGCGTTTCTGACTCTTTGCCTTGTCTGTTTAAGGAAGACGCATGCAAGGGGGCTTTCCCTCAGTTTTGTCCGGAAACTGCCGGAAACCGGCAGTGGAACAGGAAATCCACAGCAAAGCGGCGGGAATCCTATTGACTTGGGGGCTGGGGAGGGTACAAGCCACGCTCGTATAGGAATTTACCGAGAGGCCCCTGCCTTTTCGGACGCAGGAGAAGCACCATGGCGAAGCCTACCACAATCAAGATCCGCCTGAACTCGACCGCGGGCACCGGCCACTTCTACGTGACCAAAAAGAACGCACGCACCATGACCGAAAAAATGGTCATCCGTAAGTATGACCCGGTTGTGCGCAAGCATGTCGAGTACAAAGAAGGCAAGATCAAGTAAGCTGTCTTTGATCTTACGAGATACAAAAAAGGGTCACGCTGGGCGTGGCCCTTTTTCGTTTCGGCCCTGCAAGGCGCTCGGCCTGCAAGTAAATGTGGATTAAAATGAGAGCTAAAGCCTTAATAGTTTCAAAAGCCTGAGGCAAAGTTTTGCCCCATTCCCAGCCTATCCCACGGTCATTGGGATGCGTAACAGTGGGTGAAGCTATGGTGAAGAGTATGTTGTTCGGTATTGTTTTGGTCTGTGCTGTCGGCCCAGGCCCGTTGCCGGTTTTGGCAAATGTGGTGCCGGTACCGCCCCCTGTGGCAGTGACCTCTAGCGAAACAGAGGAAACGCGCTCACCCTCGATGATCCCGATGATCCTGATGACCCAGGGAGCAGTGGGAGGCAGTGAGCCGCTCCAAAGTAGTCCAATGGCTGCCCTTGGGAACCAATCGCGGGTGGTTCAAGTCTTAGGCCGGTCACTGTCCTTATCCTTAGTACGCGCCGACCTAACAGGATTGGCAGTGTTGAGTGCACCAAAGCGCAGCGTGATTGCGAACTTGCCTGATTTGCAGCCAGATGAATTTCGCAGCCTGGTGGAGTTGGAATCTGGGTGCCGCGCTGTGGGACAGGTTCAAGTCGTTGGGGGCCGACGTGGAACCCTGGCTCTGGCAACCAGTATTGCCTGCGGCTAGCCACAAACCCAGTCCTCTCTCCCTGTGATGCAGTCGGCGGGACAACTCCAAGCAAATCTCTTGCTGGCTCAGTTGAGTTTTTCAGCTGCCAAGTTGTTCAGGCGCGCCATTCTGCCATCGTCATCACGGGTTTCAACCCGATGGATTGGAAAAGCCGGGCTGAGGCCGTATTGAAGGGCGCATAGGTGGTGGCAATTGTAGTAATCGCCTGAATGCTGGCCTGGCGTTTGACCTCGTTCAGCAGGGCCAGCCCAACCCCCATTCGGCGAAAGGCCTGCGATACGGCGATATGGTGCACAATCAGACGTGTCTCCGCCAGCTTTACCGGGAGAGCTGGGCGCGTTTCTATCTCGAACAGGGTATAGCCCAGTAGCGCCCCCTGAGGGCTTTCTGCGATCAGGGCTGTGATGGATTTCTCCCGTAGCCAGGCCTCCAGCCAGGAGCTCAGTTCTGCATCCGTAGGCGATGCGCGGTAGCGTTCGGGGTGGTGGTCTACATGCAGGGCGTGCAGGTCCTGCAGGAGGGGAATGAGCCGCGTTGCTTCGCTCGCGGGCAGGTCTCTAATCTTCATCTGTCTATCCGTTGTGTGGAAAACTGCCAAAAAGGATCGGCAAAACGAAGAGGGGCGGATCGCTGTGATCCGCCCCTCGTTTAGGTCTTGGTTGTCTGTGCCGCTTATTCGCGATTACCAAGCAGCTGGAGCAGGAACATGAACATGTTGATGAAGTCCAGATAGAGGCTCAACGCGCCCATGATTGCGGCCTTGCCCAACCACTCCTGATCACCGGAATGCGCCATCTCAAGGTAGGTGGTCTTGATCTTTTGGGTGTCATAGGCGGTGAGGCCAGCAAAGATAAGCACGCCGATCACAGAGATGGCAAATGTCATGGCGCCAGACTGCAGGAAGAGGTTGACCACCATAGCAACGATCAGACCAATCAGGCCCATCATCAGGAAGGTGCCCATGCCGGACAGGTCTTTCTTGGTGACATAGCCGTACAGGGACAGGCCCGCAAAGGCGATGGAGGTGACCAGGAAGACCTGAATGATCGACTGACCTGTGTAGATCAGGAAAATCGAGCTCAGCGACAGGCCCATGACGGTAGCAAAGGCGTAGAAAAGCAGCTGCACTCCAGCGGCAGGCATGCGGTTGGCTGCAGCACCAAAGCCAAAGATGAAGGCCAGAGGGGCAAACATGATGACCCATTTCAGCGGCGACATGTAAATCGCATTGCCAAAGCTGGTCAGGTATTTGCCTTCGCCGATCATTGCCGAGGCGCCAGATGGATCAGCGGTCACGGCGAGATTGGACAGAGCCCATGCCGCTACGAAGGTGATGAAAGTACCTACGGACATTGTGCCGTAGACTTTGTTCATATGGGCGCGCAGCCCGGCGTCGATCTCTGCAGCGCGTGCACCTGCAGCAGATCTCATTGTATCAAACTGTGCCATGTATCATGGTCTCCGTTTCAAAAACTCCCTCGCCGACCCTGTCTCGCTGTTCGCGCGGTCCAAGTGGCGTTCCCGCTAAATATCGGTTTTCTTGGGCAAGCGTTCAAGCCTCTATGCGGAGAATCCCGTTAAAAACGTAAAAAGACCAGTTTCAAAGTTGAGCTGGGCCTTTGATTAGAGATTTCCGTTGCCGCTACGGTGGGACATTTCGAGAAGGAAAGCTTGGACGCGGGCCCTACGTCCAATGAGGCCTCAAGGTATCTTGCAGCGCAGGTCCGCAATGAGCCCAAACCTACCGATGCTCGACACGAACCTATGACTGCCGTTGGCTAGGCTTAGCTCCGAGCAGCTGTCAGCAAGTACTGCGTTGACCAAAAAATTGTTTCCTTTCAGGTTCTACGAAATGTGGAATTGAGCAGACCGATGGAGGAGAAGCATGCCTTGGCCAGTTAGTGAGGGCTATATTGAGGACTGCGAGCGCGCACTGGGCTTTAAGTTTCCTCAGAGCTATCGAGCAGAGATGATGAACCAAAATGGCGGGGCTGTGTTGTGTGACAATGATACGTGGAATTTACACCCCATTTGGGACAAGTCAGATAGGAAACGGTTCAAAAGAACTTCCAATGACGTGACTCGCGAGACCAATGCGATGGCAAACTGGACTGGGTGGCCAAGCAATGGCGTTTGCATAGCAGAAAACGGTACGGGCGACGCATTGATCTTCTCGGCTAGCTCAAGTTCACGTGATAAAGCGGTTTATCGCTGGAGCCATGAAACCGGGCAAACGAAAAAGGTGGCGAACGACTTTTCTGACCTCCAAAGAGCTTAAGCCTACTATCAAACCAAATGCGGACAATGGCGCCACCACAGCGAAAGATTACTTTGTCCGCATAGCGAGGCTTCGAGGCGACTTTAATCAGTATGCCAAAGCGTGCTTTAGCAGCGCCGGAAGCGCCCCCACGGGGCGCGCGCTTCGTTTCCCTCCTTGGTTCGGGCACGGTGGTTTTCTGAAATGGTCCAAAGGCAGCAAAGCCCGCAAGCCGCCTTTCAAGGGAAGCGCAGTGGATGACTGCATGGGAGGTCCAGGGGCCTATATCAGCCACAGGTGTCGGACACAGGTGCCGCAGCCTCAAAACGCCGCCGGAAGGCGATCCGGCAGCTTTGCTGTCTTAGGTCTACAAGGCTGGGATCCGCCAACAGGGGCGCGCGGGGCATTTAGCCTTTCCAGCTTTCCGGCGCGTCCCAGATCTGGCGCTCGGCTTCTTTCATCGCTTCGCTGCGGCTGATGCCGATGTCTTCCAGGGCACGGGCGTCCAGGGATTTGAGAGCGCGCCGCTGGCGCAGCAGGGACAGGCGGGCGCTGACAAAGGACAGCAGGCTGAAACGGACGCGTGGCGTAGTGCAGGGGAGGGCGCGGGCCGGTGTGCAGCTGTTTGCGGTATAGGTCATCTTACTTGTCCTTTCATTAGATTTTGATATTTCTTCGGGTCTGCATCATTTCTGTTGATGTATATGCAGGCTTATGATCTATTTTGAAAACGAATGTTTTTGATGAAACACATCAGAGGTTGTGATGGCACGGAATTTGGATATCACCACGCTGCGGTCTTTTGTTGCTGTGGCAGATTATGGCGGCGTCACACGCGCCGCTGGGTTTTTACATTTGACCCAATCGGCGGTCTCGATGCAGCTCAAACGATTGGAAGAGCTGCTGGGCCTGTCCCTGCTGGATCGCTCTGGGCGTACCATTGCGCTGACGCCCTCAGGCGAGCAGCTTTTGGGCTATGCCCGCCGCATGGTGGCGCTGAACGATGAGGTGATCGGGCGGCTGACCGATCAGGCCTTTGAAGGCGAGGTAGTGCTGGGGGTGCCGCATGATGTGGTATACCCGGTGATCCCGCAGGTGCTGCAGCGTTTCAACGCCAGCTTTCCGCGGGTCAATGTCAATCTGGTGACCTCCAATACCCGTGATCTGAAAGCGGGTTTTGCCAAGGGCACCTACGATCTGATCCTGACCACCGAAAGCGGTGCAGGGGAAGGCGGCGAGACCATTCACGAGATGCCCCTGCGCTGGGTTGGCGCTCCCAATGGCTCTGCCTGGCGGCAGCGGCCCTTGCGGCTGGGGTTTTGCCGCGCCTGCATTTTCCGCCCGGTGGCCACGGCCAAGCTGGATCAGGTGGGCCATGAATGGGATATGGCGGTGGACAGCGAGTCAGACCGCACAGTTGAGGCGACAATCAGCGCCGACCTCGCGGTTGGCGTCTTGTTGGAGGGCACGATCCCAGAGCATCAGGAAGCCATTGACCATGGTGGCACCCTGCCGGAGCTGCCGATCCAGCACATCAATCTTTATGGCGCAGACACAGTGCGGGCTGGCTTTGTCGAGGATCTGGCGCGGATCATCCGCCAGGGCTATGCGGCACTGCGTCCGGTGCAGTTACGGGCCGCGGGATAGGCCTGATAGCAGCAGCAAGGCACTGAAACAAAAGGGCAGGGCCATAGGGCTCTGCCCTTTTGGGTGGTTTGGCAATACGCCTCTAGGGCGTGATCACCACCTTGCCGGTAGAGGCGCGGCTGCGCAAAAGTTCCATCCCCTCGGCCACCCGAGACAGCGGCAGGACATGGCTGATATGGGGGGTGATACGGCCTGCACTGTGCCAATCGATCAAGGTCTCAAATGAGCGGCGAGTCACCTGCGGGTGGGATTTCAGATATCCACCAATGTAAAAGCCAATGACTGTGAGGTTCTTGACCAGCAGATGATTGGCGGGGATCTGTGGCACCTCGCCACCGGCAAAGCCAATGGGCAGCAGGCGACCGCCTGGGTTGGTGGCGCGAAAAGCGGCCTTCCAGACTTCGCCGCCAATCGCCTCATAGACCACATCGGCACCGCCCAGAGCCTTGACCTCCTGGCGAAGGTCCTGATCGGCATCAATCAGAATGTCAGCTCCGGCGGCCCGTGCGACTTCCAGCTTCTCCGCGCTCCGTGCCTGGGCGATCACCCGGGCGCCCATCAGCTTGCCGATCTCCACGGCAGTCAGACCAACTCCGCCGGCAGCCCCGGTGACCAAAAGCGTCTCGCCGGGTTGCAGCCGGGCGCAGTGATCAAGGGCAATGTGGCTGGTGCCATAGGCAATCAACAAAGCCGCCGCATCATTGAACCCCATGTCATCAGGGATTTTCACCGCGCGATTGGCATCAAAAACCCCCTCTTCAGCCAGGCCCCCGTGACCGCCAAATACCGCAACGCGGTCCCCGGGGCTGAAATCACCAACCTCTGCGCCGCAGTCCAAGATTTCCCCGGCAATTTCCAAACCAGGGGTAAAAGGCAGATCAGGGGTGTCCTGATATGTCCCTTTTTGCAAAAGTAAATCTGCGAAGTTCAGGCCGCAGGCGCGAATCCGCACTTTGATCTGATGTGGCGCCGGAGCAGGGCTGGCTATCTCCTCAAGAATAGGGGATTCGCCAAAGGATTTGATGCGATAAGCTTGCATATTTCTTTCCGTTTTTTCCTCGGCGTCCGGATGATTCGTTTTGATAGAACGCAAATTAAGTCTCATTTTGCACCTCCCTATTTATGGGGAGGCTGTTTGGGGTAACCTAAAGTATACATTGTGCCATCAAAATGATAGGCGAAATCATACATTTGCTGTGTTGCTAAGCGGTACGGCGAGGTGTCAGGCTTGAATTCAACTGTGAAGGACGTAAAGTCGGAGCAGAGGTTGAGCTCTGATCGTGTTGGTTGAGTTTGCGAATGGCACTGGAATTACCATAATTCCGCGCCTTTCAAGGAACGACACTACATCCGGGCAGGGGTATTTTTGATTAACTAGGAGATAGCGAATGGCTCATCCTGTAGACGTTCATGTAGGCAAACGGATCCGTCATCGTCGGTGGCTGATCGGTAAGACACAGCAGCAACTGGCTGAACAGGTCGGGATCAAGTTTCAGCAGATCCAGAAGTATGAGACCGGCGCAAACCGCGTCAGCGCGTCTCGGCTCTGGGATATTTCCGACGCATTGGAAGTGCCGGTGAGCTTCTTCTTCGAGGGACTTGAAGAGGAAGGCAAAACAGCAGGAAAATCCTCTGTCCCGGATGATTTGATGGGCGACAAAGAGGCCTTGGATCTGGTGCGCTCTTACTATGCGATCCCGGAAAACCAGCGTCGGCGTTTGTTCGATCTGGCCCGCGTCCTGAGCGACGCCGCCTAAAGATCCGCCCTGGCCTATGGCCGCACCAAAATCCCACTGGGATCTTGGCTGATTGATGAATTCACTTGAACCGGCGCTGCGAGAGTGGCACCGGTTTTTGTATGACTATGCGCCCGCTGGCAGGGCTTTCGGAAAATGCAGGTGGATCCATGACAGAGACAGGTTTGAGCGACATGCAGGTCGCGCATCATTTGGCTGATGCCGCAGGTGAAGTGATTCTGCCCTATTTCCGCAGCACTGATCTGGGGGCGGAAAACAAGCTCAGCGAGGGGTTCGATCCGGTCACCGTGGCAGATCGCGCCGCCGAGGAGGCGATGCGGGCGGTTTTGGCACAGCACCGCCCCGAGGACGGCATTTTTGGCGAAGAGTTCCCGCCCAAAACCAGCCAGTCGGGCCGCACCTGGGTGTTGGATCCTATTGATGGCACCCGTGGCTTCATCAGTGGCACCCCAACCTGGGGGGTGCTGATCGCGCTCTCTGAAGGCGCAGGGCCAGTGTTGGGGGTTGTGGATCAACCCTATACTGGAGAGCGGTTTTCCGGCGGTGCCGAAGTGGCCGAAATGACCGGCCCGCTGGGGCGAAAGCCTTTGAAGTGTCGCAAAACAACCGCCTTGGGCGACGCGGTTTTGTTCACCACTTTTCCGGAGGTTGGCACCAAGGATGAGGAGGCTGCCTTTCGGCGTGTTGCACAAGAGGTCAAGCTCACCCGATATGGGATGGATTGTTATGCCTATGCCTTGTTGGCGGCGGGGCAGATTGATCTGGTGATCGAGGCTGGGCTCCAAACCTATGATGTTCAGGCTCCAATTGCCGTGGTTAAGGCCGCTGGCGGCATCGCGACCAATTGGCAGGGCGGTCCGGCCCATGAGGGCGGGCAATTACTGGCTGCCGCCACGCCCGAACTGCACCAACAGGCCATGGAACTGCTGAACGCTTCAAACTAGCCTTGGCGATCGTGGATCGGGGCGCTTGCGAATTTGGCTTGAGCAGGGATTGCGCTCTGGGGTAGATTTGGCCTCAGGTCGAGTCCTTTGCCCGCTCTCTGTCGATCTGCACTGCACCTCCATACACCGAGACGGGCCAACATGGAGTGTGCTGTGATGGGTGAAATCCTCATTCAAAATGCCAAGACCATCCTGACGATGGATAATGACGACCGGGTTCTGCAGGATGCGGATGTGCTGATCCGCGATGGGATCATTGCTGCTGTGGGGCAGGGGGTGCAAACCTCTGGCGAGATCCTGCGTGGTGAGGGCTGCGTGGTGACGCCGGGATTGGTGAACACCCATCACCACCTCTATCAGAACTTGACCCGCGCCGTGCCTGGCGCTCAGGACGCGCTGTTGTTTGGCTGGTTGCAACGGCTCTATCCGATCTGGAGCCGCTTTGGCCCCGAAGAAATGTTTGTCTCGGCGCAATTGGGGCTGGTGGAGCTGGCGCTTTCGGGCTGCACCCTCAGCTCGGATCATCTCTATCTCTACCCCAATGGCTCGCGGCTGGAAGACACCATTCATGCCGCCGCTGAGGTCGGGCTGCGGTTCCACCCCACCCGTGGCGCCATGAGCATCGGCGAAAGCGATGGCGGCCTGCCGCCGGATCATCTGGTGGAACAGGAAAAGGCCATTCTGGAAGATATGATCCGGGTGGTGGACGGTTTTCACGATGCGGCCGAGGGCTCGATGTGCCGGGTCGGGCTGGCGCCCTGCTCGCCATTCTCCGTTAGCCGCGACCTGATGCGCGAGACGGCCCTCCTGGCGCGGGACAAGGGCGTGATGTTGCACACGCATCTGGCTGAAAACGAAGAAGATTTAGCATATTCAGAGGCGCAGTTCGGATGCCGCCCCGGCCAATATGCCGAGGAACTGGGCTGGACCGGGCCGGATGTCTGGCACGCCCATTGCGTCAAACTGAACCCGGCCGAGATTGATCTCTTTGCCCGCAGTCGCACCGGGGTGGCGCATTGCCCCTGTTCCAATTGTCGCCTTGGCTCGGGCATCGCGCCGGTGCGTCAGATGCGCGACGCTGGTGTTCCGGTGGGCCTAG
>NZ_JBDWPJ010000037.1:0-34933 GCF_039971195.1 Pseudophaeobacter sp.
TATCGCGCAAAAATGTGCCGAGGCCGTGGGTCATGCACCAATGATCACGGCAGTGCTCGAGGTGGACCTGGCGGGCTATTTATCGCCAATCAAACGCCAGATCGTGGGCCTGTTGCGTCCCAAAACGCCAAACGCCCACCAGGCAAAAGTCTATCACTTTGCCCGTGAGCTAAACCGGCAGCCTGCGGATCACCTGGTTTTTGGCGAGTCAAAGGAAGACCGGGTTGCGGCCTATTTTCACACCGGAGGCACCACCGGCACACCAAAGGTGGCTCAGCATCGGCTTTCAGGGATTATCTATCAGGGCTGGATGTTCAGCCAGGGCATGAGCAAGCCAGAGGATGTGATCCTCTGTCCCCTGCCGCTGTTCCATGTCATGGCAGGGCATGTGGTGTTGGGCATGTCCATACAAGGCGGGTCGCATCTGGTTTTGCCAACCCCCCAAGGATACCGGGGGGATGGCGTCTTTGACAACTTCTGGAAGCTGATCGAACGGCATCGCGCCACCATCTCGGTGGTGGTGCCAACCGCTGCCGCAGCTTTGATGCAGCGGCCCGTGAATGGTGATGTTTCAAGCCTGCGCATGGCCGTATCGGGGTCCGCGCCGATGCCGCTGGACCTGTTTCGCCAGTTTCGCGAAGCCACCAGCATCGCGGTGATGGAGGGCTATGGCATGACAGAAAACACCTGCATGGCCTCGGTGACGCCGCCGGGCATAGAGGGCAAAGTGGGATCAGTCGGAATCCCGGTTCCCTTTGCCGACGTCAAGGTCATGGATATTCCGCCAGAGGGCACAGAACGCGAATGCGGCCCGGATCAGATCGGCGAGCTCTGTATCATGTCCCCCGGCATTCTGCCCGGTGAGACCTATCTAGAAGCGGACAAAAACAAAGGGCTTTATGCACAGAACGGATATCTGCGCACCGGGGACTTGGGGCGCATTGATCAAGATGGTTTTATCTGGATCACTGGCCGCGCCAAGGATCTGATTATCCGTGGCGGCCACAATATCGATCCCGCAGTGATCGAAGAGGCCCTGATGGCGCATCACGACGTCGCCTTTGCCGCTGCCGTCGGGCAACCCGATGTCACAGCAGGCGAGCTTCCCTGTGCCTATGTCGAACTGGTGGCCGGGGCTAAAACCAGCACTGAGGAGCTGACGGAGTTTGCCTTGCAACATGTCAGCGAACGGGCCGCTGCGCCCAAACATCTCGAAATCGTCGAGGCGATGCCCCTGACGATGGTTGGCAAGGTCTTCAAGCCGGAGCTGAGAAAGCGCGCTATCACACGAGTCTATAACGATGCCCTTTCCAAACAAGGACTTGAGGTCCGCGTCGCAGAGGTGGTCGAAGACAAGAAGCGAGGGTTGGTGGTCGTGCTGGCCTCAACTGAGGCCTCAGAAAACGAGGTCGTATGCGACTGCCTGAAGGGCTTCACCCATGATTGGGAATGGCGTTCCTAACAGGACCTATGACCCCCGGGAACTTAAAAAGGTGCAGATGCAAGGCTTGCAGCGGTACCCTCCGGGCTCCTCCCTAGGCCCCTCCTCATGAGCCTTGCTGAGGGGGCGAGATGTTCTAGACGACCTTTACCACCATGCTTCCGAGCCCCTCTACCTGTGCCTCCATCACATCTCCCCGAACAACCGGGCCAACCCCTGCCGGGGTGCCAGAAAGGATGACGTCGCCAGGGGCCAGCTCAAAGAAATCAGACAGGGAGGAGATCATTTCCGGGACTTTCCAGATCATCTGGTTCAGATCACCTTCCTGCTGCAATTCACCGTTCACCATCAGGGCAATGCGCCCTTGATCTATATCGCCTACAGTGCTGGCAGGGTGAATAGGACCAACCGGCGCGGAGTGCTCAAAGGCCTTGCCGATTTCCCAAGGGCGGCCCATTTTCTTGGCAGTGGATTGCAAATCCCGGCGGGTCATATCCAATGCAATCCCATAGCCAAACACATGCCGCATCGCCTGCTCCACGGCGATATTGCTGCCACCTGATTGCAGCATGACCGCCAGTTCAACCTCGTAGTGCAGATCCGAAGTTTTGGGCGGGTATGGAAACTCAGCGCCTGGCGACAGGTTGTCGGGGTTCTTCTGGAAAAAGAACGGCGGCTCCCGGTCTGGGTCGTGACCCATCTCGATGGCATGGGCAGCGTAGTTGCGGCCAATGCAATAGACCCGCCGAACCGGAAACAGGGCATCGCTGTCTTTGATTGGCAGGCCAATGACCTCAGGCGGGGTGATCGCGTATTTTGGCATTCCAGTCTCCTTGGTGCTGCCAGTTGTATACCCTGCAGGCCACGACACAAGGCCGCTGCAGAACGCCCCCGCACAGGAGGTCACAGAATGCGCATTTAGTCTGGAAAACCGACGCCTGCCCAGCATAGGTTTCAGGCACCCAACTGCCCTTGCGGCCAAACGAACGGAGACGAATTCAGTGAAACTGCTACGCTACGGCCCCAAGGGGCAGGAAAAACCAGGGTTGCTGGACAGCACCGGCACGATCCGCGACCTGTCCGCCCATGTTGCGGATATTGCCGGTGAAGCCTTGAGCGATGCCAGTCTAGCAAGGATCGCGGCACTGGATCCCTCCAGCCTACCCGCCGTAGAAACAGCCCGTTATGGTCCTTGCGTTGGCCAGGTTGGCAAATTCATCTGCATCGGGCTGAACTATTCGGATCACGCTGCAGAGGCAGGCATGGCTGTCCCCGGAGAACCAGTGATCTTTGCCAAGGCAACCTCAGCCATCTGCGGGGCCAATGACGACATCGAGATCCCGCGCGGCTCTGCCGCGACCGATTGGGAAGTCGAACTGGGTGTGGTGATCGGCAAAGAAGCCAAATACGTGACCGAAGCCGACGCGCTAGACCACGTGGCGGGCTATTGTGTGGTCAATGACCTGTCCGAACGCGACTACCAGATCAAACACGAAGGCCAATGGACCAAGGGCAAATCCGCCGATACCTTCGGCCCCATAGGCCCCTGGATTGTAACCCGCGATGAGGTGCCAGATCCGCAGAACCTCAGCATGTATCTGGATGTAAACGGCAAGCGCATGCAGACAGGCACGACCGCCACCATGGTCTATGGCGTAGCCCATGTGGTGGCCTATCTGTCCCGCTTCATGAGCCTGCAACCGGGAGATATCATTTCCACCGGCACCCCTCCGGGCGTGGGCATGGGGATGAAGCCCGAGCCTGTCTATCTGAAGCCCGGCGACCAGATGGAGCTCGGGGTCGAAGGGCTGGGTGTCCAGGTCCAACGCACCTTTCAGGGCTAAATGCCCACAAAGCCTTAAGGAAGCAGTGCAAGTCGCTCCAGAAAGAGCGCCTTCACTGCATCGGATTTAACCCCCATACAGACAGACGTCACCCCGCGTGCGCCTGGAGCTGCCGCCAGGGTAGCACCAGAGCTTTCCCCCTCGCAGACCACCGTTAGGGGGTGGCTTTCAACCTCAAACAGGTCTGGATGGGTGCAGGCAATCACCGCCGCCGGATCATGCAGCGAGCAGCCATCAAATTTGCCAACGCTCTCGTAGAACTGCAGGTAGAATTCCGACATCTTTTGCAACATGCCGCCCAATTCGGGTGACTGCGCTGCGATCGAGGCAAAATCCGATTGGGTACAGAGGATTTGATGGGTGACATCCAGCCCTACCATGGTGAGCCGGGCGCCCGAAGCAAAGACCACATCCGCCGCATGGGGGTCATGGTAGATATTGGCCTCGGCATGGGGGGTGATATTGCCCCCCTCCCGCAGAGAGCCGCCCATGATAACGATGCGTTTGACGTTTTTCACAAATTTGGGGTCGCGCTGAATTGCATGGGCGATATTGGTCAGCGGCCCAATGGGGCAGACTACCAGCTCGCCCTTATGTTCGCTCGCCATGCGGATAAGAAAATCGGCAGCGTCCTCGGACACAGGCTGCCCCTTGGGCTGGGCTGCCGGAACATCGCCAAAACCTTCCTTCCCGTGGACCTGCGCCGATGGCGCAAAGGGCGGCAGCGTAAGGGGGATCTCAGCACCCTGCGCAACGGGCAGATCCAGGTCCACCGCCTCCAGCAGGCGCAGGGCGTTGCGGGTGGCAATTTTGGTGGTGACATTGCCAAAGATGGTGGAAAGCCCCAGCAGGTCGATTTCCGGCGCGGCGGCCGCATAAAAGATAGCCATGGCATCATCGATGCCGGGGTCAGTGTCGATAATCAGCTTGATCATAGCCATCTCCGTCTTGCTCAGGAGGCTGGCCTAACATTTCTTGCCCAAAATCAGCAAGCCTTGCCTCACCCCCTCCCCGTTTCAACAGAAAACGCCCACGTTGGAAATCCAACGCAGGCGTAAATGAGCTGTCGATCCAGCCGCCATAGCGGCCAAGGATTAGTTGTTAAACAGGAAGTGCATCACATCGCCATCTTTGACGATATAGGATTTGCCTTCGGCCCGCATCTTACCGGCCTCTTTGGCACCCTGTTCGCCATTGCAGGCAATAAAGTCTTCATATGCGATGGTCTCGGCGCGGATGAAGCCCTTTTCAAAATCGCCATGGATAACCCCAGCCGCCTGCGGACCAGATGTACCCTCACGGATAGTCCAGGCGCGTGCCTCTTTTGGGCCAACGGTGAAATAGGTTTCCAGATGCAGCAGTTCATAGCCTGCGCGGATCAGACGGTCGAGACCGGCCTCTTCAAGACCCATCTCTTCAAGGAACATCTGCGCCTCTTCAGCTTCGAGCTGGCTTATCTCTTCTTCGATCTGCGCCGAGATAATCACATGGGAATTGCCCTGAGCTGTCGCCATTTCCGCCACTTTTGCGGAATGCGCATTGCCGTCGACCGATTCCGACTCTCCCACGTTGCAGACATAAAGCACCGGCTTGGTGCTCAGCAGTTGCAGCATCTTCCAGGCCTTGGCGTCCTCATCGTCAACCTCGACCAGACGGGCGGGCTTGCCTTCTTCCAGCATCGCCTGCGCTTCGGCCAGCAAACGCTCTTGCTGCTGGGCTTCCTTGTCGTTGCCCTTGAGCTTGCGCACCAGGTTGGCCCGACGTTTCTCGATGCTTTCCAGATCTGCGAGCATCAGCTCGGTCTCGATGGTTTCGGCATCTGCCACGGGATCAACCCGGCCGTCCACATGGGTCACGTCGCCGTCTTCAAAACAGCGCAAAACATGGGCAATTGCATCGGTTTCGCGGATATTGGCCAGGAACTGATTGCCCAGACCTTCGCCCTTGGAGGCGCCTTTTACGAGACCGGCAATATCCACAAAGGTCATCCGGGTTGGGATGACCTGCTTGGAACTGGCGATTGCAGCCAATTTGTCCAGACGCGCGTCCGGAACTCCGACCTCACCCACGTTGGGCTCGATGGTGCAGAACGGAAAATTCGCCGCCTGCGCCGATGCGGTTTTGGTCAATGCGTTGAACAAAGTCGACTTGCCGACATTCGGCATGCCAACAATTCCCATTTTAAAGCCCATATCGGCCTCCTGATGCCACTTGGGATTGGCTTCTAGGCAGCATTGCCCCCCGGCGCAAGGCAGCTTGCAACCTTGACCCATCGTAAAATTTTCATAAACCTTAACAGGTCAAGACCCTCACGGATTGTCGCAACGCCGTGTGCAAAGGTTTCACACATCCAAAACCCTCCTATCTCGTCACGAGTTCCAAGACGAATTGGAGAAAAAATGAAACGAGAAATTCTACTTGCCGCAGCTGTGATCGCAGGCTTAGCAAACGTGGCATCCGGCCAAGAAATTGTTCTGGGTGCAGGCTTTGCCGACTATGCCCACCAGGACGCCGTAGACAGCGCGGTCTTCTCTGTGGAATACAATCACAGCCCCTTCTATGAGCGTAGGTATTTTGCCGCCCGCTTTGCAGGTGCCTTGGAACTGTCAGAGACCGGAGATTTTTTCCTTGGCGGCGGCATTAGTGGCAAATGGGATCTACAGCACAGCTGGTTTATCGAGGCCAGCGTTCTGCCGGGGCTTTTTGTTGAGGGCACACCGCCCAATGAATTGGGATCAACCTTTGAGATTCGCAGCCAGATCGCCCTTGGCAAACGGTTTCGCAACGGCAAAGCCCTGTCCCTGGCGCTGAGCCATAAATCAAATGCCTCCACAGCCGAGCGCAACCCGGGGGTCAACGCCCTGACCCTACGCTGGCATATTCCGCTGAACTAGCCACCAGGCCAGCGGAGCAATGCGCAATTGAGCCTAGGGGCGGGATTGATTTCCCCTGCAACTTTCGGCACACCGGAGCGGTAAGTTGCAAGAGGCCCGATCATGACCCGTATTGACGCAAAATTCGCCGAACTCAAATCCGCCGGCAAAAAGGCCTTTGTGTCCTATGTCATGGCCGGCGACCCCGACTATGACCGCTCGCTGGAGCTGGTAAAGGGCCTGCCTGAGGCTGGCGTTGATATCATCGAACTGGGCCTGCCCTTCACCGATCCAATGGCGGATGGGCCCACTATTCAGTTGGCGGGTCAACGCGCGCTGGACGGCGGCATGACACTGGAAAAGACCCTGCAACTGGCCGCGGAGTTCCGCAAAGAAGACGACACCACTCCAATTGTTCTGATGGGTTATTACAACCCAATCTACAATCGCGGCGTTGAGACTTTCCTGACGGATGCTAAGGCCGCCGGGATTGATGGTTTGATCGTGGTTGATCTGCCACCAGAAGAAGACGAAGAGCTCTGCATTCCGGCGCAACAGGCTGGGCTGAACTTCATTCGCCTGGCAACTCCGACCACGGATGACAAACGCCTGCCAACCGTGCTGCAAAACACCTCTGGTTTTGTCTACTACGTCTCCGTCACCGGCATCACCGGCGCGGCAGAGGCCCAGGCCGGCGATGTTGGCCCCGAAGTGGCCCGGATCAAGTCCTCCACCGATCTGCCGGTAATCGTCGGCTTTGGTATCAACACACCGGAAAAGGCCCAAAACATCGCGTCGATTTCGGACGGGGCCGTCGTGGGCAGCGCTATCGTCAGCAAAATGGCCGAGAGCAAATCGGTACCCGACACCCTGGCCTTTGTAAAATCCCTCGCCGATGGTGCCCACCGGGGCTGAAGCATCACGGAATTGGCATGGCTTTCTCCGCCATGCCAGGAAGCACTAGCCAGATCATTCACCACGAGTCATTTTTTAGGATCGCCATGTTTGAACTCTATTCCCGCGCGGGCCAGGTTCTTCGCAACAACTTCTGGCTCTTCGCCGCCTTTTCCGCCATCGAGGTCTTTGTGAACAATATGGGCGCAATTTCTCCCGGCCTAGGTGGCAAGTTTGTCCTTTATGCCTTTGTTACCCTTTTTTCTCATCGTCTCATCTTGAGTGGCGCTTCAACTTCGCTTGGGGAGAGCTTTAGGGCCGATCCCAATGGCCCTCTGGCTGGCCCGATGTTGCCTTTCTTGCTGCGATTTACAGGCCTCATGTTGATCGGCGCCGTAATTTGGGCCATATGTGGCTTCTGCCTTTGGTCCATCTTTGAGCCAAGCGAAAATGACGTTTTTTTCATAGTCATGGTTTCGAGCCTCCTCCCGGCAGCGCTCTTGTTCTACGGAGTTCTCTCGCTCATAGGGCCGGTCTTACCTGCAGCGGCTGCCGGGCAAGACGCCTCCTTTGGCAAGGCTTTTCAAATCGGCCGCCAGGGCTTTGGGCGCAACTATCTTCGCCTCATCTCCGGCAACTTCCTGTTTACAATAATCAATATTGCTTTCACCCTCGGCCTTGTAGTCTTGCTTCCAGCCACTCAAATCGCCCCATTCGTCTACGCCACAGACTGGCTCCTCGGTCTCGTCGGAGTTTTTGCGCTGCTTCTGACGGCCACGGCCCTGTGCATGGCCTATGAGGAAGGTCAGCCTTCAGCTCCGGATGCCCCCGCTTGAACAGTGACCAGCGAACAACTTTCAACCAAAGCCGCGCCAGATGGTGCGGCTTTTTGCTATTCGGAAGAGATTGCCCTGGCGACTAAAAATTGGTAAGGAAACTTTACCACACTATAGCGAGGGCTTTTCCGTGCCGGTTATTACCAATATTCAGGACCTGAAACGCATCCACGAACGGCGGGTGCCGCGGATGTTCTATGACTATGCGGAAAGCGGCAGCTGGACCGAGCAGACCTTTCGCGAAAACACCTCTGACTTTGAACAGATCCGCCTGCGCCAGCGCGTTGCGGTAGACATGTCGGGGCGCAGCACCAACAGCAAGATGCTGGGGCAAGAGGTGGCCATGCCCGTTTCGCTGGCCCCTGTTGGCCTCACCGGTATGCAGCACGCCGATGGCGACATCAAAGCAGCCCGCGCCGCCGAAGCCTTTGGGGTGCCCTATACCCTGTCGACCATGTCGATCAATTCGATCGAAGAGGTTGCCGAAGCCACCAGCAAACCCTTCTGGTTTCAGCTCTATACGATGAATGACGAAGACTATGTGCGCCGCCTGATCCAGCGGGCCAAGGATGCCAAGTGTTCTGCCCTGGTGATCACACTGGACCTGCAGATCCTCGGCCAACGCCACAAGGATCTGAAAAACGGCCTCTCCGCTCCGCCCAAGCTGACCCCCAGTACCATCGCCAACCTGATGACCAAATGGACCTGGGGGCTGCAGATGCTGGGCGCCAAACGGCGCGACTTTGGCAATATCGTCGGCCATGTCGAAGGCATCTCCGACTCCGCCTCGCTGGGGGCCTGGACCAATGAACAATTCGACCTGGCGTTGGACTGGGGCAAGATCGCCAAGCTCAAGGAATTGTGGGGCGGCAAAGTTATCCTCAAGGGCATTCTCGACGCCGAAGACGCCAAGATGGCCGTCAAAGTGGGGGCCGATGCCATCGTTGTTTCCAACCACGGCGGGCGTCAGCTGGATGGGGCGCTCAGCTCTATCCGGATGCTGCCACAGATCATGGATGCGGTTGGTGGCGAGATCGAAGTGATCCTCGACAGCGGCATCCGTTCGGGACAGGACGTGCTCAAGGCGCTGGCACTGGGCGCCACAGGCACCATGATTGGCCGCGCCTATATCTATGGGCTTGGTGCCATGGGTCAGGCAGGCGTCACCAAGGCACTGGAGGTGATCCACAAAGAGCTGGACATCACCATGGCACTCTGCGGCGAGCGCCACGTTGGCGACTTGGGTCGCCACAACCTGCTGATCCCCAAAGATTTTGAAGGCGACTGGCAGGAGTGATCCCACCCGACAGTCCTACAGTATCCGGTCCTGAAACCAAATCAGGGCCGGATAGGCACAGAGCCAGATCCAGAAAAATCGATTGAGACCAAAGAAACAGGCATTAGAGAGATGAAACCCGGCAGCGCAAAGCAGGGCCAGTTTCAACGCAACCGGGTTGAGCAGCGCCAGCGGGAACACCAGCTCAAACAGGATCACCGCCCAGCCCATCACAAACAGAAACCGCGGATGATCCGCCAGGGAGCGGAGACTTTCGCTCACCGGATAGGCAGAAAAGCGAAACACATCGCGCAGCGCCGCACCGCTTTGCCAATCCGGGTTCACCACCTTGACCCAGCCCGATACAAAATAAGACAGCACCAGCTGCACCGCCAGATAGGACAGTGCCATCTCCTGCCAGAACGGTGTTGGTGCCAGATGCGCCAGGCTCAGACAGCTGAGGATCAGCATGGACATCTTGTCACTACCGCCGTTATAGGGCCCCTGATAGCGCCAGAGCATGGCCAGGCTGTTCCCCCAAAGCCCCCAAACAGGCCAGGCACCTCCCAGTCCCAGCGCCATTAACAGGCACAGAACCAGCCGAGGCACAAAGATCAACCGATCGCCCCGCGCCAGATGCTCCAGGCTTTGTTGTGCTATGGCAAAAGACAGCAAGATCTGCATCCAGCCCATCGCCTGCCCTGCCGTCAGACCGGATTGCAGGATCTCCAACCCGCTCATCTAGTCGCCTGCAGCTTGGTCAAAGGAACCGGAGTGCTTTCGTATTCCACCTGCTTCACAACCTGCGCCCCTTCCCGCGACAGGAAGACTAGTCGAAATTGCAACCGCTCTGGCCCCGGGCGCAGCAGCCGGGCGACACGCCTATTGATCTCGTCGACACTGTGCTGGCCAGGGGCCTCAATCAGCCGTTCAGAACAGCTGACCAGATACAGCTGTTCGTTCCAATGCGGGTTCCACAGCATCCGTCGCAAGACCTGCCCAAAGCCGATTTGCGCAGGCCGAGGTCGATCTTCGCGCCACTCACTGGTCTTGTCAGCGGAAATTAATCGAAACTCAATGCGCGGCGAGGGCGCCACGGTTTTGAAAAACCGCCAAGAGGGGATCACTGTCGGCAAAAACAGGGATAGGAGATGCAGCATCTCAGCAGACTCCAGAAATGAACACAGCCCTCAGTCTAGCCTGCCGCCCTTTAACACTTCCTTTTGCGCCGGTTGATTTCCTATCATCTGCTGTCGCCGGGCTACGCGGGACACACCGCGCCGACCGTGCTATCACTGTCTTTCCGACTTCATTCTTTCCGACTTCATTTGGCCAAAACATCCCGGGGGGAGGCCACAGGCCGGGGGGCAGCGCCCCCAATTCCGTTCCCCTGCAAACTGCCCCTTGCGAGAATCCCAAATCCCCTGTAAGCGCAGGCCTTCACGTGGAGTGACAGCCTTGGAGGCACTCCACCCAGATATATTGGAGACTACAAATGGCAAAAGAGATTCCTGATCTCGTCGCCGAGGAACGTGCGGGGACGGGCAAGGGCGCCGCTCGCGCAGCACGTCGTGCTGGCATGGTTCCTGGTGTTGTTTACGGCGGTGACACGGATCCCCTTTCGATCCAGATCCCCTTCAACGTCCTGTTGAAAAAGCTGAAAGCCGGCAAATTCAAGTCCACCCTGTGGAACCTGAAAGTTGAAGGCCAGGAAGACGTGCGCGTGATCTGCCGCGACGTTCAGCGTGACGTTGTCAAAGACCTGCCAACACACCTCGACCTGATGCGCCTGCGCCGGACTTCGGAAATCAACCTGTTCATCCCGGTTGAATTCATCAACGAAGACACTTGCCCCGGCGTCAAAAAGGGCGGCATGCTGGCCATCGTTCGCCCCGAAGTCGAGCTGATTGTGACTGCCGGTGACATTCCTGAGAAGCTGACCGTTGATCTGGCAAACAGCGCCATTGGCGATGTGATCACCATCTCCTCGATCGAGCTGCCCAGCGGCGCGCGCCCCACCATCGACCGTGACTTTGTTGTTGCAAACATCGCCGCACCCGGCGGTATCTCTGCGGATGACGAAGAAGAAGCTGGTGAAGAAGAAGCGGCAGCAGCCGAAGAATAAGCTCCTGTCCCTTTTGGGGAACAGAGCAAACGGGGTCCTTCGGGGCCCCGTTTTTTATTCGCCTCTCCCGTTCTTCTGTTACGCCTCCGGCAGATCTGTCAGTCGAATCGGCCAAAGTTAAAAAAGTCAAAAACCCGCACAAACTGATCAAAAAAAGAAACAAGCTCTAGGTAGAAAGCCCAAGGCTGAAAACCTCCCGTTTGCAATTTGCCTGCCAAACTCTAGTTGGGTTTGAGTGAAAGGGTGACATCCGATGAAAAATCGTCTGGATCAGGAAGAGGCCAAGCTGCGCAGGCGGCTTTTGTTCAGAATACTGCGGGGCTTCAACTTTGATGCGCCACGCTTTGGTGGGGAGACCATATCGGACCCCATTCCACGGCACCTATTGGGACGTGATGCGGATTACTTTAATCCATCCCGCAGCCCTCTCTCCCCCGGCAATCTGTCCTCTAGTAACCTGTCGCGCAGCTAAACCTTTGCCTGTTGCTGAAAAATGAGTGACGCAGGCCGACAACAGGATCTGCGCCTATAGGTTTGCCGGCAGTGCAGCTACAGGCTTGCTCGTCAGGCCATCCCGGTGAGCTCTGGATTTTTGCTAAAAAACAAGTCATGTAGCCAGTTCATCAGCAGTGTTAAGACGAGACAGACCATGAAACTCTTTGTTGGGCTCGGCAATCCCGGTGCCAAATATGCCCACAACCGTCACAACATTGGCTTTATGGCCCTGGATGAAATCGCCCGGGATCATGGGTTCTCGCCCTGGAAAGCCAAGTTTCAGGCGCAGCTCTGCGAGGGCACTCTGGATGGGGTCAAGGTTTTGTTGCTGAAACCACAGACCTTCATGAACCTCTCGGGTCAGGCAGTGGGGGAGGCGATGCGGTTTTACAAACTGACCAGCGAAGATGTGACCGTGCTGCATGATGAACTGGATCTTGCTCCGGGTAAATGCCGGGTCAAACAGGGTGGCGGCCATGCCGGTCACAATGGTCTGCGCTCGCTGCATTCCCATATCGGAGCCGACTATGGGCGCGTACGACTTGGCGTTGGCCATCCCGGCCACAAGGACGCGGTAGCGGGCTATGTTCTGCGCGATTTCCCCAAGGCGGATGAGGCCTGGCTGGACGATCTGCTACGCGGCATTTCCGATGGGGCAGCAGCCCTGGCGGCAGGAGATGGCGGCAAGTTCATGAATGCCGTCTCCCTGCGGGTCGCGCCGCCTCGCAGTTCCACCGGGACCAAACCGGCTGGCGGCAAAAAACCTGCAGCGCAGAATTCCGCCGTTCAGCCACAAAAACCTGTGAAGACAGCAACGACTGAACCCGCAACCGATGCGCGCTCGGCGCTGGAAAAACTGGTCGACAAGTTCAAATAACGCTGGTTTCCGTGGCGTCTCGCTTTGAGCCCAGCCCCTCCCCGGTCTAAGCCTAAATCAAAGGGGAGGCATTAGACATGAAAAGACATTTGAAACGACTGCTGCGCGCCTTGGTGGTTTTTGCCATCATTCTGGCAGGCTTTGGCATCTGGAAACGGGAAGAAATTCAACGGCTCTGGGCGGTGAACTCTCTGTTCTCAGCGGAAAAGATCGTCCACAATTTCTCCAATATGAATGCGGCCTTTTTAACCACCGAAATCAGTCGCGGCGCTGGCCCGGTGAGCACCCTGCACCAGGGCAGTGAGATGACCCTCCCCGCCGATACCGAGGCCTGGATCGCTGAGCGTTCTGTTACATCCCTTTTGGTGCTGAAGTCCGGCGAGATCCGCCACGAGAGCTACTATCTTGGCACTGAACCCACCGACCGTCGGATCTCCTGGTCAGTCGCCAAAAGCTATCTCTCGGCCTTGTTTGGAGTGCTGCTCGACGAAGGCGCCATCGAGTCGATTGACGATCCTGTGACAAAATACGCTCCCCTGCTGACCGGCAGCGCCTACGACGGTGCAACAATTCGCAATGTGCTGAACATGTCCAGCGGGGTCACCTTTGACGAGGACTACCTGGACTACGATTCTGATATCAACCGCATGGGCCGCGAGGTAGCATTGGGCGGAACACTGGATCAGTTCACCGCCGATCTGAGCGAGACTTTTGTCGCCCCTGGCGAGCAATGGCAGTATGTCTCCATCGACACCCATGTCATTGGCATGGTGATCCGCGGCGCCACCGGCCAAAGCATCGCCACCCTGTTGCAAGACCGGATCATCGCACCGCTCGGGTTGGAACAAGATCTCTACTATGTCACCGATGGCGAGGGCGTGGCGTTTGTGCTTGGCGGCTTGAACATTGCCACCCGCGATTATGCCCGATTTGGTCTGATGATCGAACAAGACGGCCTGTATCAAGGCCAGCAGGTTGTTCCCGCCGATTGGATCGCTGCCTCCACTGCTGCCTCGGCCCCCACCAAACCTGGCAAGATCGGTTATGGCTACCAATGGTGGGTGCCCGTTGGGGCCGAAGAGGGTGAATTCCTCGCACGTGGCGTTTACGGCCAATACATCTATATCGATCAGGCCCGTGACGTAGTCATTGTCAGTACTGCCGCCGATCGCAGGTTCCGCGAAAAGGGCGTGAACCAGATCAATATCGAAATGTTCCGAAAGCTGGCGCGAATCCTGTAGGCTGGCCAGCATGAAACAGGATCCAAGCATAAATGTACTGGGCGGGGCGCTGGAGCCCTGCTCGCTGAAACCTCTCACCGGCTTTTTTCGCGATGGGCATTGTAACACCTGCATCGAGGACCAGGGCAGCCATACGGTCTGCGCGGTGATGACGGCCGAATTCCTCGCCTATTCAAAGTATGTCGGCAATGATCTGTCGACGCCCCGGCCTGAGTTCGGCTTTGACGGGTTAAAGCCCGGCGATCATTGGTGCCTCTGTGCCAGCAGGTTCTTGCAAGCCGTCGACGAAGGCTGTGCGCCATTGGTATCGCTAAATGCAACCCACCGCCGGGCGCTGGAGATCGTTCCAATGCGGCTGCTACAACAGGCCGATGTCACATTGGCACGCGACTAACCCAACAAAGCTGGGGTACGCCTCACGATTGACCTGCCCCTGTATTTGCCGTTATGGCAAGGTAGTAGCCAGCTGCGGTGTCTCCTCGGTCGCCCATTGCCAGCCTCTTGATCACAACAGACAAGGAGACCGGCATGAGCTATATCGCCATGAACCGTTTTAAGATCCGCCCCGGGCGCGAAGAAGATTTTGAACAGATCTGGAAGTCCCGCGAATCCCGCCTGAAAGAGCTCAAGGGCTTTCGCGAGTTCCGCCTGCTCAAAGGCCCGGCAACCGAAGAGTTCCACCTCTATTCCAGCCATGTGGTTTGGGACAGCAAGGAGGATTTTGTGACCTGGACCAAATCGGAACAGTTCCGCGACGCCCATCGCAATGCGGGCAAGCGTGAAGGCGAAAGCCCAATCATGGGTCATCCACAGTTCGAAGGCTTTGACACCGTGTTGCACGAAGCCTGAGACAGATAAGTGGCCGACCCGGGTCTCCCCGGATCGGCCAGATTTATTCGAGAGATCACTCACGCAGACGCACCAGATCGCTCATCAGACCTTCGGTGCCATTGTGCACGGTCAGGCGCTCGACCTTGCCTGCGATGCTCTCCAGCGCTTCCAGCTCTTTCAGCCGCAGCATGACCGGGTTATCGGCCATGACCTTGGCGGTGTTGAGCAGCGACCGTGTGGCGTTGGTCTCTTCGCGGCGGCGGATCACATTGGCCTCCGCCTGTTTCTCTGCCGCCACCACCGAGGTGAGGATCTCACGCATCTCGCCGGGCAGGATCACATCCTTCAGCGCAATCTCCCCGACCTTGAGGCCGATCTCTCCCATCTCGGTGCGAACCTTGTCGGCCGCAACGGTATCGACATTGACCTTCTCGGCCAAGAGCCGGTCCAGAGTCAGCGCCCCAAGGGTGCGGCGAAAGGCCAATTGCAACGCCCGGTGCAGGGCGGCTTCAAAGTCCTTTACCGCGCCAACCGCTTTCACCGGGTCCACCACCTGGAAATCCGCCGAAAGGTTCACCCGGATAGTCACCCGGTCTTTGGTCAGGATCTCCTGCCCGGTCACCTCATGGCTGCGCAGACGCAGATCCACCTGTTTCACCGCCACATGCCGGCCCAACCGCCAAAAGGCATGGGTGCCAGGAGCCAATTGGTCCAGAAAATTGCCATCCACGGTCAAGAGCCCTGTATGACCCTCGGCAACCTCAACCGTGCTAAAGCTCGTGGCCAGCCCCAGCCGCACCAGACGTTTGGCTAGGGAGAGCGGCAGTTTCAGGGTCTCCCCCAGCTCATGGCGCTCAACCTCCCACGGACCGGCATCCTTCCAAAAAACCGCCCGTGCTTCGGGCAGCAGGACCTCATGCGGTGTCCCATCGCGCAGAACAACCAGCACCTCGCCTTCAGCGGCGCGAAACTCCTGCAGATGCGCCTCTGCCAGATCGGGACGCGCCTTTTGCAGCGCCTCTGTGTAGGGCGATTTGAAACGGAGTTGATTCAATGCATGCATCTCAACTGCGCATTTTCTGCACGGGATCCGGTTTTCACCAGCCCCCAGAATGGCGTGGAACCGCCCCTTGTGGAGCACCAGCATCCGCTGGCCTTCGCTGAGGGTCACCCGGCGATGGCCGGTTACAAGGTCAGTAAGAGTTTGCACGATTGTCATTGTTCTTCTCCTGTTCGAATCGCTTATCGTCGTCGCAAAATGCGAACTCCTTTTTGTTGTCAGGGGGTTGCAGCCCGAGTGGCTGTCAGGTGTGGGCCCCAAAATCTGGGGCGAAAAGATCCGGAAACCCGCCGCGCCATGGTGCCCAGCGAAAGACCTGCGAGAGGGCCGTTGAATCGTAGGCGCACCTTTGGGAGCCTTCCCTAGGGCGGACCTGCAACCGGCAGAACCGTCATCAGCGCTTCGGCAGGGTGCCAGAGCAGCAGGACCAAAACCCAGTCAGACCGTGGTCTGATTGGCAGGGCCCTCCTGCTGGAAGATCCCCGGATCCGATAGTTGAGGACCGCCTACGCGGCCGGCGTTGAAGGCCGGTGCCGATTGAACGGCTTTTTCAAATGACGGGAGTCGAACCCGCTACATTTCGATTACAAGTCGAATGCTCTACCGATGAGCTACATCTGGTGCTTAGGGAGGGATCGAACCTCCGCCTACAGAACCTGAATCTGTCGCTCTCCCACTGAGCTACTTCAGCCAACCAATCCGAAATTCCGCGGCCCTGGCATACGGGATCGGCAGTGCCGTCCGCACCGGGAGAGTGATCACCTCTGCCCGCTAGGGTCCGGTTCAACCTGACCGGTGAAGCGCTGTTTAGGCGGGAAGCATGAATTCACTCAATAAGTTATTTTGCTACCCAACACACCTGTGACGTGTGTGCAACAAAATTACCCACCCACGCAATATCTGCAAAGATCCCGCGACAATAGCAAAACGGCGCCCCTGATTTGGGACGCCGTGTTTTGCAGATGTTTCAAAAACCGACTGGCCGGTTTGGCCTGCTCAGCACCAAGGGCTTACTCCTCGAAGGAGCGCCCCTCTTCGGTGTCGGACATGTCAAAGCCCAGGTGTTTGGCCACGGTAAAGACATCCTTGTCGCCACGGCCACACATGTTCATCACGATGATATGGTCCTTTGGCAGCCCAGGCGCGATCTTCATCACATGGGCCAGCGCATGGCTGGGCTCCAGCGCCGGGATGATGCCCTCCATCGCACAGGAGAGCTGGAACGCTTCGAGCGCCTCTTTGTCGGTGATTGAGACATATTCGGCGCGGCCGGTATCATGCAGCCAGGAATGCTCTGGCCCGATGCCCGGATAATCGAGCCCTGCAGAGATCGAGAAGCCCTCCTGGATCTGGCCGTCTTCGTCTTGCAGCAGATAGGTCCGGTTGCCATGCAGCACGCCTGGACGGCCGCCGGTCAGCGAGGCACAGTGCTGCATCCGGTCATCAACGCCTTTACCACCGGCCTCAACGCCGATGATATTGACGGATTTGTCATCCAGGAAAGGATGGAACAGCCCGATGGCGTTAGATCCCCCGCCGATGGCGGCAATCAGCGTATCCGGCAGGCGGCCTTCGCCTTCCTGTTCGGCCAGCTGCCAGCGGACCTCTTTGCCGATGATCGACTGGAAATCCCGCACCAGCGCCGGATAGGGATGCGGGCCAGCCGCAGTGCCGATGCAGTAGAAGGTATCGTTGACGTTAGTCACCCAGTCGCGCAGCGCGTCATTCATCGCGTCCTTCAGGGTACCACGGCCCGAGGTCACCGGGATCACCTCGGCGCCCAACAGACGCATACGGAATACATTTGGGGCCTGACGTTTCACATCATGGGCGCCCATATAGACCACACATTTCAGGCCAAACTTAGCACAGACAGTGGCGGTCGCCACGCCGTGCTGACCGGCTCCGGTTTCGGCAATGATACGGGATTTGCCCATGCGGCGCGCCAGCAGGATCTGGCCCAGCACGTTATTGACCTTATGCGCGCCGGTGTGGTTCAGCTCGTCGCGCTTCATATAAACCTTGGCACCACCAAGATGGGCGGTCAGACGTTCGGCATGATAGAGCGGGCTAGGACGGCCTACATAGTGTTTCCACAGGTCGTCCATTTCGGCCCAGAAACTAGGGTCGTCCTTGGCTCGGTTGTATTCTTCTTCCAGGCTCAGGATCAGCGGCATCAGGGTTTCAGAAACAAACCGCCCGCCAAAGATACCAAAACGACCCTTTTCATCGGGTCCATTCATAAAGCTGTTGAAGAGATCGTTTGCCATGGTTCTTCCTCTTGTCCCAGCACTGGCAGACAGTGCTGGATATGACTATCGCGCAGGCGTCGGCGGGTAAAGAGAGTGGATGCAGGATTCTGCCGTCGGGCGCTCAGAATTACCTGTGCCTCAGGTCCTGGGCCCTATCTCTGCTGGGCTACGTGCCGACAGCCGAAAGCGCAGCCGTGGTGAAGCTGCTGATCAGAGCAGCATCCTTTTGCCCCGGTGCGGCTTCTACCCCGGAAGAGACATCAACCTGTCGCGCGCCAGTCATGCGGATGGCCTCTGCAACATTTTCCGGTGTTAGCCCACCGGCCAGCATCCAGGGGCGCTGCCAGTATTTGCGCCCGGCCAGAAGCCGCCAATCAAAAGCCAGCCCATTGCCGCCGGGAAGATCCGCGTCTTTTGGTGGCTTGGCATCAATCAGCAATTGGTCCGCGACCTGCGCATAAAGGTCGATTTGTGGCAGATCCCCGGCGTCAGCTACGCCGATGGCCTTCATCACCGGCAGGCCGTAGCGCGCCTTGACCGCAGCCACCCGTTCAGGGCTTTCAGATCCATGCAATTGAAGCATATCCAGCGGCACCGCAGCGGTCAGCGCATCCAGGCTGGCGTCATCCGCATTGACCGTCAACGCCACCTTGCACAGCCCGACAGGAGCTTCCAGCGCCAGGGCGGCAGCCTGTTCGATCGAGATATTGCGTGGCGATTTGGGGAAGAACACAAACCCCACATAGGCCGCGCCCGCATCAGCGGCGGCGGCCAGATCCTGCGGGCTTTTCAGCCCACAGATCTTTACCCGGACAGCACTCATAGGCGGCGCTCAGCTGGCCTCGTCCAGAAGAGCCAAAACTTCGTCTTTGCCCTCGTGTTTCTGCTGCTTCAGCTTCTTCACTTCGCGCGATAGTTTTTTCACTTCGCGGTTCTGCGTGCTGACGGCACGGCGGTGTTTATGTTCGCGAATCCATTCCCAGACAAAGCCAATAGCCAGCCCGGCCACAAGCCCGCCGATCACCACCACAAACAGCGGCAGTGCGATCGAGGGGTTGACCCCAAAGAACTCAGATACCGCATCGGGCAGCAGCTTCAGCTCGACGATGGAGCGATTGGCCACACAGACCGAAACCAACAGAATGCCCAGGGTTCCCAGGACAGCGTAGCGAATGTAACGCATTTAGGCCTTTCCGTTCAGGCGATCCCTCAAGAGCTTACCAGTCTTGAAGAACGGAACATGTTTTTCTTCAACTTGGACGGTTTCACCGGTACGCGGATTGCGGCCAACCCGCGAATCTCGTTGTTTGACAGAGAAAGCACCAAAGCCACGCAGTTCAACCCGGTCACCCCGAGACATCGCGTCCGTCACTTCCTCAAATACCGTATTCACGATCCTTTCGACATCCCGCTGATACAGGTGCGGGTTTTCGTCTGCAATCTTCTGAATCAATTCAGAACGGATCATACTTCCTGCCCTCCCAGATGTACGCAAGCCTTTGTCGGCTAACGACAACTATAGGTACAAAAGCGCGATCTAGGAACCAAAACAGAGGACACAGGGTCGATATTTGTCCTGCAAAATTCGTCAAACGACCAGAAATTCACATTTTTTCACCTTGCAAGGCCGCTGAGTGACGTCACGGCGGCTTTTGGCAGCTGGTGCGCGCAACAAGAGAAGTGATTGATTCGCAAGCCGTTACCGGACAGATCCACAGCTGAGTTCGATGCCAGCCAATGCCGTTGAAACCAGCCGAAGGCGGGATTGGCCGTCCCGGCAGAGCGATCACTCTGTGGGTGGAAATCCGCCCAAACAAAAACGGCCCCGCCAAAATGGCAGGGCCGTTCGAAAGGTTCAGAACCTAAAAGCAGGCTGAAACTTAGTCGTTGTTCAGTGCTGCGCCCAGGATGTCGCCCAGCGATGCGCCGGAATCCGAGGAACCATACTGTTCAACAGCTTCTTTTTCTTCTGCGATCTCGCGAGCCTTGATCGACAGACCCAGACGACGGGTCTTGCTGTCGACATTGGTGACGCGAACGTCGACCTTGTCGCCAACATTGAAGCGCTCGGGGCGCTGCTCGGCGCGATCACGGCTGAGGTCGGAACGACGGATGAAGCTCTTCATGCCTTCGTATTCAACTTCTACGCCGCCTTCTTCGATGGCAGTAACGTTCACGGTGACAATGGAGCCACGCTTCACGCCGCCAACGGCTTCAGCGAACTTGTCGCCGCCCAGGGCTTTAATCGAGAGGGAGATACGCTCTTTTTCAACATCCACTTCGGAGACAACGGCCGAAACCATGTCGCCTTTGCGGTAGTTCTGGATCGCATCTTCGCCACGCTCGTCCCAGGAAAGGTCGGACAGGTGAACCATGCCGTCGATGTCGCCTTCGAGGCCGATGAACAGACCGAATTCGGTGATGTTCTTGACTTCGCCTTCGACTTCGGTGCCCTCAGGGTTGGATTCCGAGAAGACTTCCCATGGGTTACGCTGTGTCTGCTTGAGACCCAGGGAAACGCGGCGCTTGGAGCCGTCGATTTCCAGAACCATGACGTCAACTTCCTGCGAAGTGGAGACGATCTTGCCGGGGTGTACGTTCTTCTTGGTCCAGGACATTTCAGAAACGTGGACCAGACCTTCGACACCAGGCTCCAGCTCAACAAATGCACCGTAATCGGTGATGTTGGTCACGCGGCCTTTGTGGACCGAGGAGAGTGGGTACTTGGCGCCAACCAGATCCCATGGATCTTCCTGCAGCTGCTTCATGCCGAGGGAGATACGGTGGGTGTCTTTGTTGATCTTGATGACCTGAACCTTGACGGTTTCGCCGATCGCCAGAATCTCGGAGGGGTGGTTCACACGACGCCATGCCATGTCGGTGACGTGCAGAAGGCCGTCTACGCCGCCCAGGTCAACGAAGGCACCGTATTCGGTGATGTTCTTGACCACACCATCAACGGAGTCACCTTCGGACAGTTTACCGATAACTTCGGCGCGCTGCTCGGCGCGGGACTCTTCGAGGATCGCACGACGCGATACAACGATATTGCCACGACGACGGTCCATTTTCAGGATCTGGAAGGGCTGCTTGAGACCCATCAGCGGGCCTGCGTCACGCACGGGGCGGACGTCAACCTGCGAACCTGGCAGGAAGGCAACTGCGCCACCCAGATCGACTGTAAAGCCACCTTTGACACGACCAAAGATCGCGCCTTCGACGCGCTCGTCGTCGGCATAGGCTTTTTCCAGACGGTCCCATGCTTCTTCGCGGCGGGCCATCTCGCGGGAGATAACTGCTTCGCCACGGGCATTCTCAGCGGAACGCAGGTAGACTTCTACCTCGTCGCCGACTGCGATTTCGGGAGCTTCGCCGGGGTTTGCGAATTCTTTGAGGTCGACGCGGCCTTCCATCTTGTAGCCTACGTCGATCAGAGCCTGGCCCGCTTCGATCGCGATAACCTTGCCTTTTACAACGGAACCCTCATTTGGGGTGTCCATTTCGAAGCTTTCATTCAGAAGGGCTTCGAAGTCCTCCATAGATACGTTTTGAGCCATGAGGTCTCAGGTTTCCTTTACAAAGTTTTCTGGCCGTGCGGTTGTCTCCGCCGGTCTTGGGGTTTGGTCGCATGGAGCGTGGCGCAAAGGCATCTGGAGCAAACAAACACAAAGGGCCGGAACTTGCCCCGACCCTGCTCAGATTGCCATTCGAGCGTTGGCCGCCCCTATACTGACAGCGCGCTTCTTAAGCGGATTCCCTGCATCGTGCAAGAGAAACCCGTGCCTTGGGCAGAATACAGCCTTATTTTTCTGGGCCAGCGCTAGTTTTTCCATCAGGGCGTCTGATCTACGGTGAAGGGGATGGGGCAGCTCTTCCCGAAGTGCCCCATCCGACCTCTCAATCCATATTGGTGACAAAGGTGCTCAGCGGTTTACGCACCTTTTTGAGGTTCACCAGCCAGTCGCCATTTTCGTCCCGGGTCCCCAGCGGCAAAAGCAGCACCGAACGCAGGCCTTTTTCCTTAAGTCCCAGGATCTCATCGACCTGTGCCGGGTCAAACCCTTCCATCGGGGTGCTGTCCACGCCGAGTTCCGCCGCCGCCGCCAGTGCAAAACCCAGACCGATATAGGCCTGACGCGCCGCATGAGCGTAGTTTTCCTCGTCCGAGCGGGGCAGATACATCGATTTCAGACGATCATAATAGCCCTGCAGCATGTCATTCATGCCACCACGCTCGGCTGCCATCTGTTCGACTACCGCGTCGATGCGTTCTTCGCTGTAGGTGTCCCAGGCGGCAAAAACCAAGAGATGCGAGCCATCGGTGATCTGCGCCTGATCCCAGGCGACGGGACGAATGGCCGCCCGCAGATCCTTGTTGCGTACCACCAAAAGCTCATAGGGCTGCAAACCGCTGGAGGTCGGCGCCATCTGCACCGCCTCAACGATCTGGGCCACGGCCTCCTCGGACACCGGCTTGGAGGGGTCCATCTTTTTGGTGGCGTAGCGCCAATTCAGCTTTTCTAGAAACATCATCTTTCCCGTCATTGGAAGGTTTGTACCACCCATATCGGAACTGAACTATTCAGTTCAATATGAAGGTGGGAAAATTTCTTCCGACGTGACCATCTGGCGTCCCAAAGCTCAATTGGACAACCTATCGATAGCCTTGAACAATCGGAACTCTTGCAAACTCTCGTATTCTTCGGACAGTTGTACTATGAAAAAACACCCAACAGAGAAACTCAAAGAGTACATTGGTAGGCTTTTGTCCGTCTGTGAGGCGGAAAACGACTTTTGGCCGAACTCACGCCACTTCCTTGAAATCGGAGAAGCAGGCCTCGCGTTTGAAGGGATCTATATCTATCTGCTTTCACGAAATGATCTGTGGCGGGAGCAACACGCTCTTACAAAGACAATTCGGGACAGCCTGGCTGATGTCATTGATTTTGATGAGCTTGAGCTAAGTGTCATGGACGATGGCAGATACTCAGAAAGGAAAGCAACTCTCGAATGGCGGCAAACAATAGTCCGAGAGCTCAATGCCTGTAAGCTAAGCGGTGGCGTTTCTTGAATGTTTGCAAAGACGGCCATGCCGACATGGAGAGCCATCACGGGTCTTGACAATCGATGATCTCGCAAATTGCCAAAGCGCGGCTTTGGCAGCGCCCTAACCGCCCCCACGGGGCGGGCGCTTCGCTTTCCACCCCTCGGTTCGGACGCGGTGGCTTTGTGTTAGAGTTCACAGGCAACAAACCGACGTTCAAAATTCGAAAAGCATCAACGACGAGTGGCGACCTCTTGCAGGGCCTGGGCCACCGCCTCTTCAATCGCCAAATCGCTGGTATCAATCACCACGGCGTCTTCAGCCGGTTTCAGCGGTGCTTCGGCGCGGTTCATGTCGCGCTCGTCGCGAGCTCTTACATCCGCCAGAACCTCAGCCAAACTATTCGCCTGCCCCTTGGCGGACAATTCTTTGAACCGCCGCTGCGCCCGGACCTCAGCGCTGGCGGTGACAAAGAGCTTCACCTCGGCATTGGGGCAGATCACCGTGCCAATGTCGCGCCCATCCAGCACGGCGCCCCCTGCGCGGCGGGCAAAGGCGCGTTGGAAATCCACCAGGGCGGCGCGCACCTCGGCGATCACAGCCACTTTGGAGGCCGCCTGCGCCGCCTCTGGACCGCGCAGATCAGGACGCTCTAGATCTTCTGGCGTCAGACTCTGTGCCGCTTTGATTGCGGGTGTACCTTCCAGCATCTTGGCCCCAACGGCCCGGTACAACAGCCCGGTATCCAGATGCGCCAACCCCAGCTCTGCCGCTACGGCCTTGGAGATCGTGCCCTTGCCCGCAGCTGCTGGCCCGTCAATGGCGATGGTGAAACTGGTGCTCATCTGCGGTGCTCTCCGGTTGCTGTCAGCCCTTGCTGAGCTTGGCCCCAAGCCCTGTCATCAGCGGCTCAAAAATTGGGAAGGATGTGGTGATGGGATTGCCGTCATCCACCGTGACCGGGTTCTGCGCCGCCATTCCCATCACCATGAAGGACATGGCAATACGGTGATCCAGGAAACTCTCGCAGGTGCCACCACCGGGAACCCCATCAGGGCCAAGGCCATCAACCGACCACCAGTCCTCGCCCTCAGCCACGGTGACGCCATTGGCCCGCAGCCCGCGCGCCATGGCGTCAATCCGGTCGCTTTCCTTGACCCGCAATTCCTTGACGCCAGCCATCATGGTCTTGCCACTGGCAAAAGAGGCCACAACCGACAACACGGGATATTCGTCAATCATCGAGGCAGCACGCTCTGGCGGCACCGCGATGCCCTTCATGTTGGGCGAATACTTCGCCCGCAGATCGGCAACCGGCTCGCCGCCTTCTTCGCGCGGGTTCTCGAATGTGAGATCCGCGCCCATGTCCTGCAGCGTGTAAAACAGACCGGCACGGGTGGGATTGAGGCCAATGCCCGGCACCAGCACATCCGACCCCGGTGTGATCAGTGCTGCGCAGACCGGAAAAGCCGCCGAAGAGGGATCTCGCGGCACAGCAATGACCTGTGGTTTCAGCTCTGGCTGACCGGTGAGGGTGATTACCCGCCCCTCGTCGCTATCCTCAACCGTGATTTCAGCACCAAATCCCGCCAACATGCGTTCGGAATGATCCCGGGTCGCTTCTTTCTCGACCACTACGGTCTTGCCCGGCGCATTCAGCCCCGCCAGCAGCACGGCGGATTTCACCTGCGCCGAGGGCACCGGCACCACATAGCGCACCGGGGTTGGTTCGGCTGCGCCGACAATGGTCATCGGCAGGCGGCCGCCCTTGCGCCCTACGGTTTTGGCACCAAACAGCGCCAGCGGATCAGTCACCCGCGCCATGGGTCGACCATTGAGGCTGGCATCCCCCGTGAAGGTCACGGTGATCGGCGAGGTCGCCATACAGCCCATGATCAGACGCACGCCAGTACCGGAGTTGCCGCAGTCGATCACGTGGTCAGGTTCGGCAAAACCACCAACACCAACCCCAAAGACCGACCAATTGCCGCCACCGTGATTGACCACCTCGGCACCAAAGGCCTGCATGGCCTTAGCCGTGTCCAACACATCGTCGCCTTCGAGAAGGCCGGAAATCTTGGTCTCCCCAACCGCCATGGCTCCCAGAATCAGCGAACGGTGCGAGATCGATTTGTCACCCGGCACCTTGGCACGGCCCGTAAGAGGCTCGGCACGGTGGGAGGTCATCGGGATGGGGGTACCGTGTCCGGACATGGCGCTTCCTTTGTCAGTATCGTCTCAGCCGTTGGTGTTCCGGCTGCATATGTTTCCGCTATCGGTAACGAATTGAGCACAAAGCGTCCAGCACCGATCCCTGGGTCTTTGCGCGCGGATCAGCCGAGACGGCGGAATGTCAGATAGGTGGGGGTGCGCCCCTCGCGCAGGGCCTTTTGCTCGTACCGGGTGGAAATCCAGTCTTCCCAGGGCTCGCGCCAATCGGCGGCCTCACTTGCCAGCCATTCAAAACCTGCCTTTGGCACCTCTTCCAGGGTCTGGCGCACATAGTCGGGAATATCGGTGGCCACGCGGAAGATCGCGCCGGGTTTGAGGCAACGCGCCAGCGGTTCCAGATGTTCCTGGGTCACAAAGCGGCGCCGGTGGTGCCGGGTCTTGGGCCAGGGGTCAGGATAGAGCAGAAACGCCTTGGCAATAGACTGCGGTGGGATCACATCCATCAGATCGCGCGCATCGCCGGGATGCACCGCGATATTGTCACAGCCTGCCTTGCGGATCTTGCCCAGCAACATGGCTACGCCATTGATAAAGGGCTCGGCCCCGATAATGCCCACATCTGGATTCGAGCTTGCCTGATGCACCAGATGTTCACCGCCACCAAAGCCAACCTCAAGCCAGGTATCCCGACCGCCGAACAGCGCCTCAAGATCCAGCGGCGTGCGGTCGGGGTTTTCATCCCAGCCCACAGCACCGGGGCTAAGGCTTTCCAGATCTTCAGCCAGATAGCGGCGCTGGCTGTCCTTCAGGGTCTTGCCACTGAAGCGACCATAGAAATTGCGCCAGGGCGCTCCGCTGACATGGGCGCCGTCTTCAGGTGCGGCTGCTGGAGTTGTATCCGGCTGGCCCTTGTCAGAGCCTGTTTCGCGGGGCGGTTTATTCTCGGCCATGGGCTCGGCTCTTCCTTCAATCAAGCGCACTCGGTTTGGCCAGTGCAGACAGGGGCCAGGATAGAGAGGAGCGCAGTTGGCCGCCCATCTGCCGCAAGCAGCGCCGCAGGTCAAGGGAGGCGCCAGTTGAGGCTTGGTCCAGGATCTGGAAACCTCGGGTCAGGGCTACAGGTGCTACTTCTTTTGCTGCAACACCACCTGAGGCCGATCAGAGAGCGGCTCTGCAACGACGCGTGGCCTCTCCAGCGGCGGCAGAACCGCCTCGCGCAACACGCCCGCAGTGGCCAGTTCTTCCTGCGTTGGATACCAGATCTCACTCGATTCCGCCTTCATGCTCTCAACCGCAAATCCGGCTTCGACCCCGCGCGAGATCATATAGGCAAGGTGTTCGTGAATTTCGATCTGGGTGTCGGCGTAAATCCAGGCGCCAAATTCAAAAGGCGAGTCCCAGTTTTTGCGCTCTCGCCAGTTGCGATAGTAACGCTGCACCGCCTCCGCCCCCCAGCTGCGTTGATGAAAGCCGATCTTGGCGCCCTGCGCAATATGGCGACGGTTGCCCGCTAGAAAGACGTCTACACAGGCGCTGGTACATTCATCGCCCACATAGGTATCCAACCTGTATTTCATCACCACCCCGGCCATTTCTGTTCCGGCATGGACACTGCCGCCGCTGCTGTTGAGCTGAATCTCCAGAATCTCTGTGTGTTTTCTCAGGGCCCGCTTCAAAGCCCCGATGTCTCTCTCTGTGATTTCGCCATTGATTTTCTCAGTGTCGTAGATCAGGCGTGTGCCCTCGATCTCAAACTTCTGCGAAATCCTTTCATTGGCCAATACCGACAATGGGAAGAGCGCCAGAGAAACGGCAGTGAAAAAACGGATCATCCTGTCCAAGTCCTGTCAGTTGCAAGGTTCCGCCTCAGCATGGCCTGAATCGGCGCTTTCAACCAAGCAGTTATTGCCCAACTGCTTGGTCCCAGGCGGTCGGCAGAACCGCGATCGGGTCAACCTTTTGCAAACACCGAGCGCAGGATAAACATGCCGGGAATGGTCACGATATACATAGTGATCCCATAAACCGCCGCGGGGACGGCGTATTCAGGGATGCCCCCCGTCTGTGCCACCATGCCGGCCACCGTGATGCCAAGCGTAGCATTCTGCACGCCCATCTCGATCGAGACGCACAGGCCGTCGCTCCCCGTCAATCCGAGCAAGCGAGCGCTGATAATCCCAACGCACAACAAGACCACGTTCAATCCCATGAGGATAGGCCCCAGCTCCCCTATGCTTGCAACAAACAGCTCCCAGTTGGTGTACAAGGCAACGGCAACTACGAGTACAAACAAAACCGTTGCTGCCAGAGAGATTTTCTTTTCGGCCCGATAGGCCAGATCAGGATCAAAGGCGCGAACCAGCAAGCCAAAGATCACCGGAACAGCAGTGATGGCAAACATGGAAATGCCAATGGTCGTCACATCGACCTCTGGCGCATCAGCCCCCAAAAAACGACCAGCGGCCCAAACGACAAGAAACGGGACTGTCAGGACGGAGAGCAGGCTGACAATGGCTGTCAGGGTAATCGACAGGGCGACGGTACCACCCGCCAGTTTCGTCAGGATGTTTGACGTCACCCCCCCTGGGCAAAAGGACAAAACCATCACGCCAAAGGCAAGCGCCGGTGGCAGGTCAAAAACCATCAGCGCTAGGAAAGCCAAAACAGGCAGGGCAACGACCTGAAGCAAAACACCAACAATCACCGCCCGCGGCATTGTGAAAACCCGGCTAAAATCGGCCAGCGTCAGCCCGTAGCCTAGCGAAAACATAATAAAGGCCAGCGACAACGGTAGGGCCACTTGAATCAGCATTTTGTATTACCTCCCTCATTTGTGAGAAAACTTCGCACAAAACAGCAAAAGGGCCAAAGCTTTCCCAACGGAAAGCTTTGGCCCAAGAGGTTAAATTATCACTACGATTTAGACGGCTTTTTTCAGCGCCTCAACCAAATCGGTGCGCTCCCAGCTGAAACCGCCATCAGCATCGGGCTCGCGGCCAAAGTGACCATAGGCAGCTGTGCGTTGATAGATTGGCTTGTTCAGGCCCAGGTGCTGGCGGATACCGCGCGGGGTCAGATCCATGGTCTGGTCAATTGCCCGCTCGATCAAAGCCGGGTCAACTTCACCAGTGCCATGGGTATCGGCATAGATCGACAGCGGCTTGGACACGCCAATCGCATAGGACAGCTGAATGGTGCAGCGTTCGGCCATGCCTGCGGCAACAACATTCTTGGCCAGATAGCGCGCTGCATAGGCCGCTGAGCGGTCCACCTTGGTCGGGTCTTTACCCGAGAAAGCGCCGCCACCATGAGGTGCCGCACCGCCATAGGTGTCGACAATGATCTTACGCCCGGTCAGACCTGCATCGCCATCAGGGCCACCAATGACAAATTTGCCTGTGGGGTTCACATGCCAGGTGGTTTCATCGGTCAGCCAGCCCTCGGGCAGGACTTCGTGGAAATAGGGAGCAACCATGGCGCGGATGTCTTCCGAGCTCAGGCTCTCGTCCAGATGCTGGGTCGACAGAACCAGCGAGCTGACGCGCACGGGCTTGCCATCTTCATAGACAACAGAAAGCTGCGATTTTGCATCGGGGCCCAGCGCGGGCTCGGTGCCATTTTTGCGGACTTCGGCAAGACGACGCAGAACAGCGTGGCTATACTGGATCGGCGCAGGCATCAGCTGCGGTGTTTCCGTGGTTGCGTAGCCGAACATGATGCCCTGATCACCAGCACCTTCGTCCTTGTCGGCCGAGGCGTCAACGCCCTGCGCAATATGGGCGGACTGTTCGTGCAGCAGGTTGGTAACTTCCACGGTCTTGTGGTGGAACTTGTCCTGCTCGTAGCCGATATCCTTGATACAGGCGCGGGTGATCGCATCGATCCGGCCCATATAATCGTGCAGCTTGTCCTGATCGGACAGGCCAACTTCGCCGCCAATAACGACGCGGTTGGTGGTTGCAAAAGTTTCCGCCGCGACCCGGGCCTCGGGCTCTTCGGCGAGGAATGCGTCGAGGACGGCATCCGAGATCTGGTCACAGACCTTGTCCGGGTGGCCCTCGGAAACGGATTCCGAAGTGAAAGTATAGTTCTTGCGTGTCATGAAAATGCTCCATTGGGTTTACCCCATCACGCCAGGAAGCCGTTGTGAGAGGAATTAGACCGATTTACGCGGGGTTGCTCGTGAGGTCAAACACTAAACTCCAGAAGTTAAGCCCCTATGAGCGCCCGTGCGATTTACGGCCAAAAACCGCCACCCCCAGCGCCAGAAAAATACATAGAATGAAAACGGGCCAATCCCCTGTACGCCGGAACAGTGTCGGCTCCAGCGGCTTTGGCAGATAGCCATCCACCGCGCCCGATTTCCCAAGAACGATATGCTCCCGCATCCGCCCGTAAGGATCGATCATGGCGGTGATACCGGTATTGGCGGCGCGCAGCATCGGCAGACCCTGTTCTGCGGCGCGCATCCGCGCCTGCACTAGATGCTGATAGGGGCCAGAACGAGTGCCAAACCAGGCGTCATTGGTGATCTGGATCAGCATATCGGGCCGGGTGGTGGTTGCATTTACATCCCTGGCAAACACCGCCTCATAGCAGATCAGTGGCTGCGCCACTCCAATTCCCAGATCCAGCAGCGCCGCCCCGGGACCGGCGCTATAGCCGGCCCCCTGCTGCGCCGCAAATCCGTGGATGCCAAACTGCGCCATCAGATCGCCAAAGGGAACATATTCGCCAAAAGGCACGAGATGCGCCTTGTCATAGATCTGAACCACCTGCCCTGCGGCATCCAAAAGGATGGCGGAATTGAAATAGCGCCCCTCTTCACGACGCTGGATGCCAAGCAGCAGCGGAGCCCCTCCAATGCGCGTTGAAATAGCCGACAGAGTCTCATCTGCGTTGTTCAACAGTTGCGGCACCGAGGTTTCCGGCCAAACTATCAAGTCCGGCTTGGGGCTGTCTGAGGTACTACTGGTTTCGCTCAACTCGATGGCCCGGCGGACAAAATCCCAGCGCCGCTCTGGTAGCCACTTTTCTGCCTGTGGCGCGTTGGGCTGCACCAGGCGCACCAGTTTGTCGGTCATCTCCGGAACCGGTGGAGGCGGTAACGCATATCCTGCCAGAGCCACCAGCAAGAGCGGCAAGACCGCCAGCAAGGGTCGGTAGCGCAGCAGTGCTAATGGCAGGGTGACGAGCAGGGTCAACAGGGCAAGCCCCTGCGCGCCAATCCAAGGCAGCAGTTGTGCTGCCGGGGTGTCGATCCAGAACTGAGCGAACCCGGCCCAAGGAAAACCGGTCAACAGATAGGCGCGACCAAATTCCGCCAGCGACCACAGCGCCATCAACAAGACAAGCCGGGCTCCCCCACGTTGCCATCGCGCCGCAAGCCCAAAGGCCAGCCCCCAGAACAGCGCCACCCCCGCAGCCAGGAAAACAAGCGCAAAGGGGGCCATCCAGGCGTAGCGATCGGCGTCGATCTGAAAGGGTTCAACAATCCAAGACAGGCCAAAGCTGAAATAGCCGAGCCCGGCGAGCCAGCCAATGACTGCCGCCTGCATTCCCGAGCGTGCCCAAAGCGCCAGCACGCCGATGCCACCAAGGGCAAAAGGCAGGCTCAGCAGAATATGCAGGGGCGCCAGAGCAAAAGACAACAACGCCCCAAGACCAAAAGCAGAGAGCGCCGCGACCCAGCTGTCGCGGCGATAGGCCGCGCGGCGAAATCGGAGCCAAAGCCCGGTCTTCACGCGGCCCGGTCCGGCATCATAACCCGCAGCCGTTTAATCCGGCGGGGATCTGCATCCATGACTTCGAACTCCGGCCCATCCGGATGCTCGATCACCTCACCACGCGCCGGGACCCGACCAGAGAGCATAAAGACCAGCCCACCCAGGGTGCCAATTTCCTCGGCATCGACGTCTTCGTGACGGGTCAGCGACTGACCGATTTCAGTTTCGAATTCTGCCAGCGGCGTACGCGCCAGGGCGATATAGCAGCCAGCCTTTTCCTGATACCAGGTCTGGTCTTCGCCCGGGTCGTGCTCGTCTTCGATCTCACCAATGACCTGTTCAATCAAATCTTCGATGGTCACCAGCCCGTCGACACCGCCATATTCATCGATCACCAGCGCCATGTGGCGACGCTCAGCCTGCATCTTGGCTAGCAGCACACCAATCGGCATCGAGGGCGGCACAAACAGCAAAGGCCGCAGCATCTGCGACAGCTCAAACGGTTTGGTGCCGCCATTGAAGCCATGGGTCAAAGCAAAATCTTTGAGATGGGCAAAGCCCAGGGGCGTGTCCAGCGTGCCCTCGTAGACCGGGATTCGGGTATAGCCGCTGTCGCGAAACACCTGCACCAGGTCGTCACGATCGATGGAGACCGGAACCGATAGAATTTCAGCCGAAGGAATGGCCACATCTTCGACCCGCATGCGGCGCAGGTTGATCATGCCATGAGACTGAGGTTCGGGGCTTGGTCCCGGTTCCATCCGGGGCGGTTGCTCGGGGATGTCCGGTCCGAAAGAGCCAAAAACACGCTCCCAGAACCCGGGTCGGTGTGCCGCGCGGGCTTCTGCCTCAACGCTACCAATGTTGTTCTGCAGCGCGCCATGCGCCGCGTTAGAACTGCCTTCTATATCGCCCATCTGTCCTATCCAAAATGCCCCCTTAGAGGCTGTCATCCACAGTATATGGGTCATCCAGACCCATATTGCCAAGTATCTCGACCTCCAAGCCCTCCATCACTGTGGCGTCAAGGTCGCTAATGTGATCATAGCCCAAAAGATGCAACACTCCATGAACAGTCAAATGTCGCAAATGATCCGCCAAGGGCTTGTTTGCGGCAACAGCCTCTCGCTGGCAGGTCTCAAAGGCTATTGCGATATCGCCCAGCGGGATCTCGCCCGTGAAATCCGCCTCAGGAGGCAGCGGCTGCCCCCCCGGAACTTCTGCTGCCAGATCCTCGGCGGGCCAGCTCAGCACATTGGTGGGCACGGGCTTATCGCGAAACTCGGTGTTGAGCCCTGCAATACGATCATCGCCGCAGGCCAGCAGGGCAATCTCGCAGGCCTCAGTCTCCAGCTCAAAATGCCCCAATACCGCTGCCACGGCTTGCTCTGCCAAGGCCTCCAGTCCGACCTCCTGCCAACGGCTGTCTTCGATTGTGATTTCCAGCGCCATGGCCTGCCACCCTCCCTTCAGAGCGCATCAGCGCCTGATCAAACCCAAGGCCCCAGCCTGCGCTAGGCCGGTGGGGTTTCAGCGTCATAGGCCTCGATGATGGCGGCGACAAGCGGATGCCGTACCACATCGCGAGCGGTGAAATAGTTGAAACTGATTTTGGAGATCGGAGACAGCAGACGCTCCGCATCAGCCAGCCCTGAGGTCACCCCGCGCGGCAGGTCAATCTGGGTGCGATCCCCTGTCACCACCATCCGAGAACCTTCGCCCAAACGGGTCAGGAACATCTTCATCTGCATGGAGGTGGCGTTTTGTGCTTCGTCCAGCACCACAAAGGCATTCGACAGCGTCCGCCCCCGCATAAAGGCCAGAGGCGCGATCTCGATCTGCTTTTCTTCCAGCAGTTTGACCAGTTGTTTTCCGGGTAGGAAGTCATTCAGCGCATCATAGAGCGGCTGCATATAGGGGTCGACCTTGTCCTTCATATCGCCTGGCAGGTAGCCGAGCTTCTCCCCGGCCTCGACCGCAGGGCGCGACAGGATGATCTTGTCCACTTGTCCGGTGATGAACAGGTTCACTCCAACCGCCACCGCCAGATAGGTCTTGCCGGTGCCGGCTGGGCCAATGCCAAAGGCCAACTCGTGTTCAAACAAAGAGCGCACATAGGCCTTTTGCGCATCGGTGCGAGGTTCCACCAGTTTCTTGCGGGTCTTGATCTCCACCTGTCCACCCTTGAACATCTCAAGCTGGTCATCGCTGGCCTCATCTTCGGCATGCCCCATACGCAGCTCACGATCGACATCGCCGTGTTCAACGCTGCGCCCGGTTTCCAACCGATCATACAGCGATATCAGCACTTCAGCCGCCTGGTCCCGCAAAGCCTCTTCGCCCAGAACGGATAGCTGATTGCCCCGGCGGATGATCTGAACCCCGATCTTTTGCTCAATTTCAGTCAGGTTGCGGTCATATTCGCCGCACAGATCAATCAACAGGCGGTTATCTGGAAATTCGAGCAGAACCTCATGGGTGCTGTCTGTCTTTGGCGGCTGGATCCGGGCGCTTGTGGCCAATGGGGGGGACTCCTGATTTGCTGTGTCTGCCCTCAGTCTGGACCTGCCTCAGGATGGGCGCAAGCGCAGGCAGCGCAAATTCACAGAAATGAGATAAAAATGGCCGTCCACTTCTGGACGGCCACTGCAAATTTCAAGCGATGATCTGGACAGGCTGCGAGGCCTTAGAGCGAATCCGGGAAGGTGGATCCGTCTTTGAACGGCCCGGTTGCCACATTGCGCGGCAGCGGGCTGTTGCAGACGGGTTTACCATCCGGCGTGCGCCGCAGATCTGCGTAGCCTTCGAGACCATCATCAATGATCCAGTGTTCACAGCCCTGTGGGTCAACCCAGATCCCGGCTGTCATATTCGACAGATGAGAGTTGGATCCATCGCCAGCATGCTGGTCACGGGTCTTGTCATGGGTGATTTCACAGGCTGATACAGCGGTCAGCGCAAGGGACAGCGCGGTTGCTTTGAGTAGGTGCATCTTGGTGTCCTTCTTTAGCGCAGGCAGTAGATTTCGACGCGACGGTTCTGCGCCATATTGGAAGCGCTGGTGTTGGGCACGCGTGGGTCCCGCTCACCATAGGCGCGAATATCGGCGATCCGAGCACCAACCGATTTGGCAACACCCGCAACCGCATTGGCGCGACGCTGCGACAGGCGAATATTGTATTCGTCAGAGGCGCGGCTGTCGGTATGGCCCGCGATCACAAACGACCGCACGTTGCCCTTGTTGGAGTTAAAGAACTCCTGCAGGCGCGACTTACCGGCGGCGCTGATGTAGTGTTTGTCGGTGGCAAAGAACTGATCTGTCTCCATCACACCACACAGATTACCACGGCGACACACTGGTTTGCCATTTGGCAGCACATGCGGCGTCATATAGCCTTCGGCCCCGTCATCCATGACCCAATGTTCGCAGCCATCGGGATCGACCCAGATGGTCGGAACATAGCGCTCACCCACCACGGTCCGTGGTGCAGTGGTATCCTGCGCCTGTACCGAAACTGTCGACAGGCTCACGACAGCCGCAGCAGCTGCCAGCATAGAGAGCATGTTTTTTGCATTCATTTTCATCACAACCAGATTTCCTTCACCTAAGTCCCCCCAGGGAGCTTGCCGCCAAAAATTCCTAACACTCAGGTTATCAGCAACAATCTACACGGTTTTTATGTAAACACAGCCCCTGCAAATGCAGGCATTTTGCGCGATTATGCGGTTTCCAGCGACACTCGTACAGTTTTGTATTAATTGTTCGCAATAGCGCTGCAATAATGACTCACTCTTGCTGGGCAAAGCTTGGGCCAATTGGTTTTCCAAGCGAAATCAAGCCGCAAAGCCCGGCCAGAGAATCGCCCCTGCTGCGCGCGCAGGAGAGGGAAATCAACCGTCTTCCAAAAGAGAGACAACCCAATGGAGCTCCCTCTCCCAGGCTCTG
>NZ_JBDWPJ010000038.1:0-3552 GCF_039971195.1 Pseudophaeobacter sp.
CATGGTCTTGGTCGCGGTGATCATCCAGCCCTTGGAGGCATTATACCAATTGAGATTGGCGCGGGGGGACACCCCGGCGGTTGAAGCCACATTGAGGATGGCACCGCTGGCGTTTTCCTTCATATGCGGCACCAGGGCGCGGGCGGTGAGATAGACCGATTTCATGTTCACATTGAACACCCGGTCAAAGTCTTCTTCGCTGACCTCGTCCAGGGGGGTGGGCAGATGGGTGACGCCGGCGTTGTTGATCAGGATATCGACCTTGCCAAAGGCAGCAATTGCGGCCTCTGCCATGGTGTTCACCGAGGCAGCATTGCCCACATCAACCTGCTGCGCCAGGGCCGCGTCGCCACGCTCGGCTGCCAGCGCTGCTGCCCCCTCGCCATTGATATCCGCGATCATCACCCGGGCACCTTCGGCCAGGAATTTGTCAACAATCCCAAGCCCAAACCCCGAAGCGCCGCCCGTTACAATGGCGCATTTTCCTGCAAGCCGCATAAAACTTCTCCTTGAAATCTGTTTCGGTCAAACATGGCCAAGGAGAAGGTCCGGTGCAATCGCTAGCGTCACTCGGGGGTGATTTTTCCTCGCGTCGATTTGACTGCGCTGCGCTGTTTTTTGCTTTCCAACCGCCGCCGCACCGAGCCGCGGGTCGGTTTGGTCGCTATACGACGTTTTGGTGCCACCAGAGCCTTGCGGATGAGCTCGGCCAGGCGTTCGCGCACCAGCTCACGATTGCGAATTTGCGAGCGGGTTTCATCGCATTGCATCAGGATGGCCCCCTCTTTGGTCCAGCGCCGTCCGGCCAGCCGTTTGAGGCGGGATTTGACGGCAGGAGTGAGCGCAGGGGAGCGGGCGGCCTCGAACCGCAGCTCGACTGCGGTGGCCACCTTGTTGACGTTCTGCCCGCCGGGCCCCGAGGCCCGCATGAAGCTCTCGGAAAGTTCCCAGTCCTGCAGCGCAATATCATCTTTGATATGGAGCATGGAGGCGATGTAGCCCGGATGCGGCCATTGGAAAAGGCCGCACCCTAAAGGATGCGGCCTTTTGCCGGAACTGTTGTATTCCCGTGGTGCGACTTTGGCCGCCGTTACGCAGGCTTGGCTGTCAGATGGCTGACGATCAGGCGGAAGGGCAGCAGCGCCAGCAGGGCCAGAGAGAGCTTCACCATCCAGTCGGCCACCGCGAGCGAGACCCAGAGCGGCGCAACCGGACCGGCGCCAAGCAGAGGCAGCATTTCCCCAGCCCAAGAGACATCATTGGCGGGCTCGATCCAGATGAGCGCACCGGAAAAGGCCACAGTAAAGAAGATGGCAGTATCCACCGTGGATCCCACCAGAGTGGAGGCCAGCGGCGCGCGCCACCATTTTCCGTTCCGCAGGGCGGCAAAGATCGAGACATCAAGCAATTGCGCGGTGAGGAAGGCGAGACCGGAGCCAAGCGCGATGCGCAGGGTGACCAGCGGGCCAAACTCGCCCATGATCTGCGTGCCGATAAGAGAACAGAGGACGCCCACCACAAAGCCGACAAGGACCACACGACGCGCAGGCCCGGCGCCATAGACGCGGTTCATCACATCGGTGATGAGAAAGGCGATGGGATAGGTAAAGGCGCCCCAGGTCAGCCATTGGCCAAAGAGGAATTGCACCAGGATATTGGAGGCCACCACAACGGCAGCCATGGCAAGAATGCCAGGTAGATGAGAACGATTCATTTTTCGGTTCCGTTTTTTATACAAGGTCGCGGCGACTTGTTCCGCATCTTGTGCGGAAGACGCGCTCACCTAGCTGTGTTGGAGGCCGTTGGCAAGTGTTTTGACGTACCACAGACCTACCGGAGCTGCGAAAGGGGGGGGCTCCCGCCCGGATCGCCACATTCAAAGAATGTGCCTCTCCCGTTGGGCGCGGCACCGCGCTGGCGCGCGGTGCGGTTGCGGACGAGGAAGTCTTGCTTATCCTTGCAAAGCGGGCTCAATGGGAGAAGGTTGCAAAGGCTGCTTGTGCAAGTTGGCTCATTTTGAGAAGTTGAAGGGAATGGGAACTATGATCTTGAAGAATGTGGGCCAAGTCTTTCTCGTATGCTTTTTGGGATCTTTTGCGCTTGAGTGTCTGGAGAATTTTTTTGTTGACCCTATCTCATTTGAGCACGGAAAAAGACTGCTAGCCAAGGTGGGAACTGACCGGGAAACTGAAGGGTTTTACTATGGGCTTTATGGGTTCTCACACGTGGCAAACGTTTGCAGGGATGTTGCTCTTTCTTGGTTGGCGATCGGTTTGATGGGCAACAGGCCGTTGCTCTGGTCTGCGGTAATGGCCTTTCCAATTGCTTTTGTCGGTATTTTGATTCCGAAGCTACTGTTTGACAATCATGGTGAAGGCTATGCCTTTACAGGCTTCTTTTTTGCCTCTTTTGCATTGACGTTCCTTTGCGCCCTGGCATTTCGAATTTTCGGTGACAAAACGGTTGTGCAGGAGCTCGCACGGAGATTCAAAATACTTCAGGCTACTCTCAGGCGATACTAAAATGGGCTTTCCGGCTAAGCTTCCAGTTTGGCTGTAACAGAAATTTCCTGAGGTCCTGACTAGTCCGGCAGGGTGTATTCCACCAGCTCGGTGCGTTGTAGGGTTTTGAAATTGTCATCTGACACCATGGTGGCGCGCAGGGTTCCAGTGGGATCGCGCCAGACAGACAGCCCTTCGAGGTTGTCATGCACCCCGGTGCTGCTCTCCATCAGGGTGACCTCGTTGATTGGGCCCTGGTCGGTGATGTCCCAGCGCCGCAAGCGGCTGCGAAAGCCGATAAAGACGAAGTTTCGCTCCAGCAGGTAAAACCGCCCGTCGGGGCCAAAATCGGCACCCACCGGCAAAAAGCCACCCCGCCGGGGCAGGGAAAAAGGCTGGCTCCAGCCCGCGCCATTCCAGCGCCAGACCGGGATCTCTCCATCGGCATTCAGCGCGTTTTCCGGCAGGGTATAAAGCCGCCCCCGGGGGTCAATGGCGAGGGCCTCAAGCGATTTGTTCAGGGGTAAGCCTCGAAAATCATTGGGGCGCGGCAGTACACGGGCGCTACTGGCCTCGGTTTGGTGATGCACCACCCGCGACAGGCCTTCAAAGGAGATGTAGAGTGAGCCATCCGGCGCAAGGGCCAGCCCCTCGCTGTCCATGATCCGGCCCAAAAGTTGACGCCCCTTGGAGGAGCGCAGATGCTGGGCGCTGCGCAGGGTAATCCCGGTGATCTCGCCCTTTTGGCGCTGGATATCGGCGCGCGCCACATGGGCGCGATCGCTGAGCACCACCATTCGGTTGCCGTCAGGTGACAGTTCCAGCCCGGAGAAGCCGCCGAACCAATCGGGGCTGGCGCGCCAGGTATAGCTGGCAACGTGTTGGGCCCGTTCCGGGGCGATGTTGTGGCCCGGCTGTGGAGCATGGCGGGAGGTCGCAAAGGCAGCCGCCGCTGCAATCAGGCCGGTGGCTAGCATCAGGCCTCCAGCGAGTTTTCTACGGATCATAGGGCTCAGGCTCAGTTGGATTGCAGAACCGCAGCGCATTGCTG
>NZ_JBDWPJ010000039.1:0-8301 GCF_039971195.1 Pseudophaeobacter sp.
GGTGCAGGTGGCCGACGATGTCGGGTGATCCCTTCGGTTTTGATGAGGCGATTGATCGGCGTCAGGTGCCGGCACTGAAAGTGCACCCATTGGTGCTGGGGCCAGATGGTGGCAATCTATTTCCCGCAGGTGTTGCCGATATGGATTTTTGCCTGGCGCCTCAGGTGCGCGCCGCCCTGCAGGCGCGGTTGGATCATCGGGTTTTTGGCTACGAGACACTGCAACCGGGGCTGATCCCGGCTCTGACCGCTTGGATGGAGCAGCGTCACGGCTGGCAGATTGATCGGACTCATATTCTGCGCGCCCCCAATGTGCTGAATGCGCTGGCGATGGCGGTGAACCTGTTTTCTGATCCCGGCGCCAAGGTGATTGTACAGCCCCCAGTATTCTTTGATTTCTTCGATATCCTGAAAGAGAATGGCCGCGAGGCCGTGCTCAACCCGTTGGTGCTGCGTGACGGGCGCTACGAGGTGGATTTTGAAGATTTGGAACGCCGGGCCTCAGATCCCGGCACCCAGATACTGTTGCTGTGCAACCCGCACAATCCGGTTGGCCGGGTCTGGCAGGAACAGGAACTGCGACGTCTAGGGGAGATCTGTCTGCGACATGGAGTTCTGGTGATTTCGGATGAAATTCACTGCGATTTGGCTTTTGTCGGGCACAGGTATCGCCCTTTTGCCAGTCTGGGGCGGGGGTTTTCGGAAAACTCGATCACCTGTCTTTCCCCAGCCAAGAGCTTCAACATCGCCGCCTGTTGCGCGGCCTTCACCGTGATCCCGGACGAGGGCCGCAGGCAGGCCATGCTGGAGGCCAACAGCCGCCTGACCGTGAATAAGAACAACGCCTTTGCCAATGTCGCGATGGAGGCGGCTTATACCAGTGGAGGTCCATGGCTGGAAGCGGCATTGGCTTACATCCAGGGCAACCTTGCCTTGGTGCAACAGAAATTACCTGATCTGCCGGGTGTCCAGTTGATCGAACCGGAGGGTACTTTTTTGCTCTGGTTGGATTTTCGGGCTTTGGATCTGGACCCAACCGACCTGACAGGGTTTTTGCGGCAGAAGGCGGGTTGGGGCGTTACCCGAGGGCGGGCCTTTGGCGCCGAGGGGCGTGGATTTGCGCGGGTCAATATCGCCTGTCGCCGCGCAGATCTGAAGCAAGCGCTGGATCAATTGCAGATCGCGCTTCGCACCCTCGCCTAGGCTCAGTCTCAATCCTTGGCTCCGCCCTGGCACCAGGCTCAGGCCTTGTCGGTGACATTCTCTTTGAAGGCGACCTCAAATTCGGCCTGCTTTTCGGCGCTGGCCTCGGTCTGGTAGTTGGCTTTCCAGTCCTCCATGGTCATGCCGTAGTAGATCTCACGCGCTTCTACTTTGCCCATCTCGATGCCGTGTTCATTGGCGGCTTCCTGGTACCAGCGGCTCAGACAGTTGCGGCAGAACCCGGCGAGGTTCATCATGTCGATGTTCTGCACATCGGTGCGGTCTTCCATCAGGTGCTTTTGCAGGCGACGAAAGGCGGCGGCTTGGAGTTCGATCTCGGTTTGCGGGTCGATCTTCTGATCCATGGGTGGCTCCTCAGCTGGGCAGGGTTTGGCACCATTCTAGCAACCCGGGGCGCGGCGCACAACGCTGCGCACAAAGGAGTATCCTGTCGCGATTCAGATCAGTTTGAGCGCCAGATAGGGCATCAGTGCGGTGACAAAGATGAGGATTTTGTAATTTGCCATATAGGCAAAATACTCTTTCTTCACGCTGTCTTCCTCCATCCCCATTATCGCCGCATGCAGGCCTGCGAGCCGGTCACGGAAAGCCAATAGCAAAATGGCAGTAAAGCCGAGGAAGCCCATATGTAAAATGGTCAACCAGCCAAAGAAAGCAGTGAGTGTTTCAACAGTCAGCCCTTGGGGCATCGGGACCTCCTTTAACGCGTTTCTGGAATTGCGATCGCACCCATAAGATGGGACCGAGAGAGAGGTTTCACAAGGCGCTTCCACTCGAATTATCCCGGACACTGTTAAAGTTGTGAGGCAGCCAAGGCCTGTGGCAGAACCTCGGCCAGTCGTTGCGCCCAGAGCCGCTGCCCGGCGGTATCCGCGATCAGATCATTGCGCAGCTCGATCAAGCTGTTGGGGCGGCCCATCTTGGTACCATGGGTGTCGATCGCATCTCCGGGCAGGTAGCCGGTATAGGGCTCGTTGATGCCCACACAAAGATCGCCAGGCTGCTGCAAGACTTTGATCAGATGCGGGGAAAACCCCTCATCCTCGGGGTAGAGAATACCAATCTCCCAGGGGCGCGGCGCCCGGCCTCGCAGCTGCGGTGTAAAAGAGTGGACCGATATGAGGATCGTATCGGGCCGGGCTGCGAGTTCAGCGAGGGCGGCGTGATAGGGGCGATAGCAGCGATCCAGACGGCTTTTGCGCTCGGCGATATCCGCCTGTCTGTTGGCGGGAATAATCGTGCCGTCATAGAGCTGCATCAGCAAGGTTGGGTCATCTTCGCCGCGGTTGGGGTCGATCACCAGCCGGGAGAAATTCGACGCCACCACCGGGGCATCCAACATCTCTCCGAGCAGGGTCGACACTGCATAGGCGCCAGGGTCATAGGCGATGTGGCGCTGCATATCGGCGGCAGGTAGCCCGAGGTCTCCGCCGCCAACGAAGGGGGGCACCACATTGGTAGCATGATCGCAGGTAATCAGCCATCGGCCAGGGCGATCTGCCCCTTTGATAAAAAAAGGTTCATATGTCATTGATCTGTCGCCTGTTGTTGAGAATAGCTTTACTGCAGTTGCAGCAGAATGGGAATTGGGCGATAAGCCCTCTGAATACTGTTTGCGTTAACATTTTGAGCCTGAAGAGCCAGGTGCTGGCGCAGTGCCCCATGTGAAGTCCTAGAGGAGAAGCCCGATGAAACGCTCGCGCAACGTAAAGATTGTCGCCACTCTGGGGCCCGCGTCAGAAACCTACGAGACCATTCGCGCTCTGTTTGAGGCCGGCGCAGATGTGTTCCGCCTGAACATGTCCCACGGTACCCAGCCCGAGATTGCCGAAAAACATGCGATCATCCGCCAAGTGGAGCAAGACCTGGATCGCTCCATCGGGATCCTGGCTGATCTGCAGGGGCCAAAGCTGCGTGTTGGTGTTTTTGCCAAGGGCGAAGAGGTCCTGGTGCCGGGCGCGGCCTTCCGAATGGACCTGGACGAGGCCGAAGGCGACGTGACCCGTGTCTGCTTGCCGCATCCGGAAATCTTTGCCGCCCTAGAGCCTGGCGCGCATCTTTTGGTCAATGACGGCAAGATCCGCCTCAAGGTGGTGACCTGTGGCCCTGATTTTGCCGAATGCGAAGTGATCATCGGCGGCACTATTTCCAACCGCAAGGGCGTCAATGTGCCGGATGTGGAGCTGCCCCTGGCGGCGCTCTCGGAAAAGGATCGCGACGATCTGGAATTTGCCTGTGGCCTTGGCGTGGACTGGCTGGCGCTTTCCTTTGTGCAGCGCGCCAAGGATGTGTTCGAAGCCAAAGGCCTGGCCGATGGCCGCGCGGCGGTTCTGTCGAAGATCGAAAAACCTTCGGCTGTTGAACGGTTTAGTGAAATTCTCGATGCCTCGGATGGCATCATGGTGGCGCGGGGCGACCTTGGCGTTGAACTACCCGTAGCGGCGGTGCCGCCAATCCAGAAGCGCCTGGTCCGGAAATGCCGCGCGGCGGCCAAGCCGGTGATCGTGGCGACCCAGATGCTCGAAAGCATGATCGAAAGCCCGATGCCCACCCGCGCCGAAGTTTCGGACGTGGCGACCGCCATCTATGAGGGCACAGATGCCATCATGCTGAGCGCGGAATCAGCGGCCGGTAGCTATCCGATCGAGGCGGTGCAGACCATGGACAGGGTCGCAGCCGAGGTCGAAGCTGACCCCACCTATACGCAGATCATCGCCGCCTCGCGCTCGGCCAAAGGTGATACCGTGGCGGACGCCATTGTCGCCGCCGCCCGCGAAATAGCTGAGAAGACCGAGATCAAGGCGATCTGCTGCTTTACCCAAAGCGGCACCACGGCGCTGCTGACAGCGCGGGAGCGCCCCGGCGTGCCGATCATCGCATTGACACCGCTGGCCCGTACGGCCCGGCGCCTGGCGCTGAGCTGGGGGTGCTACTGCGTGCTGACCCCGGACCAGTCCCGGTTTAAGGGCGCTGTTGTCGGCGCGGCGCGGGCGGCACGGGCTGGTGGTTTTGCCACCGAAACAGATCAGATCGTCGTCACGGCGGGCGTGCCTTTCAATGTGCCCGGCACCACCAATATCCTGCGGGTTGCCCCCTGTGATGAGCGTTTGATTTATAGCCTCGACCCAGAGTGAAGGGGCTTGGCATTCTTGAGTTGATTTGAGCCGGGCGCATTGTAGTCTGAGCGCGATTAACTAAGGACTTTTTTTGATGACACTAAACCTGAATGCCGAACACAAAGCCTATGCTGACGCGATTATGCTGGCAGAAGCCTATAAGCTCTTCAAAAGAAAGCCTGCTCCATCCCTAAAAGCGGCTGAGAAGGCCAGCTACAATGCTTCTGTTGCAGCGGATCAGGCGGCACGTAAATCACTGTCTGGCTACCGTCAGTCCTGGAGCACCGCGACGGCAGGAAAGATCAACCAAACGATCAAGGCCAGCGCCAAAAAGGCAGTCAAAGTGGCCGGTAAAACAATGGTCAAAGGCGGCAAGCTTGTTGCCAAGGCTGAGATGGACACTGGTGCCTCCTTTGTTATTGCCGCTGCGGCGGCTGGGGTTGCGGTAGGCAGCACCAAGACTGGAAGGGGTATTCTGCAAACTCAGCTGGACAGACGGGCTGTTCTGGCGCTCGGCGGTGGCCTCGCCGCCCTGGCCATAGCTGCGCCGGATAGTGCTTTGGCTGACAACAAGACCTACATTGCGCAGGTTCGCAAAGAGGCTGCGGCCTATTCAAATCAGAAAGCGCCGCAGATCATCCGTTCGGCAAACCCGGGCTGATGGATGCGGCCGGCGGGCTTTGATTTCGCCCTGTGTTCGCTCTTTGCTTGTGATCTTGGTCTATAGTTGCAAACTGGCTAAGATCACATTTATTGGTATTTTTGGTTGGGTGGATTGGGATGGATAGCGATCTGGCGTTGATCTTAGGAATTTTCCTGGCAGGCCTGTCCATCCCCTCGATTCTATCCGCCATGAGCGAGAATCGCCCCCCCCGTATTTCGGCGCTTTTGCTTCTTTCTGGTGGTGGGCTCATCGCCTTTGCCATGACCTCCCGCCCTGGTGGGTATCGGTTGGAACAGGTTCCGGATGTGTTTTTCTCGGTTCTGGGGCGTTTTATCTGATAAATCGCTTGCCCTTTGGCCGGAGCTTTCGTACATGGCCCTCCTGTTCGCGTGGCCGGCCGGAAGTGGCATGCCGAGTCGCGCATAGACCGAACCCGCATTGAAGGAGACGGAAATGCCCAAAATGAAGACCAAATCGAGCGCCAAAAAGCGCTTTAAGGTGACAGCGACCGGTAAGGTCCTGGCTGCTCAGGCCGGCAAACAGCACGGCATGATCAAACGCACCAAGAAATTCATCCGTAACGCACGCGGCACCTCGGAGCTCTCCGCTCCCGACGCCAAGATCGTCAAGGGCTATATGCCCTACGACCGCTAAGAGGAGTTTGAGATATGTCCCGCGTTAAAGGTGGTACCGTAACCCACGCCCGTCACAAGAAGGTCATCAAGGCAGCCAAAGGTTATTATGGCCGCCGCAAGAGCACCTTTAAAGTCGCCCGTCAGGCCGTCGACAAGGCAAATCAATACGCAACACGTGACCGGAAACAGCGTAAGCGCAATTTCCGCGCCCTGTGGATCCAGCGTATCAACGCCGCCGTCCGCAGCCACGACGAAGCGCTGACATACAGCCGCTTCATCAACGGTCTGAACCTGGCCGGTATCGAAGTGGACCGTAAGGTTCTGGCCGATCTGGCCGTGCACGAGCCCGAAGCCTTTGGTGCCATCGTGCGCCAGGCCCAGTCCGCTCTGGCAGCCTAAAGCTTTTACAGCTTTGCAGATTTGAAAGGCCGCTCCTTCGGGGGCGGCTTTTTTCATGCCTTCGTCTTGGTTGAGGCGGGAATGTTGGTGGATTTCACTTCAATTTCAGGTTGCTTATGCGGCGTGTTTCAATAGGTTCCACCAGGACACTAAGACAACAGGTAAAACACTATGAATACCAAAGGTATCGGGGTCGTGGCGGCAGTATTGCTTTCTGGCTGCGTCAGCAATGGCGGAGGGGAAGCCGTGGTTGCCGAGCCGGTGCAGGATCAGGGCGGCACAGTCACCAAGGCCTTGATCGAAACCTGTTGGAAACAGGCGGGTATCAAAGGCGACCTGTACAGGTTCATAACCCCTGAAGAGGCGGCTGGGATTCAGCCCGGCGGTGTTTTCTCCGAAAGCCAGCATGTCGTCTTTACTGCGTGCCTTAACGCCTAACTGATCGATTTGATCTGCTCAGAAACTTCTAAATGAGACTTATGATGAAACGAATTCTTTTTGCCCTGCCCGTGCTGCTTGCTGCCTGCGGAGATCAAGTGACCTACCCAGCTGGGATCGAACGTGATGTCCAGGCAGTAGAGCGGGCGAGTGAGACACCGGTCGAGCAGATTCCAGTGCTTGTGTCGAACACAATCAATGATGGTAAGTTTGAAGTCTTGGCCGAGCTCAGTACCACGGTTGCAAAGGCAACGGCATTTCACCCGAATCCAACGGCTGCACAGGCCCGCAGAAAACTGCAGGTCGAGGCCGCCGAATTGGGGGCGGATGCGATTATCAATGCACGGATTGGCAATTCAAAAGTCTGTGCTCTTAGTTGGGCCTGCCGGGTATCCACCGGAACAGCGGTCAAATTAGTGAACTAACTTCCGTTTGGTCGGGCGCCCCTGCTGCAAGGGGGGGCTTTTGCACCCATAGAGCCCGTTCAGAATGGGGCGAGCTTTTCCATATTGGGAGTTTGCCAATTTGTGAACTTGGGTCAGAAACTGTCACATCAAAGTCAAAGAAGCGACGGAAAACCCCCGGCCGGACGTTAGTCTCTCCATGTTGCTTTGTAAGGGAGAGATTTATGTTCGGGGTATCTGTGCGTGTATTTGCCATCATCCTTTTGGTCTCCGTCGTCTCGGCCTGCATGGTTGAGGGACGCGCCCCTGGCCCCAAGCCGCCGGGAGGTCCCGGCGGCGCGCGCGGAGCCCAGAGCGGGCCACCTTCGCGATACCATGATGAAACCCGCGCAGGCACACTCGATCTGGTGCCTGCCACGGTCAATCCCGGAGCCAATGAGGTTTCGGTGAGCGAGCGGGGCAAGTCCCTGCGCATTGTTGGCAATGGTATTCCGGACCATCTGGTGGGGCGGTTCCCCAATCGCGGAAATCCCAACCGGATCTCTGAACAGCGGGTTTCCTTGCAGGTGCCGCTGAACCCCACCAAGGCAGGCCGGATCACGCCCTTGGTGATGGGCTGGAATTTTGGCGTTTCCGTCGATGGGGTGGTCTTTGATCCCCTGGCGGCAGAGTTCTGGCAGGGCGATCGCAACTCTGGCTGGGACTACAACGCCCTGGGAGGAGCCATTGCGCTGGGGCTGGATGCAAACCACGCCCATGTGCAGCCGCAGGGCACCTATCACTACCACGGGGTCCCCCTCGGGCTGACCGAGATGCTGGGCTGGACCCCGGACAGTCATTCACCGCTGATTGGCTATGCCGCCGATGGCTTTCCGATCTATGCGCTGACGGGCAATTCAGGCGGCGTGCGGGAAATGACCTCCTCCTATCGGCTTAAGACCGGAACCCGCCCCGGTGGCGAGGCGCCAGACGGACGCTACGATGGGACCTTCATTCAGGACTATACCTATGTCGCGGGGGCCGGAAACCTCGATCGGTGCAACGGCGCCTTTACCGTCTCGGCGGAATACCCCCAGGGCACCTATGCCTATTTCCTCAGCCGGACTTTCCCGGTGGTGCCACGCTGTTTTACCGGGACGCCAGATCAGAGCTTTCACTTTCGCCGCCGCTAGGAGCGCAGCCATTGCGCCATAACCCTTCGGCATCTTGGCGCTGCAGGGCCACGGCCCCTTGCTTTCGCCCTCTCTTGTGGTAGCAGAGCCTAAGCTCAAACTCAGGGGACCGTCATGGACGATCTTAAAGCAAAATACCTCGGGCAGATCGCCGATGCCTCGGATGAAAACGCGCTGGAGACCATCCGGGTCGCCGCCGTTGGTAAAAAAGGCGAAGTGGCACTGAAGATGCGCGAGCTGGGCAAGATGA
>NZ_JBDWPJ010000040.1:0-3174 GCF_039971195.1 Pseudophaeobacter sp.
CTACAGGATGCCTCTTTTTCGGATCTGGATGGGTTTTTGCAAATCGTGTTTTTCACCCTCGAGGGCTGGACCTTCCTCACCATAGGCACCTGTGCCGGGGCCCTTTTTTCGGCGCTTCTGTTTTCGGTGACAGTTATTTCCATGCCGATGTTGCTGGACCGCGAGGTTGATTTTATCACCGCCATGCTGACCTCGATCCGGGTGGTGACGCAGAACCCGGGCGTCATGCTCAGTTGGGCGGCGATTGTCTCGCTCTCCATGCTGGTCTCGCTGGTGCCAGGGTTTCTGGGGTTGATCTTTACCCTGCCAATCCTGGGCCATACCACCTGGCATCTGTACCAGCGCGCGGTCGCGGCTGCGCAGGCGTGACTCTGCCTCGAGAGGCTTTAGGGAAATGGCTGACCATGAGAAGGTGCAAAGCGCTTTCCTGCGGGGAAGGTCAGGCGCGGCCCGGCCCTTCAGCTGGGCCCGGCTTGATCAGCAAATTGTTTCAGGCGTTCTGGACGATGCTGTGCGTCAAGAACGCACCACTTAAAACAAAAAGGCCCCGGCAGAGCGCTGCGCGGGGCCTATGTTATGGGTTTGATGCGAGCTTAGACGCCGCCTGAGTAAAGCGACTCGTAGATCGGGATCAGGGTCTTGTCCTCAAACAATGAGGATACCGAAGTGCCGTGCCAGATATTCAGGATCGCTTGGGTGAACAACGGTGCTGTGGGCAGGATGCGGATATTGGGTGTGTTCAGGATCTCTTCGGTGGGCTGAATGGAATCAGTCAGCACCAGTGATTTCATCACCGAGTTGGAGACGCGCTCAACGGCAGGGCCGCTCATGACGCCGTGGGTGATATAGGCGTGGACTTCCTTGGCACCGTTGTCGAGCAGCACCTGGGCCGCCTTGCACAGTGTGCCGGCGGTGTCGCACATGTCATCCACTATGAGGCAGATCTTGTCGCTGACATCGCCAATGACGGTCATCTCGGCAATCTCGCCGGGCTTTTCGCGGCGTTTGTCTACGATTGACAGGGGCGCGTTGATGCGTTTGGCCAGTTCCCGCGCGCGGGCAACGCCGCCCACGTCCGGAGAGACCACCATCAGATCGCTCATCTGGTCTTTGAACTGGTTTTTCACATCCAGCGCAAAGATCGGCGAGGCGTAGAGATTGTCCACCGGAATATCAAAGAAGCCCTGGATCTGTGCAGCATGCAGATCCATGGTCAAAACCCGCTCGATGCCGGCCCCGGTGAGCATATTGGCCACCAGTTTTGACGAGATCGGCGTGCGCGCCTTGGTACGGCGGTCCTGCCGGGCGTAGCCAAAATAGGGGATCACCGCGGTGATCCGTTGCGCAGAGGAGCGGCGCAGCGCATCTGAGATGATCAGCAGCTCCATCAGGTTGTCATTGGCCGGATTGGAGGTCGGCTGAATGATGAACATATCTTCGCCACGCACGTTCTCGTAGACCTCAACAAAGATCTCGCCGTCGTTGAAGCGTTCGACGCGGGCATCAACCAGTCCTTGGTCGACACCGCGATGCATGCTCATCCGGCGGGCAATAGAGTTGGCAAGCGGGAGGTTTGCGTTCCCAGCGATAAGCTTGGGTTCGTTCAAAGTCGGCATTGGCTGATATCCCCTTCAGCAATGGCTATGTGACAGATTCGTGATATTGCTCATCGCTTAACATGTGCGTAGCTTCCAGCCTAGTTCTAAGCGGGAGAAAACCACCATGGCCACCATCGATTTTTACTTCTCGACCCTGTCGCCCTATGCATACTTGGCTGGGACCCGGCTGGAGGCTGCTGCGGCGCGACAGAATGCCCAGATCAATTACAAGCCGCTGGACATCATGGCACTGTTTGGCAGCACCGGTGGCACCCCGCCGAAAGACCGCCATGTCTCGCGTCAGGAGTACCGGGTGATCGAAATGCAGCGCCAGGCCAAGAAGAACGGGCTAGCGATCAACCTAAAGCCGGCCCATTGGCCGACCAATGCAGCGCCTTCGTCCTATGCCATTATCGCGGCGCAATCGGCAGGGGGAGGCGATATGGGGGCGCTGGTGCATGGGCTGCTAAAGGCAGTTTGGGCCGAAGAGCGTGATATTGCCGAGGATGAGGTGATCAAATCCTGTCTCACAAGCGCCGGCTTTGACGCCGCGCTGGCGGATAGCGGGCTCCTGGCCGGCGCAGAGAGATATGCGCAAAACCTAGAGGATGCCGTAAAGGCCGGTGTGTTTGGCGCGCCGTTCTATGTCACAGAAGACGGCGCGCGGTTCTGGGGGCAGGATCGGATCGAGGATCTTGAACAGCACCTTGCTGGTTGAGTGATCGAAAGAGTCAGAGATGAAGGATAGCAGTTTGAGCGAGATATTTTCCCGCAATTTTGGCGCGGGACCTCGCCGGGTTCTGGCGGTGCATTGTTCGCTGGCCCATTCCGGGGCCTGGCGTGGCTTGGCCTCAGAGCTCACAGAGGAGATCACCCTCACTGGGTTTGACATGTATGCCCATGGGCGCAGTCCGGACTGGAATGGTGACGGGGATTTCCAGACGGCCAATGTGGAGGCCGGGCTGGCGCTGCTGGAGGCCGAAGCGAGCCCGGTTGATCTGATTGGCCATTCCTTTGGCGCCACTGTGGCCCTGCGCATGGCGCAGGCGCGACCCGGTCTGGTCAGAAGCCTGACCCTGATTGAGCCGGTGTTGTTTGCTGTGACCCGTTTGGAGGCGCCGGAGCTTCAGGCCGTACTGGAAGCCGAAGAGGCGCCGTTTAATGATCTGTTGCGGGCAGGCGAGGTGGAGCAGGCAACGCGTCTTTTCAATCGCATGTGGGGCACGGGAAAACCAAAATGGGCGCAGATGCCTGAAGCGGCCCGCAGCGCAATGGTGCGCGGCATGAAGGCGGTGCCCAAGAGCTTTGGGGCGCTCTACCTGGACGATAAGGGGCTGTTGCAGCCGGGCGCGCTGGATGCTGTGGCCCTGCCGGTTCTTTTGTTGAGCGGCGGTGAGAGCCAGCCGGTGATGGCACTGATCAACCAAGGCCTGGCACGGCGCTTGCCGCAGGCCCGCTGTGATGTGGTTTCAGGTGCGGGGCATATGTTGCCGATCACCCATGCCAAGGAGGTGGCGGATCTGCTGCGTCAGTTTTGGTCTGCGGATTAGGTAGAAGGGTTGGAAGGGTGGGGGGG
>NZ_JBDWPJ010000041.1:0-35057 GCF_039971195.1 Pseudophaeobacter sp.
ATCCTTTATTTCAGAGACACCTAAACAGGTTTGAAAAGGGCGGGGAAATGGGTCCCGGCCGGAGATAAGGAATACCAAATTGGCATTTGTTCAAAACAGCATCGACTTCAGCCCGATCCTCCGTCTGCGCGCCTTTGCGACGCGGGTGGCATCCAATTGGGCCATGAACCGCGAGTACAAACGCACCTATGCGCAGCTGTCCCGGCTCACCAACCGTGAATTGGCAGATATCGGTGTGCGCCGCTGCGATATCGCGGATATCGCCCGCAAACACGTCTACCATCTGTAATTCGACCAATCAGAGCCCTCCTCCCTCGGTTTTGGGTCGATCAAGCGCCTCTGCATCTGCAGGGGCGTTTGTCTTTTCAGGGTGCTGGGGATACCCAAGGGACGGGGCAAAAAGGCAGGCCAACGTTAAGTTGTCCTGCCTGACGCCGCTTGGGGCTTGATCCACTCGGGCTGGGCGGCTATATGCCTGCGGTGGCCTCTTGGGGTCATGGAATCATATATCTAAAGACATGCCGTGGTTGATCCTGTTTACGCTTCTGGGATCACATCCGGCGAAGGAGAAGCGAAATGAAACTTCACGAACTCAGCGACAATCCAGGCGCCTCCAAAAAACGCATGCGCGTTGCCCGTGGTCCCGGCTCCGGCAAGGGTAAAATGGGTGGCCGTGGTATCAAAGGTCAGAAATCCCGCTCGGGTGTTTCGATCAATGGCTACGAAGGTGGTCAGATGCCATTGTACCAGCGTCTGCCAAAGCGTGGCTTCAACAAGCCAAACCGCAAGGCATTTGCTGTTGTGAACCTGGGCCTGATCCAGAAATTCATCGACCTGGGCAAGCTGGACGCAGCCTCGATCACCGAAGACACCCTGGTGGCTTCCGGTCTGATCCGCCGCAAAAAAGACGGCGTTCGCGTTCTGGCCAAAGGTGAGCTCACCGCAAAAGCCAACATCACCGTCACAGGCGCATCTGCCGCTGCTGTTGAAGCAGTTGCAAAGGCCGGTGGCGCATTGACCGTGGCAACAGCAGCCGCAGCTGAGTAACACCTTGTGAGCGGCGGAAATGCCGCTTACATAGGTCATCAGTTTTCCAGTACGCCGTCCGAGCCGGAAAAGGGCTCCGGGCGGCGTTTTCGCAAAAAGAGACCCATTTCATGGTATCAGCAGCAGAACAAATGGCAGCGAACACCAGCTGGTCCGCACTTGGCAAAGCCACGGATCTGCGCAATCGCATCTTGTTTACGCTTGGCCTTTTGATCGTTTACCGCCTCGGCACCTTTATTCCGGTTCCTGGCATCGATTCAGCCGCCCTTCAGAACTTTATGGAAGCGGCGGGGCAGGGCATTGGCGGCATGGTGTCGATGTTCACCGGTGGCGCACTTGGCCGTATGGGCATCTTTGCCCTCGGGATCATGCCCTATATTTCGGCCTCGATCATTGTCCAGTTGCTGACCTCGATGGTCCCGGCGCTTGAACAGCTCAAAAAAGAGGGCGAACAGGGCCGCAAGAAAATCAACCAGTACACCCGCTACGGCACCGTGGCGCTGGCGACGGCCCAGGCCTACGGCCTTGCTGTGTCTCTGGAAGCCGGTGATCTGGCAACCGAGCCGGGCATGTATTTCCGCATGGCCTGCATGATCACCCTGGTGGGTGGCACCATGTTCCTGATGTGGTTGGGTGAGCAAATCACCCAGCGTGGTCTGGGTAACGGTATTTCGCTGATCATCTTTGTTGGCATCATTGCCGAGGTTCCGGCCTCTATTGCGCAGTTCTTTGCCTCCGGTCGTTCCGGTGCCATCAGCCCTGCAGTGATCATCGGTGTGATCCTGATGGTGATCGCAGTGATCATGTTTGTGGTCTTCATGGAGCGTGCGCTGCGCAAGATCCACATCCAGTATCCCCGTCGTCAGGTTGGCATGAAGGTCTATGATGGTGGCTCATCGCATCTGCCGGTTAAAGTGAACCCCGCAGGCGTTATCCCGGCGATCTTTGCCAGCTCGCTTCTGCTGCTGCCAACCACGATTTCTGCCTTCTCCTCTGGGGCAACCAATGGTCCGGTGATGTCCTGGCTCTTGGCCAACTTTGGCCCCGGTCAGCCGCTCTACCTGTTGTTCTTTACCTCGATGATCGTGTTCTTTGCCTATTTCTACACCTTCAACGTGGCTTTCAAGCCCGAGGATGTGGCGGATAACCTGAAGAACCAGAATGGGTTTGTGCCAGGCATCCGTCCCGGCAAGAAAACCGCTGAATACATCGAATATGTGGTGAACCGCATTCTGGTGCTCGGCTCCTTCTATCTGGCGCTGGTCTGCCTGCTGCCCGAAGTTCTACGCGGTCAGTTTGCCTTCCCGGTCTATTTTGGCGGCACCTCGGTTCTGATTGTGGTCTCCGTGACCATGGATACCATTCAGCAGGCGCAAAGCCATCTTCTGGCGCATCAGTATGAGGGGCTCATCGAGAAGAGCCAGCTGCGTGGGCGCAACAAGAAGCGTGCAAAACGGGGGCCGTCGCGTCGATGACCAATATCATTCTTTTGGGACCGCCCGGTGCGGGCAAGGGAACCCAGGCCAGCTATCTGGTCGAGACCCGCAACATGACCCAGCTCAGCACAGGTGACATGCTGCGCGAAGCGCAGGCCAATGGCTCGGAGATGGGCAAGAAGGTGGCGGAAGTCATCGCCCGGGGCGAATTGGTGACCGATGAGATCGTGATTGGTCTGATCCGGGAAAAGATCGCCGAGGGTGCCGAAGGCGGCTTCATCTTTGATGGCTTTCCCCGCACGCTGGGGCAGGCTGATGCTCTGGCGGCTTTGTTGGCCGAAACCGGTCTCAAGCTGGATGCGGTTGTCGAACTGCAGGTCAATGATGAGGTTCTGGTCAAGCGGATCGTCAATCGGGCCGAAGAGGCCCGTGCCGCAGGCAAGCCGGTGCGCGCGGATGACAATGAAGTTTCGGTGCGCATCCGCCTGACCGAGTATTACAAGAAAACCTCGCCGCTGATTGGCTATTACTACGCCAAAGGGGAGCTCAAATCCGTAGACGGTCTGCAGTCTATGGAAGAGGTCCAGGCCGAGATTGCCGAGGTTCTGGGCTAGCCTCGCTCTGATCTGCATGTGATTTTGAAGATGGGAGGGCTTTTGGCCTTCCCATTTTTGTTTGGGCCTCTGTCGCAGATGTTGCGAGTAGGTCACGACCAGGTCGCAACCAGCGGCAGTATGTGCAAAAACAGGAAGCTCAGCGGAGAACGGGAGGTATCTAGGTAGGGATCCAAAATTTGAGGAATTCTGAATGCGCGTTCTATTTGCCAGCTTTTTGGTGATCGCCTCGACCCAGGCAGCCCTGTCCAACGATATTTACGTCAATGATCTGGAAGGCTGCGCAATGATCGCCGCCAACCCGGATGGGGATCTCGATTTTGCGAGCCAAGGCGGCATGTTTCTGGATGAAACCGGATATGGCTCAATCGAATATAACTGCAGTTTTGAGCCGGCGCTGAAGTTTGACTGGAGCGAAGCAAAGGTCACAACCCATGTCGGATATTGCGAAGAACCTGGCCCCTATATCATGCCACAGCTGTTTTCGATCCTGCTGGACCCCTATAGCCCCGGCGAGGTGACTATTTTCCTGGGTGAAGATGAGCCACTGCGCTTTTACAACTGCAACCGATGAGGCCAATTGCCTGAAAAGCCCATGCTTTGAGGAAAAACCGCCTGTTAACCCAATGACGGGTTGACGCTCTGTTGAAATCCTCATACGCAAGCCCATCCCTTCGCGGGATGATTCCATGTGGGCGGATTCTTTTGTCTACATGACCACCTCAAAATGCTGGGCTGTAGGGCTGAATGGCCAAGGTCAAGCGTTGTGAAAAAAGGTTCTGGAGCTACGGAACCGCAACGAAAAGGAAAGTGACACGTGGCACGTATTGCCGGCGTAAACATCCCCGCTGCTAAGCGGGTGCCTATCGCCCTCACATATATCACCGGAATCGGAAACACCTCGGCTGCCGCAATCTGCGAAGCCGTAGGCATTGACGCGGCTCGTCGCGTTAACGAATTGTCCGACGCCGAAGTACTGTCCATCCGTGAGTACATCGATGCAAACTTCACCGTCGAAGGTGATCTGCGTCGTGAAGTTCAGATGAACATCAAACGCTTGATGGACCTTGGTTGCTACCGCGGCCTGCGCCATCGTCGTAACCTGCCCGTTCGCGGTCAGCGTACCCACACCAACGCTCGCACTCGCAAAGGTCCTGCAAAGGCCATTGCTGGTAAGAAGAAGTAAGGGAGGGTTTGATCAATGGCACGCGATAAGACTCGTACAAAGAAAAAAGAGCGTAAGAACATCGCCACTGGTGTGGCGCATGTGAACTCCTCGTTCAACAACACCAAAATCCTGATCTCTGACGTTCAGGGTAACGCAATTGCATGGTCCTCTGCGGGTTCCATGGGCTTCAAGGGCTCGCGTAAGTCGACTCCTTATGCAGCTCAGATGGCAGCCGAAGATGCGGGCAAAAAAGCCCAGGATCACGGTGTTAAAACTCTTGAAGTTGAAGTTCAGGGCCCCGGTGGCGGTCGTGAATCTGCCCTGCGCGCTCTGGCCGCAATCGGTTTCAACATCACCTCGATCCGCGACGTAACCCCAATGGCGCACAACGGCTGTCGTCCGCCAAAGCGTCGTCGCGTTTAAGACGTCAAGACTTACGCTGGGGCCCCGCTTGTTTGCTGGGCCCCAGTCCGTCATTTTAAACCTCGGGCGTCTGCACCTTCGGACATGAGGTACAGACAGGAATGGAGGGACTGCATGATCCATAAAAATTGGGCAGAGCTGATCAAGCCAACACAGCTTGAAGCAAAGCCGGGTAACGATCCCGCACGTCAGGCAACTATTATTGCCGAACCACTTGAGCGCGGCTTTGGCCTGACGCTTGGCAACGCATTGCGTCGTGTTCTTATGAGCTCGCTGCAGGGCGCTGCGATCACTTCCGTACAGATCGACAACGTTCTGCACGAATTCTCCAGCGTTGCCGGTGTGCGCGAAGATGTCACCGACATCATCCTGAACCTCAAGGGTGTTTCCCTGCGCATGGAAGTCGAAGGCCCCAAGCGCCTGTCGATCAATGCCAAGGGTCCAGCTGTTGTCACCGCTGGTGACATCTCTGAAAGTGCGGGCATCGAGGTTCTGAACCGCGAGCACGTGATCTGCCACCTGGATGATGGCGCTGATCTGTTCATGGAACTCACCGTGAATACCGGCAAGGGCTATGTCTCTGCCGATAAGAACAAGCCAGAAGATGCACCCATTGGTCTGATCCCAATCGATGCAATCTATTCGCCGGTGAAAAAGGTCTCCTATGACGTGCAGCCTACCCGTGAGGGCCAGGTGCTGGACTATGACAAGCTGACTTTGAAAATCGAAACAGACGGTTCCGTGACCCCAGATGATGCGCTGGCCTATGCCGCACGCATCCTGCAGGACCAGCTGTCGATCTTCGTCAACTTCGAGGAGCCCGAGTCGGCCAACCGTCAGGACGAAGACGATGGTCTCGAGTTCAACCCGCTTCTGTTGAAGAAAGTGGACGAGCTGGAACTGTCTGTGCGTTCGGCAAACTGCCTGAAGAACGACAACATCGTTTACATCGGCGATCTGATCCAGAAGACCGAAGCAGAAATGCTGCGCACGCCAAACTTTGGCCGCAAGTCGCTGAACGAGATCAAAGAAGTGCTGTCTGGCATGGGTCTGCACCTCGGCATGGACGTCGAGGACTGGCCACCGGACAACATCGAAGATCTGGCCAAGAAGTTCGAAGACACGTTCTAAGAACCTCTGACCACACCGCATATAAGGGCAGGCCCTGGTCTGCCCTTAATCAATGCCCGCACTGGCGGGGACGATCCGGGCACCTGCCCCAAGGAGATCAGCTGACACGCATCGGCTGACAGACAAAGCAAAAACGCGAAAGAAGGAATTCAACAATGCGTCACGCACGTGGTTACCGCCGCCTGAACCGTACTCATGAGCACCGTAAGGCCCTGTTTGCAAACATGGCTGGCTCGCTGATCGAGCACGAGCAGATCAAAACAACTCTGCCCAAGGCAAAAGAATTGCGCCCCATCATCGAAAAGATGATCACCCTGGCAAAGCGCGGCGACCTGCACGCCCGTCGTCAGGCCAACGCGCGCCTCAAAGAAGACCAGTATGTCTCCAAACTGTTTGACGTGCTTGGCCCACGCTACAAAGACCGTCAGGGCGGCTATGTTCGCATCCTGAAAGCGGGCTTCCGCTACGGTGACATGGCGCCTATGGCGATCATCGAATTCGTCGACCGGGACGTTGCTGCCAAAGGCGCCGCCGACAAGGCCCGCGTTGCTGCAGAAATCGAAGCAGACGACGCAGAATAAGACCATCTGACATCGTTAGACGGTATGGCCCTCGCTCCACTGGAGCGGGGGCTTTTTGTTGGGAAAGAGGCGTCTATTTCTCCAGCCTGGTAGGAAATCAGAGAAATGATAGCGCGTGAGGGTAGTTCAACTAGGGTGAAGTGACACTATAGATGGAATTGAGACTTGGTGGATGTAACGAAATCCATAGAGCTGCTGAGACTAGAGCTGGACAGAGAAGACTTCTGCATTAAGGCGTTTGAAGACATTTTGGCTGATTTGGCAGAGCCAAATTCGCCTCGCATAATCCAGCCTTTGCTTTCGCTGTTTCGCGATGATTTCTTGTTTGATGAAGCCTTCTTCTCGGTCATGCATACAATTGAGAACTTTGACCATGGGACCTATTCTCGAGAACTCCTTAGTGGGCTTGGCGCGTTACAACGAGCTTCGAAGGAATGGCTTGGGATTTTGGTGCATAGGGTTGTCAACAAGAGTGAGTGTTATGAGTTTTTCTTGGTCGAGGCCAAGTCGCTTGGTGATGATGAAAGCCTCACGGCGTTAAAGCAGGCTGCACAAGAGATGGAGCGGAGTTTCGACACCGGGCATGGCCTCAAGCTGGCACGAGACTTGGGTTTTCAACAAACCTAGTTCAGCCTCTGTTCTTCTCATATTCCTGTTTGAATTCTTATAGCTGCAGGCGTCCGAACCGAAGGGGCAGTTCGGGCGCTGCCAAAGCCAGGCTTTGGCAATTGATGAAACAGCTGATTGTGAAAACCCTTTAAGGTCTGCTATTCGGACGAAGCTGCCATCCAACTAACAAGTATTAAGGTCCGCTGTTGAGGATCTCCTAGCCAGTTCTCAGGCCGCCCCCAGGTTCACCAGATCATCAAAACGGCGTTCAATTTCCACTGTGGGAGGAGCGCGCAGTGTTTGCAGAATGACACAACTTCGTTCCGCCGCGTCGACTAGCGCGTTTAGGTGGAGATTTGACAGGTCATCCTCTGTTTGCAGATCGACTTTCAATTGAGCGGTTTGAAACCCGACGGGCACATTGTCGCCTGTCATCAAGGTTCCACGTACATCCGCACCAAAGCTGACTGTCACTTCGAGGTGGCTCAACGTGATCCCCTTGAGATTGGCAATCATGCGGATGGCCGTATCAAGACAGCTGGCCAAGGCAGCGGCAAGGATTTCGCCGGGGCAAGGAAAGTCGCTTTCGCCTCCAACAGCTTTGTGGACCGACACGGGCAGATCGACCGGGATCCCCTCACCGCAGACCACATGCGCATGGAGCGGATGACCTGCGGGAACTTGGGCATCAACAGTTCTGGCATGGTCATGCACCCATGCTGCGTCGGGAGTACTATGGTAGTGCTTTCGCAAGGGCAGTTGCCGGTCGAGAATACTGGGCGTTTCTGCTTCTGTAAAAGATTGAATGTGGCGCAAGTGTTTTGGGTCCAGTGTCATTTTACTGCCCCCGCCCAATACCGGGAATAAATGCGGGGACCTCGCGCTGATACGTGACGTAGTCATCCCCAATCTGGGCAATCAGGTCCTTTTCCTCAAAGCGCAAAACCGCAATGACTATGTAGCCTGTGGTCACTAATGCGAACAACAAATGCCCCACCGTCATGGTTGGCGCGGCCCAAAAGGCAATCAGAAAACCCGTCATAATGGGATGGCGAACCAGCCGGTAAAACCCGATCTTCACAAACCCCGGTTCCGTTGCTTGGCGTTTTTTCAGATGTGCATGAATTTGCTTCAGGCCAAGCAGATCAAAGTGATCGATCATAAAGGTTGATGCCAGCACGATCAGCCAGCCGACCCAAAACAGTCCGATCAAAACAGCGCCAAGGACCGTGTTGCGGACGTCCCACACCGGTGTTGGAAGCGGTTGCCAAAGAACGAAAATTAGGATGAGAGCAACGCATGTCATCAATATGTAGGTGCTGCGTTCGGCGGCTTTTGGAATAGCTTTGGTCCAGACGCGCTTGAAGGCAGGGCGTGCCATGATGCTGTGTTGAAGCGCAAAGATACTCAACAGCGATAAGTTGATCACAAGCGAAGCAACGATTGGCCCTTGCGCACCGGAGTCAATGGATTTGGGCACCAGCACATTGCCAGCAAATCCAATAGAATAGAGGAACGTCGCCAAGAAAATGACGTAAACAGCGATGCCGTAGATAAATGTAATTGAGCGGCCCATGCCAAACTCCCTTAAAAAGAAACGCCCGCAAGTTCGGACTTGGGACTAGGGTGCGCGTGTCGCGATTTGGGGGATACTTCTCATTCCGTACTAAACCGCTACAGAATCCGTAGTAGCCGCAAGACCCTCGTATGGCGTATGCTCGGTCAATGGAAAGCAAAACAAAGAACACTTCGGGGAGTTTGTGCCCCGCGATGGCGTCTGCCGACATCCTAGGGGACAAGTGGACCCTGCTATTGTTGCGCGAATTATTTCTGGGCACGACGCGGTTCGGCGGGTTTCAAAAGGCGATCCCGCGCATGTCTCCTTCGATACTCAGCAAACGGCTCAAAGCATTGGAAGCGGCGGAGATCATCATTCGCAAATCTGCTCCGACTGGCCAAGCGGCTGACTACAAACTGACGCGCTCAGGCAGGGAGCTTGGGCCAATCGTCGAAGCCATGGCGGTTTGGGGAATGCGGTGGCGCAAACGCAGCATTGCAGCGCAGGATTGTGATGTTGGCGGGTTCATGTGGGACTTTCATCGAACACTGAATACCCAAGCCTTGCCGGATGGCGAAACCGCAATTCTTGTGCAGATATCTGACCGTACCGATCTTAATTCTTGGTGGGTCATTGCGAATGGTTCATCCGTTGATCTGTGCCCCACGGATCCTGGCCACGATGTTGACGTCTACCTCACCGCCACGTTCGCGAACCTCGTTGCGCTTTGGTTGGGGGACATGACTATGCGCGAGGCTGTTGAGGCTAAAACGGTATTCTTGGACGGGCCAAGAAATCTGGTCAATTCCGCACAGGACTGGATGGCACAGTCGCCTTTGGTCGGCGTGAAACCTGCCACCTGAGATGTTGATCATTGGAGGCAGAACCCTCGCCCATCTCGCTAATTTTGTTGGCTGGCAGCCCGAAAAACGACATAGCAGCCATTCCTGCAAGCCGCAGCATCGATCAAGAAGGGCTCAAAGCAGACGTGTACTTATGTCGAAGTGATCTCCAAGCTTGGCTAGCACAGTTTTGAAAATCAGTACTAAGTTTCCTGATGACACCCCGCCGAATCTCCGCTAGCGTCGCCGACATGACCCAAACCTATGCAGCAATCTGGTTTTATTTTTATCCGGGCCGACAGGCGGACGGAGGGGTCTTGGCGTGCAGATGACATAGGCACGCAAAAGCAGATACCACACCAACCGCCCTCAGCAGATGGCGGTTTTTTTGTATCCGCCGCCACGCTCCGGGGCCTCCCGCAAGGAACCTTAGGACCATGACCACCCAAATCGAAAACCTCCGCATCACAGATATGCAGGAGTTGATCTCGCCGGATGAACTGGCGGCGAAACTGCCCAGCAATGATCTGGCCAGCAAGACAGTTCTGGATAGCCGCGCCGATATTCAAAAAGTGCTGCGCGGCGCAGATGACCGCCTGATCGTCGTGGTCGGGCCTTGCTCCATTCACGACACCAAGGCCGCACTTGAATACGCCGAACGGCTGAAGCCTCTGCGCGATGAATTGGCGGGTGAGCTGGAAGTGGTGATGCGGGTCTATTTCGAGAAGCCCCGCACCATCAGCGGCTGGAAGGGGCTGGTCAATGACCCCAGGCTCGATGGCTCCTTCCGCATCAACGAGGGGCTGGAGATGGCGCGCAGGCTCTTGCTCGATATCAACCAGATGGGCCTGCCGGTCGGCACCGAGTTCCTCGATACCGCTGTGCCACAATACCTGTCGGATCTGATGGCCTGGGCCGCCATTGGCGCACGCACCACCGAGAGCCAGATCCACCGCGAGATGGCCTCGGGACTCAGCTGCCCCGTGGGGTTCAAGAACGGCACCCGTGGCAATGTGCAGATCGCCATTGATGCGGTGCGCTCCTCGGCGCATCCGCATCATTTCATGGCCCTAGCCAAAAACGGCCGCGCGGCGATTGCAGCGACCAGCGGCAATCCCGATTGCCATATCATCCTGCGGGGCGGTGGCGGTACCAATTATGACGCGGAGTCTGTGGATGCGGCCTGCCAGAAGGCCGAACAGGACGGCATTCGCGGCCATGTGATGATCGATGCCAGCCATGCCAACAGCGACAAGGATCCGGCCAAGCAGCCCCTCGTGTTGGCGGATGTCGGCACCCAGCTGCGCGCAGGCGAGCAGCGCATCACCGGGGTGATGGTAGAGAGCCATCTAGTCGCCGGGCGTCAGAATCTGGGACAGGGGGAGCTCACCTATGGTCAGTCGATCACCGATGGCTGCATCGGCTGGGATGACACCGTGGTGGAGCTGCATAAACTGGCCGAGGCGGTAAAGGTCCGCCGGGCGCTGCCTGCGCAAATGGCTGGTTAGAACCAAAGGTACTGCGCCGTCCCGTCCTGTCACAGTTTGGGGCGGCGCTGTTGCAAAGCTTGTCGGAGGTCCAAGCAGAATCCTTGCAATCTCTGCCCGGTCTCCGCATATCCTGAAGGCACCCAATCCTCGGAGAAATCATGATCCGCGCAGTATGTTCCGCCTCTTTCGCTTTTGCCTTGGTGCTAAGCCTGTTTGTTCCGCCAACCAGCCCGGCCTTTGCCGAGACCCGTGTGCCGCAGTCCCAGGCTGAAATCTCATTGGGCTTTGCGCCTTTGGTCAAACAGGCAGCGCCTGCGGTGGTGAATATCTATGCCAAGATCGTGCGCCAACAACAGCAGCGCTCGCCCTTTATGAATGACCCTTTCTTTGACGATTTCTTCCGCAATTTTTCCAATCCGCGCCCGCGAGTGGAAAGCTCGCTTGGCTCAGGGGTGATCCTTTCTGAGGATGGCATTGTCGTCTCCAACTACCATGTGGTGGCCATGGCGACCGAGATCCGGGTGGTAACCACGGATAAGCGCGAATACGAGGCCCGCGTTGTATTGGCGGATCAGGCCAGCGACCTGGCGATCCTGCAGCTGGAAGAGGTCTCTGGCCTGCCATTCCTGAACCTGCGCAACAGTGATGAGGTCGAAGTGGGCGAGCTGGCCCTGGCCATCGGCAATCCCTTTGGCGTTGGCCAGACCGTCAGCAGCGGCATCGTTTCGGGGCTGGCGCGCAGCGGGACTGCCTCCGGCGAGGGCTTTGGCTATTACATCCAGACGGATGCGCCGATCAATCCGGGCAACTCTGGCGGCGCGTTGATCGATGTGAATGGCGATCTGATTGGCATCAATACCCGGATCCTCAGCCGTTCTGGCGGCTCCAATGGGATCGGCTTTGCCATTCCGGCCAATTTGGTGCGCGAATTTGTCAAACAGGCCCGCGCCGGGGCCGAGGGGTTCCAGCGGCCCTGGGCCGGCATGGCCGGTCAGCCTGTGGATGCGGATCTGGCTGGTTCTTTGGGGATGGAACTGCCCGAGGGCATGGTGATTTCTGAACTGCATCCCCAAAGCCCCTTTGCCAAGGCCGGTTTTGAGGTTGGTGATGTGATTACAGAAGTGGACGGCGAGGTGGTGAACTCCCCCTCGGAGATGGTGTTTCGCATGTCGGTAGCGGGGCTGGATGGGACTTCGCAGGTGACGCGGCTGCGCGGCGAAGAGCGCGAGACCCTGGTGGTCGAGATGTTTGTCGCCCCCAATGAGCCACCCGCAGAGTCGCTGGTGCTGAATGAGAATAGCGTTTTGCCTGGGTTGACCGTGGGTCAGATCAACCCGGTTGCCATCGTGCGCCTGCAGTTGCCGCTTTCGGCCACTGGCGTCGCGGTGTTGGATCCCGGTCCCTATGCGGCACGCGCGGGGGTGAAGGCGGGGGACATTCTGCTGGCGATCAATGGCGCAGAGGTTACGGCCTCGGAAGATGTGCCGACCCTGTTGGAGCAGGCAGGCCGCCGGTTGCGTTTTGACCTGAACCGCCGTGGTCAACGGGTCAGCCTGCATATGCGGCGCTGAACCATGGCAGATCTCTTTGACAGCGATGAAACGGATGCAGGCGAGACTGGAGCCAAGGTGAACCAGCCGCTGGCCGACCGGTTGCGACCCAAATCGCTGTCAGAGGTGATTGGCCAGGAACAGGTGCTGGGTGCGGAGGCACCGCTTGGGGTGATGCTATCCTCCGGCTCTCTGTCATCGCTGGTGTTTTGGGGTCCTCCTGGGGTGGGGAAAACCACCATCGCGCGGCTTTTGGCGCGGGAAACCGATCTGCATTTTGTGCAGATCTCGGCGATCTTTACTGGTGTACCGGATCTGCGCAAGGTCTTTGAGGCTGCCAAGATCCGGCGTCAAAATGGCCAGGGCACGCTGTTGTTCGTGGATGAGATCCATCGATTCAACAAGGCGCAGCAGGATGGGTTTTTGCCTTACATGGAAGATGGCACCATTCTCTTGGTGGGGGCGACCACCGAAAACCCGTCGTTTGAGCTGAACGCTGCGGTGTTGTCGCGGGCGCAGGTGCTGGTGCTGGAGCGCCTGTCACTGGCGGATCTGGAACGTCTGACCCAGCGGGCCGAGCAGGAACTGGGCCGGGCGCTGCCCCTGACCGGGGATGCGCGGGATGCGCTGCAGGAAATGGCCGATGGCGATGGCCGGGCCTTGCTGAACCTGATCGAACAGGTCGCGGCCTGGCAGGTCGAAGCAGCCCTGGGGCGCGAGGCGCTGGCCAAACGGCTGATGCGGCGGGCGTCAAAGTATGACAAATCCGGCGATGAGCATTACAATCTGATCTCTGCCCTGCATAAATCCATTCGCGGTTCAGATCCGGATGCGGCGCTCTATTGGCTGGGGCGGATGCTGGAAGGTGGCGAAGATCCGCGGTTCCTGGCCCGGCGTCTGACCATGATGTCGACCGAGGATATTGGTCTTGCCGATCCGCAGGCCAATACGGTCTGTCTGAATGCCTGGAACACCTATGAGCGGCTTGGCAGCCCCGAAGGCGAGCTGGCCCTGGCCAATGCCGCTGTTTATCTGGCGCTGGCGCCAAAATCCAACGCGGTCTATGTCGGCATCAAGGCGGCCCGACGTCTGGCCAAGGAAACCGGATCGGCGCCGCCACCAAAACATATCATGAATGGGCCCACCAAGCTGATGGCGGAGCAGGGCTATGGCGATGGCTATGCCTATGACCATGACGCGGAGGATGGGTTTTCCGGACAGAACTATTTCCCCGAGGGGGTGCGCCGCCCGGTGCTGTATCAGCCGGTAGAGCGCGGCTTTGAACGCGAGCTGAAACGCCGTTCGGAGTATTTTGCCAAGCTCCGGCTGCAGAGGAACACATAGGGTGAAACAGGTTGGAAGGGCTTTCCGGGGCGGAAAGCCCTGGCCTCCGGCGGGAATATTTTGGGAAAGATGATATCCAAGGGGCTTCCCTTGGGGATGGTGCTTTGGGCTTGGGGGTTACCCTTTTATCGTTGCCTTTGCGGCCCGACGCTTCGCCTGATCTGCAGGGGGCAGTGGAAATTGCTCCCATTCCATTCGGGCCGCAATATAGGTTTTGACATGTTTCAAGGCGTCATTGTCGCCCATGAGCGCCGCGGCGGTCATCAACTGCAGGAATTTCAGATCGCTTTGGTCGTGACCATCATCGCCATGGCGATGCATCCAGGCCAGATCCAACAGCGCGGATATATGCTGTTCTGCGCCGAGCTCTTTGAGGTGCTGTTTGCGCCGGGTCTCAAATTCCTGGGCTGTTTTGGTGGTGCAAAACAACAGGCTGAGGTAGCGGGCGTCTTTGTCACCGGCTTCAATATGGGGCGCCAATTTGGACTGTAATTTTTTCAACTTGCCCCTGTTGAGCAGATCTATGCAGCGATTGTAGGTTTTTGTTTTCCTCAGGTGCTCGCAGTCGCGGTTTCGCGAACCATGGTTTCAGGATTTTGCGGGTTGGGGAAGCCACCCCTTGCTGCATAGCGGCTAAAACTTGACATCTCTGCCTGCTCACGCCACAGACCCTTGATGATTTCAACGGTATCTCTGGTCGCCCTTGGCGGCGCCTGCGGGGCGGTGCTTCGTTACCTGGCTGGCCTGGGAGTTTTGCGCTTGTTTGGCCATCAGGAGTTTCCGATCGCCATTTTGACGGTGAATGTGATTGGCTCCTTTTTGATGGGAGTATTTGTGGTGGGTGCGGCACAAAAGGGGCTGACCCATCTGAGCCCGTTGGTGATGACCGGGCTTTTGGGTGGTTTCACCACCTTTTCGGCCTTCTCATTGGAGAGTGCCAATCTGATCGAGCGCGGTGCCTTTGGGCAGGCGGCGCTTTATATTTTGCTTTCTGTTGGCCTGTCGGTTGGTGGATTGTTTCTGGGCCTCTGGCTCGCAAGAGGAGTGTTCGCATGAGCGGCGTACAGATGATTACCGTAGCCGAGGCGGATGATGACCAGCGGATTGATCGCTGGCTGCGACGGCTGTTTCCGCATGTGAACCAGGGCCGCATTGAGAAGATGTGTCGCAAAGGTGAGCTGCGTCTGGATGGGGGAAGGGTCAAGGCCAATACACGGGTTGCTGCAGGTCAGGTGGTGCGGGTGCCGCCACTGGCCGATTCAGACCTGAAACCGGCAGCGCCTCGTATCGCTAAGATCTCTGAGGCGGATTCCAAAATGATCCGTTCCTGCGTGATCTACAAGGATGACGATGTCATCGTTCTGAACAAGCCTGCTGGTCTGGCGGTGCAGGGCGGCAGTGGCACCACCAAACATGTGGATGGGCTGGCAGATGCTTTGCGCTTTGACGCCGAGGAAAAGCCCCGCCTGGTGCATCGTCTCGACAAAGACACATCCGGTGTCTTGGTGCTGGCCCGCACGCGGCTGGCGGCGAAATCGCTGACCGCAGCCTTCCGCCATCGCAACACCCGCAAGATCTACTGGGCGCTGGTTGCTGGTGTTCCCACGCCCTACCTCGGCGAGATCAAGGCTGGGCTGGTCAAAGCCGGAGGGCATGGGGCCGGCGGGGAAGGCGAAAAGATGATCGCCGTGCACCCCAGCGAGATCGACAGAACGCCGGGCGCCAAACGGGCACATACCTATTATGCGACCCTGTACCGGGTCGCGGGGCGGGCCTCTTGGGTGGCGATGGAGCCGGTCACCGGTCGGACCCATCAGCTGCGGGCGCATATGGCGGAGATCGGCCATCCGATCATTGGCGATGGCAAATATGGTGGCTCGGGTCAGGAGAACCTGGGCGATGGCTGGGGGGCGCAGCTGGGCGGGGTGATCAGCAAGAAGCTGCATCTGCACGCGCGCCGTTTGGTGTTTGAACACCCGACAACCAAAAAGGACGTGGTGATGACGGCAGAGTTGCCGGATCACATGAAGCAGAGCTGGGAGACCTTTGGCTGGACCGAAGATCTGGCGGCGGATGACCCCTTTGAGGGGTTGATGTGAGCGCAGACCTGCGGCTGATCCTGTTTGATGTGGATGGCACCCTGGCGGATAGCCAGAATGCCATTGCTTCGGCCATGACTCTGGCTTTTGAGGGTGCGGGCCTGCCGGTGCCCTCCCGCGCGGCGATTCTGTCCATTGTGGGACTGTCGCTGCCGCTGGCCATGGCGCAATTGGCCCCGGCAGAAGGACCTGCTGTGCAGCATCAGCTGGTTGAGGGCTACAAGCGCGCCTATATGGACAAACGTCTGGCATTGGGGGCGGGGCATTCACCGCTGTTTGAAGGCGCCGCCGAGACCCTCGCAGCGTTGCATGCGGTGCCGGAATATCTCCTGGGGGTGGCAACAGGAAAGTCTCAGCGGGGATTGGATGCGCTGATAGCGGCCCATGCGTTGGAGTGTTTTGTAACGCGTCAGGTGGCGGATCATCACCCCTCCAAGCCGCATCCGTCGATGGTTTTGACGGCACTGGCGGAGACCGGTGTGGCGCCCGCCGATGCGGTGATGATTGGCGATACAAGTTTTGACATAGATATGGGGCGGGCTGCGGGGGTCCATACCATTGCGGTGGACTGGGGCTACCACCCGGCTGCAGGGCTGGGCGCGGATCACATCATCAGCAGTTTTGACCAATTGGCGCCCCTGCTGCAGCAGATCTGGAAGGCATGAGAGATGAGTGACTGGAAGCAAAAGCGGTTTTGGAAAGAGGCCACAGCGGTCGAGAGCGGCGGCGGGTTTACGGTGCAGCTGGACGGCCGCGGGGTGAAAACTCCGGCCAAGGCACCGCTGACCCTGCCAAGCCGCGCCATGGCCGAGGCCATTGCGGCGGAATGGGATGCGCAGGTCGAGGGGGTGAACCCTGAATCAATGCCTTTCACGCGTTCGGCCAATGCCGCCATCGACAAGGTCGCGAATCAGCATGCCGAAGTCGCTGACATGCTGGCAGATTACGGCGATTCGGACCTTTTATGCTATCGCGCCGACACGCCGCAGGAATTGGTGGCGCGTCAGGCAGCACAATGGGACCCGGCGCTGGACTGGGCCGAGCAGACCTTTGGAGCGCGGTTGGAACCCCGCCAGGGGCTGCAGCATCGCAGCCAGGAATCGGCGGCCTTGGCGGTCTTGCGTCAGGCGGTCCATGCACTGAACAATTTTCAGCTCGCAGCCTTCCATGATCTGGTGTCAATGTCCGGATCGCTGGTATTGGGCTTTGCAACTGCCCAAAATTGGCGCACAGCGGATGATATTTGGCAGATTTCGCGTCTTGATGAGACCTGGCAGGAAGAGCAGTGGGGCGTCGATGACGAGGCCAAAGCAACAGCAGAGCTGAAGCGAGAGGCCTTTTTTCACGCCAAAAATTTCTACGACATCAGCTGTTAAGACAGCAAATTGCGGCACTGTTCCCGGATCGGAAATTTTGTATCGAATAGTAAAGAGTACGCTATGCGGACATCGAATTTCATGATCTCACACTTGACGTTTGTTGATGAATGCGACCAAACTCGCTGTACGAAATAGGGTTCTGCCCGGTTTCAAACCATTTCCGGTTCTTGCGAGCCGGGCAATAAAAACCACCGCAATAGGTGGAACATCAGGAAGAGGTAACAATGAAAAATACCGTACTTTTGAGCGCGCTGACCATTGCCGGTCTGTCCGCTGGTGCAGCAGCTGCTGGCACTCTGGACGACGTAAAGGCCCGCGGCAAACTGAACTGCGGCGTGACCACCGGTCTGGTTGGTTTTGCGGCTCCAAATGCGAGCGGCGAATGGGAAGGCTTTGACGTTGCCGTATGTCGCGCTGTTGCTGCGGCCGTACTGGGCGACGGAAACGCTGTTGAATTCGTTCCAACAACCGGCAAGACCCGCTTTACCGCGCTGGCCTCCGGCGAAATCGACATGCTGGCCCGGAACACCACCTGGACCTTCTCGCGCGATGTTGACCTGAAGTTTGAATTCACCGGCGTGAACTACTACGACGGTCAGGGCTTCATGGTTCCAAAAGAGCTGGGCGTTTCTTCGGCCAAAGAACTCGATGGCGCGACTGTCTGCATTCAGACCGGTACCACCACCGAGCTGAACCTGGCTGACTTCTTCCGCTCCAACAACATCTCTTATGAGCCGGTGCCAATTGAAACCAACGCCGAAGCACAGCAGCAGTACCTTGCTGGCGCCTGCGACGTCTACACAACAGACGCTTCTGGTCTGGCCGCAACCCGTGCTACCTTTGAAGCACCTGACGCGCACACTCTGCTGCCCGAAATCATCTCCAAAGAGCCTCTCGGCCCGCTGGTTCGTCACGGCGACCACGAGTGGGGCGACGTTGTTCGCTGGACTTTGAACGCTCTGGTTTCTGCTGAAGAGCTGGGTGTTACTTCGGCAAACATCGCTGAGATGGCTGCTGGCACCAACAACCCCGAAATCAACCGTCTGTTGGGGTCCGAAGGCACCCTGGGTGAGATGCTTGGTCTCTCTGCTGACTGGGGCAAAAACGCAATCGCCGTTGGCGGTAACTACGGTGAAGTCTTTGCCGACAACATCGGTGAAGCCACTCCAATCGGTCTGGCCCGCGGGTTGAACGCTCAGTGGACCAAAGGCGGCCTGCTGTATTCGCCTCCTTTCCGCTAAGATCTGCTAGGAAGGGGCGCAGGACATCCTGCGCCCTTTTTCTTTCTACCACTATCCAACCAAAAAACGCTTGAGATCTGACGCGAGCAGGGAACCAACCCCGCCGTATGGGAGATCTATGAGCCACGGGGATCACTAGGTCATGACAACTCTCACTGACCCACCGAAGGAGTCGTTTCGGCTATCGATGCTGATTTACGACACCCGGTACCGGTCTATGACAATCCAGATCATCGCATTGATCGGATTTCTTCTCTTACTTGGCGCGCTGGTCAGCAATACGGCCCAGAACCTGGCGACACTTGGGAAAGAACCAAGTTTCCGCTTTCTGGGGGAACCTGCGAGCTACGATATCAATCAACGCCTGCTTGAATATACCTCGCGCGACAGCCATCTGCGGGCCGCCTTTGTTGGCTTGTTGAACACGCTGGTTGTTGCCGTCCTGGGCTGCATCACCGCCACTGTTCTGGGGGTGCTCATTGGTGTGCTGCGCCTGTCGAACAACTGGGTCGTCGCGCGCCTTACAGCGATCTATGTTGAGATTTTCCGCAACGTACCGGTGCTGTTGTGGATCGTTTTCACCATGGCGGTGATGATCGAAACCATGGATCCGCCACGGGCCTTTAAGGCCGGGGACGCAACAATGAGCCTGATGGGGAGCACAGCTTTCTCCAATCAAGGTATTTTCGTTCCGCGTCCTGTACCCGCTGATCTGGGCTGGGTTTTGGTTGTTGTGCTGGGGCTTTCGATTTTTGCGATTTCACGTCTACGCGGACGTGCGGACAAAATTCAAGAAAGCACCGGCGAACGTCCAGGGATCTTTCTGATCTCCACGGCTGTCTTTTTGGTGCCTGTAATCGTGGCCTATTTTGGCATTTCCGCCTTCGCGAGTAGTAACGAGCAGGTTTTTGTTGCACGCAGTGAAGCAAATGCGCAGAATCTGACGGCCTTTAGCGATGAAATCGGGAAAATCGATTATTGCCACAGCAGTGGCAAAGCGGCCTCCCTCAATGGGCTCCGGTTTTTGCAAGAGAACGAAATCGCAATCAAACGCCGCAACTACTTTAACCGTAGCGCGACTGTGACCGCTTTTGAGGAAGGGCGCTGCAACTTGATCGCAGTACCCGCATCCAGCGTGGATTCCTTTATTGCGGACCTTGGGCAATCTGACACTGCAGGCGAAGAGAACAAGACTGTTCCAGCTGCCGTTATCCAGGCAGAGTTCTCGGAGGGGCGCGCGGTAGAGATCGAGTATCCGGCCATTTCGGAAAAAGGCATCCCGCGCTTTGAAGGTGGTATCCACATTCGAAACTCGCTGATTGCCTTGTGGCTGGCGCTGTCGCTTTACACAGCGGCCTTCATTGCAGAGATCGTGCGTGCAGGCATCCTGGCGGTAAGCCATGGTCAGACCGAAGCGGCAGCTGCCCTGGGTGTGCGCCCTGGCAAGATCATGTCGCTGGTGGTTCTGCCACAGGCAATGCGGGTGATTATCCCGCCCTTGATCTCAAACTACCTGAACCTGACCAAGAACTCATCCTTGGCGATTGCGGTTGGCTACATGGATATCACCGGCACGCTGATGGGGATTACCCTCAATCAGACGGGTCGTGAGCTGGAGACAGTTCTGCTGACCATGCTGATCTATCTGGCGATCTCGCTGAGTATTTCGGGGGTCATGAATTGGTACAACGAACGCGTCAAACTGGTGGAGCGGTAATATGAGCGATATTTCATTTGTCCGCACTGAGATGCTGCCGGAACAGGCCCCACCGGCCTCTTCCGTCGGCGCTATCGGCTGGATGCGGGTCAACCTGTTTTCAACACCGTTGAACACGATACTGACACTGGCTGCTGTAGCTTTGATCTACTTTGTTCTGGTAGCCCTTGTTCCCTGGGCCTGGTCTCCGACCTGGAATGCCACATCGCTCAAGAACTGCCGGGAAATCCTGGCGGAGCTGGGACGTGAAGGTCATTTCTCTGGTGCCTGCTGGGGGGTAATTCAGGATCGCTGGGTGCAGCTGTTCATGGGGTTCTACCCGCCCGAACACTACTGGCGTCCGATTTCTGCCTTCATCCTGCTTGGCGTTGCGCTGCTGCCTATTCTGTACTCGGACAAGGTTCCGGCTAAGATGATGTGGTTCACCGGCCTCTACCCCTTCCTGATGCCTTTGTTGCTTTGGGGTGGGTCAGTTTGGACTCCAGTTATGGTTCTGGCCGGTTTTGTTCTGGCCTTTCTGGTCTACAAATTCCTGACAGAACAGACGGGTGAGCTGATTGGCTTGATTGCCGCTGTTGTGGTCGCCGTCCTGTGGTGGGGCTTTTTCGCTTCGGCGTTGGCGGGTGCTTTGGCAGATATCATTCCTGTGGGTCTCGAACCGGTAGATAGCCGTAAGTTTGGCGGCATGATGTTGTCGCTGACCATTGGTGTGGTCTCGATTGGCTTTTCGCTGCCCATCGGCATCGTTCTGGCGCTTGGCCGTCAGTCTGACCTGCTGATCGTCAAGGCGCTCTGTGTTGGGTTTATCGAGTTCATCCGGGGGGTTCCGCTGATCACGCTGCTGTTCGTGGCCTCAACCCTGCTGAACATCTTTATGCCTCCCGGCACGAATTTTGACATCATCATGCGAGTCATCATCATGGCGACCCTTTTTGCCTCTGCCTATATGGCCGAAGTGATCCGGGGCGGTTTGGCGGCGCTGCCTACCGGTCAGTATGAGGGGGCCGATTCACTCGGTCTCAACTATTGGCAAGCACAGCGTCTGATCATCATGCCACAGGCACTGAAGATCTCCATTCCGGGCATCGTCTCGACCTTCATCGGACTGTTCAAAGACACCACGCTGGTGTCGGTGATCGGTCTGTTGGATCCGTTGGGCCTGTCCAATGCCATCCGCGCAGATTCCGATTGGAACGGCGTTGTCTGGGAACTCTATGGCTTTATCGCCCTGATGTTCTTTGTCTTCTGCTTCTCCATGTCTCGCTATTCCATGTATCTGGAGCGCAAGCTTCAGACCGGCCACCGTTAAGGAGTTCAACATATGTCTGAACTGGCAACGAACCGTCAAATCGACCGCTCCAAGATGCAAGTCTCGGATGAGGTTGCGATCGAAATCAACAATATGAACAAGTGGTACGGGTCTTTCCACGTGCTGCGCGACATCAACCTCACCGTCAATCAGGGTGAGCGGATCGTCATCGCCGGACCTTCGGGTTCCGGGAAGTCGACCCTGATCCGCTGTCTGAACGCGCTGGAAGAGCACCAGCAGGGCAAGATCGTGGTGGATGGGACAGAGCTCAGCAATGACCTCAAGAACATCGACAAGATCCGCTCCGAGGTGGGTATGGTGTTCCAGCACTTCAACCTGTTCCCACATCTGACCATTCTGGAAAACTGTACACTGGCCCCAATCTGGGTCCGTAAGACGCCCCGCAAAGAGGCTGAAGAGCGGGCGATGCATTTCCTGGAAAAGGTGAAGATCCCCGAACAGGCCGACAAATACCCTGGCCAATTGTCCGGTGGTCAGCAGCAGCGCGTGGCGATTGCCCGCAGCCTCTGCATGATGCCGCGGATCATGTTGTTTGATGAGCCGACCTCGGCGCTTGACCCCGAAATGATCAAAGAGGTGCTCGACACCATGATCGAACTGGCGGAAGAGGGCATGACGATGCTCTGCGTGACCCACGAGATGGGCTTTGCCCGTCAGGTGGCGAACCGGGTGATCTTTATGGATGCGGGCCAGATTGTGGAACAGAACGAACCAGAAGAGTTCTTCAACAATCCAAAAAGCGAACGCACCCAATTGTTCCTGAGCCAGATCCTCGGCCATTAAGGACCGTCGAAAGCAATGAAAACCAAGAAGGCCGGGCATCTCGCCCGGCCTTTTCACATTTGGAGGTGCCGCAACCGCGTCAGGAATGCTGGGCAAAGACCACGGTTGATCCATCAGGTTTGATCAGAAGCGTTTCAAAGGGTTCTTTTTCACCGCCCATTTCCATACCGGGTGAGCCAATTGGCATGCCAGGAACGGTCAGGCCAAGCGCATCTGGCCGCTCTGTCAGAAGCCGCTGAATGTCGCCTACCGGCACATGGCCCTCAACGACATAGGCTCCGGCAAGTGCAGTATGACAGGAGGACAGCTCAGCAGTGATACCCAGACGGGATTTCATGCTCCAAAGCTGATCGTCTTCGACGGTGCGGGTGTCGGTGGCGAAACCGGCGAGCTTCAGATGGTCAACCCAGGCCGTACAGCAGCCGCAGGTGGGGGATTTCATGACCAGCAACGGCTCCACTGGTCCCGCCAGCGCAGGCAGGCTGGCAAGGGGCAGGGCGGCAGCAGTGAACAATAGGGTCCGGCGATGCATTCTGAGAAACTCCTGAGGCTGATAGCGTGTCACACCTAGGCTACGCCAGGCAGGCATGAAACCACTACAAGCCTGCCCCGCAGGAGCGTTGGTTTGTCGCAGTTAGGCGCTGACCTCTTCGCCAAGTAATTCGCGCGGGACCACAAAATCCAAAACCCTGCCGGAACTCCAGCTCAGCTTACTCCAGCTGTCGATGTCAAAGCGCACCACCAGGGTGGCGCCGGTGGGGTAGTCATCAAAACGGTTGTGATCCGGCGGGCTGGCGACAATGGCGTGGGCAAAGGCAGCGATGCCGGGGTTGTGGCTGAGCAGCAGGACCCTGTCCTGTTCAGCTTCGCGCAGGGACTGAAAGATGATTTCAGAACTGGCGTGATACAGCCGCTCGATAAAGGTAGTGGCGGCGTCCAACTGCATCAGCGCCTTGGTTTCGCGGGTGCGTTGCGACGACGAGCAGAGGATTTGATTTGGGATCTGATTATTATGGCGCAGCCACTCTCCTAAGGCGACCGCTGATCTGCGGCCCCGTTTGTTCAGAGGGCGGGCGTGGTCGCTAGGCGAATTGGTATCCCAGGCGGATTTGGCATGGCGGGTCAAAATCAGGGTGCGGGTCATGATTGGTGAAAATACCTCATGTGATGTGCGGTTTGGTCAAAGCAACGTTTGGCGCCCTGGCTCAGCGGGCATGCGCGTCGAGCGATGCAGCCCTCGGTCATGCAGGGCGCAGCGGCTGGGGTATCAAGATAATGGTGACAGGCTGCCAAATCGTAGGGGCCGCCGTCAACCAGAGCCCGTGCCGGACAAGAGGTCAGACACGGTTTGGCTGTGCAGGTCGCGCAGGGAGACTGTGCCAAAACCGGAGGGGGTATGTCAAAGCTTTGATCGAAATGCAGGGCTCCCCGGAAAGATATCATCATGCCGACCTCATCATGCACCAACATTTGTGACGGGGATGTGAAGGCGCTCCCAGAGGCCAGCGCCCAGTTCACAAAGGGGACATATGGCGGACCGTCAAAGGGGAAGTAGGCCTTGGCGCCCAGAGTTGTTGCCAAATCGCTGATGACGCGGGTGGACCATTGGTCGACGGGATCAGGCAGTGCTTCCACATATTCCCGTGAACGAGAGAAAATGGGCCAAAACCCTTCGCCGGTGCCCAGGAGCACCAAAGTACCGGATGTGAGCAATGCCACCGGCTGCTTCGCCGGGTGCAGCGCACCATAGATCATCAGCCCCGGCACCTGCGCCGCCTTTGCGATACGGGCATAGCAAGGCTGCGGGTTGGCAGAGGCAAAAGAAGAGGCCGTCATCATAGTCCCCGTCAGTGGTCACGTTCGGGAATGCTAGCAGGCGCAGGCCGCCTCAGGGACGCAAAAACGCCCCCGAGGGTCTATCAGCGACCCAAAGGGGCGCTGCCGTCTTAGGCGCGGATCATTGAACCAGCGCCGTGATCGGTGAACAGTTCCAAGAGCACGGCGTTTTTGACCCGGCCATCAACGATGGTGCAGGCCCGCACGCCCGAGCGCACAGCCGCTAGCGCCGTTTCGGTCTTGGGGATCATGCCGCCGGCAATCACGCCCTCGGCTGTCATCCGCTCAACATCGGCGGCTTTCAACTCGGTCACCACCTCGCCGCTGGCATCTTTGACGCCGGAGACATCAGTGAGCAGCAGCAGACGATCCGCGTTGAGCGCGGTGGCAATGGCCCCGGCAGCGGTGTCGCCATTGATATTGTAGGTCTCGCCGGTGTGACCGGCGCCAATGGGGGCAATCACCGGAATGATGTGTTTTTCAAAGAGGTCATGCAGCACCTGTGGGTTCATCTCGGCAGGGGCACCAACAAAACCAAGGTCGGCATCGGCCTGATCACAGGTGATCAGATTGGCATCCTTGCCGGACAGGCCAACAGCGCGGCCACCCTGGGCATTGATTGCCTGCACGATCCGTTTGTTCACCACGCCTGACAGCACCATTTCCACCACTTCCATGGTGGCTTGGTCGGTGACGCGTTTGCCATTCACAAACTCGGACTGGATATCCAGCTTGGCCAGCATGGCATTGATCATCGGCCCGCCGCCATGGACGATCACCGGATTGACTCCGACCTGACGCATCAAGACGATGTCGCGGGCAAAGGTTTCCATGGCTTCATCGCTGCCCATGGCATGGCCACCCAGCTTGATGACAACAATGGCCCCGTCATAGCGCTGCAGGTAAGGCAGGGCACTGGACAGGGTTTCGGCTGTGGCAATCCAATCGCGGTTCATATCTTGTTTCTTCATGGCTCAGGGTCCTCTTGGCGTCTGGTGTTACGCGCTTCCGCCCGCGCTGCCAAGTGCGACATGGCGTGTCACATAGCGATTGCAGCTCTGGCCCGGGCTGATAGGGTCGCGGCACAGCTCACAAACGGACGGAAATCTCGCCATGCGCCAGAAGACATTGCTTTTGACGGGGGCCAGTCGCGGCATTGGCCATGCCACCGTGCGCCGGTTCAATGCCGAAGGCTGGCGGGTGATCACCTGTTCCCGCCAACCCTTCCCCGAGGAATGCCCCTGGGGTGGCGGTGCCGAGAATCACGTGCAGCTGGATCTGTCGGACCCAAGCGATACCATCAACGCCGTAGGGATCATTCAAGAGCGACTGGGTGGCCAGCTGGATGCGCTGGTGAACAATGCCGGGATCTCACCCAAAGGCCCCGAGGGAGAGCGACTCAGCACCCTTGACACAGATCTGATGACCTGGGGCAAGGTTTTTCACGTCAATTTCTTTTCCTCGGTGGTGTTGGCGCGTGGGCTCAAGGATGAGTTGGCAGCGGTAAAGGGCTCGGTGGTGAATGTGACCTCGATTGCCGGCAGCCGGGTGCATCCCTTTGCAGGCGCAGCCTATGCCACCTCCAAGGCGGCGCTGGCGGCGCTGACCCGTGAAATGGCGCATGATTTTGGCCCGCTTGGTGTGCGGGTCAATGCCATCGCACCGGGCGAGGTGGAAACCGCCATCCTGTCGCCAGGAACCGATAAGATTGTTGAAAAACTGCCGATGCAGCGCCTTGGCCAGCCCGAAGAAGTGGCGGCGGCGATCTATTTCCTTTGCTCGCAGGAAAGCTCTTATATTTCTGGCTCCGAGATCGAAGTGAACGGCGCGCAGCACGTCTGAAACCCAAATTCTAGACCCAACACAGGTCGCAAAATACCCCGCAGAGGTGTCTAGGCTCTGCGGGGCTTTGGGTCAGTCGCGCCTCAAGGGACGCAAAGGGCGCCACCAACCCCAGGCCCCCCCTCGGTGAGGGATGAGTAGGGAGCCAATCGGGTCAGCTGAGGGCGCGCTTCATCGCTGGGATATTGCTGAGGATCAGCAGATCAAAGGCCAGTACCACCAGCAGCGTTGCGCCAACCAGCGGGAAGGCCATGGAGGTAAAGAGCCCAATCAACACGGCGCCTTTCCAAAAGGGCATATCGCCGGGAAGCGGTGGTGCCGCCAGACGGCCAGCCTTTGCCGGACGGCGTTTGACCCACATCACCAGACCGGAGAGTGAGACAAAGATCACCGAGAGGCAGAAAACCACATTGAGGAGGAAGTTCCAGGTGCCCATCAGCCCCATGTGGAAAGGAATGCCCACTGCCATGGCCTTACCGGCCCAGGAGTAATCCTCATATTTCACATCGGCGAGGATCTTGCCGGTGTATTGGTCGATATGGATGGTGCGGTCGACAAAGGGATCATCCGAATCGCTGCTCATGCTGTCGCGGTTGATGGTCCACACACCACCTTCACCCCCGGGATAGGCAACGCGGAAGCGGCCCTCCATCCCCAAGATACGGCCCAGATAGACCAGGCTGTCGATATTGACGGCGGTGCCTTCCGGAATGCCGGTGATCCCGGCCTCGGAGCCGGAGGCGGGCATCGGTGTTTGCTCCAGCGCCCAGGGCACATCATTGGTGGAGCCGTGGTTCATATCGGCATGCACCGAATCTGACAGCGGAACATTGTCCCATTTCTCAGCCGGGAAGGTGCTCCAGGCCTGCATCATCTTGCCGCCCCAGACGCCGGTCCAGGAGAGACCGGAGATCAGGAAGACGACCAGCAGGGCGGAAATCCAGAAACCAGTGACCGCATGCAGGCTTTTCCACAGGGCGCGACCACGGGAACGCAGGTCTGGCACAAAGGCAGACATCGCATTGCCACGCGGCCACCAGATGTAGAGACCGGTGAAGACCAGTACCAGGCCCAGCCCGGCGGCAATTTCGATCATCCGGTCGCCAGCGGTGCCAATCAGCAGATCAGAGTGGATGTTGTCGGCAAAATCATACCAGCCAGCGCGGCGGTCCCAGACCTCGATCACTTCACCGGTGTATTGATTCAGCGCCACCAGACGCTGACCAGCCTCGGTTTTTACCCGAAACACAGCGGCCAGATCCGGGGCCTTGGGGCCGATCCATTCGGCAATTGTGCCAGGCTGGGCGGCCAGCACCAGGTCGGATTGCTCGGTGATGCTGAGGGCGGTCTCGCCCTTGGTGATCTGGATGGTTTCTCCATCCCGACCGTCAAACTGGGTGATGAACATCATCATCAACCCGGTCACGGCAAGGGTGACAAAGAAGGGGATGACATATAGCGCGGCATAGAAGTGCCAGCGCCAGGCGGCAAAATAGAACTTTTCAGTGAGCGAGCGCGATTGGCCCGCGTCTTGCGGTTGGCTGGTCGCCATGGGGATCTCTCCATATCAAGAACTGCGCCAGGCACCGATTGTGTCGGGACCGGCGGCGTAAAAACGTAGATGTCTTGAAGTTCAGGAGAGGGCAGGCGGCCCACGGGCATCATAGCGCCAGTGGAACCCGGCAGAATGATGGGTAAAGCCTTCATGCGCCCAGCGGGCACGCTGAGGCGTTTTTAGGGCCAGATCAACAGGTGTGTTCTGGGCCAGGTCGGCATGGGTGGTCAGGGCAGAAAAAGGACAGCTGCGATCATCCATCTGATCAGCAGGCGTGCGCTGAGGTTCGCCCTCACCCATATCAACCCAGCGTTCTTCGACGCCGTCAGTGGTACAGATCACCAAGAGCACCTTGCCGTCACTGGCATGGGCAGGCATCCACCCTGCTGGGATCAACCCGGCAGCGGCGATTGCCAGCAGCATGACATATGACAACAGGCGCTGGATCACCTATTCAAGACCACTGATGATGGAGCGCAGCGTGGCAATGCCATCGCCTTTTTCCGAAGAGGTCAGAACGATTTCCGGGTAGGCGGCGGGGTGGCGGGCCAGGGCTGTGCGTACCTGTTCCATCACCCGGTCGCGGTCCTTGATCTTAACCTTGTCGGCCTTGGTCATCACGCATTGAAACGTCACGGCCGAGCTGTCCAGCAGGCTCATGATCTCTTCATCCACATCCTTGACCCCATGGCGACTGTCGATGAGCACAAAGGCCCGGCGCAGGGTCTGGCGGCCAGAGAGGTAGCGCTTCAGCAGCTTCTGCCATTTCTCCACCACCGACAGCGGCGCATTGGCATAGCCATAGCCGGGAAGGTCGACGAGGTAGAGCTCGGGGCCTTGGGTGAAATAGTTGATCTCTTGCGTGCGGCCAGGGGTGTTGGAGGCGCGGGCCAGACCCTTGGTGCCAGTGAGCGCGTTGATCAGGGTGGATTTGCCCACGTTGGAACGACCGGCAAAGCAGACCTCCATGCGGTCCGCTTCGGGCAGGCCCGACATGGCGACGACACCTTTGACGAATAGGGATTCGCCCGCAAACAGCTTGCGGCCCTTTTCAGCGGTGATCTGGTCAGGCTCTTCGGCCAGGGAGAATGAAATCTGCATCACAGTACCTCTACGCTATCGCCCAGGCGAATGTCACCACCGGTGATGACTTCGGCATAGACCGAAAAATCCTGATGACCCCAGGTGTCATTCAGGGCCTTCAGCGTGTCGAGGTCACGGGCGCCGGTCTCTGGGTTTGCGGTGGTTGCCAGGCAGCGCACCACCCGTTCGCGGATAAAGAAAACGGCCTCACCAATCTGGACTTGTTTGCCGATCAGATCATGCTCGGCCCAGGCCGTGCCCAGATCAAACCAGATGTTGCCGCGCCAACGCAGCGGCGAGACCTCTTGCTCCATGGCGGTTTCAACTGCACGATGGGAGGCCCAGTTGCACAGGGTCACCGAGGGGAAATCTGTATCGGTCATGCCCCGCCCAGGCACGCGGATGATTCGGGCCGAGGCTGCGCGCCCCTCGGGCATCAACGGTTTTTCCCAGTCGAGAAACCGCTGCAGGTCCTGGGGCGCTTCGGGATCAAAGCTGATCTCGGGCCGGTCGGGGTGGCTCAGGGTGAGCTGGCCGCTGGCATCATCAAGTTTGGAATTGATCGCCATCAGGCCAGCGGCCTTGGCCCCGCGGGAGAAATTGGCGCAGGGCGCCCATTCGGACCCATCCGCCTTGGAGCTTTCATGAGCAACAGCCCAGACGCGGTCGCCGGGCAGTGTTTGCCCGGCGATCATGGTTACGCTGTCCAGTGCTTCCCGCCCGTGAGATTTGAGCGGGTGGCGCCAGATATCTGTAACGGTTTTGGTCATTTCTGATCCGCGTTTGGTTTGCGCTTCACGCTGGCTTTGATGTTGCCAAAGACGTCCGGCTTATAGCCATGGCTGCGCATGATCAGATACTGCTGGGTAAAGGTGATGGTGTTGTTGGCGATCCAGTAGACAACCAGACCAGAAGCAAAACCACCCAGCATGAACATGAAGACCCAGGGCATCCAGGCAAAGATCATCTGCTGCGTCGGATCCGTTGGTGCTGGGTTCAGCTTTTGCTGCAGCCACATCGAGATACCCAAGAGCAGCGGCAGGATGCCAATAAAGACCAGCGCCATGATGCTTTCAGGCGCGGGTCCGGCAAAGGGCAGCAGACCAAAGAGGTTCATGATCGAGGTCGGATCCGGCGCGCTCAGATCCTGGAACGGACCAAAGAAGGGCGCGTGACGCAGCTCCAGGGTTACAAAGATCACCTTGTAGAGCGAGAAGAAGATCGGGATCTGGATCAGGATTGGCAGACAGCCAGCGGCGGGGTTCACTTTCTCCCGCTTGTAGAGCTCCATGATCTCTTTCTGCTGCTTTTGACGGTCGTCGCCAGCGCGCTCTTTCAGCTTCTCCATCTCTGGCTGCAGTTCTTTCATCTTCGCCATGGAGGCGTAGGATTTATAAGCCAGCGGGAAGACGATGATCTTGATCAGAACGGTCAGGGCGATGATGGCCCAGCCCATGTTGCCGATCAGTGCATTGAGCCAGTGCAGAACCGCAAAGATCGGTTTGGTCAGGAAGAAGAACCAGCCCCAGTCGATGCTGTCGAGGAAGCCAGCAATGCCGCCCTTCTCATAGGCGCGGATGGTTGCCCATTCCTTGGCGCCAGAGAACAGCTGAGTGGTGACTTCACTTGTTTCACCCTCCGCCAGGGTCACGGTCGGCAGCACTACATCTGTCTGATAGATGTCGCGCCGTTCGTCGTATTTGGCGGAAGAGCGGAAAGCCTGGCCCGGAGCCGGGATCAGTGTCGACATCCAGTAGTGGTCGGTGAAACCGATCCAGCCATTTGTTTCGACCTGCTTGACCTCAGAACGTGACCCATCGCGTGGGTCCATGTCGAAATCAGCAACGTCCGAATAATCCAGCTCAGCCAGCTCACCGTCGGCCATGCCCACGACGCCTTCGTGCAGGATGAAGAAGTTCTTCATATCCGCTGGCTCACCGTGGCGGGCCAGGGTGCCGTAGGGGGCCAAGGACACAGTGCCGCCAGAGGCATTGGTGACCGACTGGTTGATCGAGAACATATAGTCCTCGTCCACTGCGATGGTGCGGGCAAAGGTCAGACCCTTGCCATTGTCCCAGGTCAGGGTCACGGGCGTGTCAGGGGTCAGTGCGGCGCCTGCAGGCGCGCTCCAGAGCGTGTTGGCACCCGGGACGTCCTCGGCTGCCAATCCGCTGCCTGGCGCCCAGCCATAGAGGGCGTAATAGGCATCCGGCTCTCCGACAGGAGAGAGGAACTGGACAATTTCCGGCGCATCATTGGTGACGCGGTAATCTTTGAGAGCCAGATCGTCGATCCGACCACCCTGCAGCGAGATGCTTCCAGTGATGCGGTCCGATTCGATGCTGACGCGCGGGGCATCAGAGGCGGTGTTGGCCTCTTCGCTTGGCTGGCTGGTCACAGCATCGGCTGCAACGGCACTGGGGCTGCTGGCAGCAGCGCCTGCGGGCGCTGTCTCAGTCGCCAGGGCTTCTGGAGCCGGCTCGACCTCAGGGGGTGGGAAAAAGTACATCCACCCAAGAAGCACGAGGCTGCTGAGTGCGATTGCGAGAATGAGATTCTTGTTCTGGTCGTCCATTTGGGACTGCCACCTCGTGTAGGGAATGACAGGGTGGTTCAACAGAGATGAGCCCCAAAGGTCAAGCAGAATCGCGAAAACCGGGGCGGCAATGCGCCCCGGAGAGGGAAAAGCTGGGATCAGCGGGTGTGACGGCCGATTTCTGGGGCTTCTTGCAGCTTGGCTTCATGGGCGGTGATCCAGTCGAGAGTCTGGTCAAAGGGCATCGGGCGCCCAATGCCAAATCCCTGCACATGGCCACAGCCGAGCTGAGACAACAGCGCGTGTTCGCCTGCGGTTTCCACACCTTCAGCCAAGGTTTCCAGATCCAGACGCTCGGCCATGGTCAGGATTGCGGCGATCAGTTTTTGCTGGTCGGGATCCCGGTCGGCGCGCAGCACAAAGGAGCGATCGATCTTGATCCGGGAGATATTGAAACGGCGCACAGCCGAGATCGATGCATGGCCAGTGCCAAAATCATCCAGCTCGATGTGACAACCCAGCTCGCTGAGCGCGGCAATATTGCGGGTGACCACATCATCGGGGCGATCGGTCATCACGGTTTCGAGGATTTCTACCGACAGGCGGGCCGGGGGCAGGTCAAACCGTTCCAGCTCCCATTTGATGTTTTCTGCCAGATTGGGATTGCGCAGCTCCTGGGTGGCAAAGTTGACGCCAACGGCGGGCACTTTGAGGCCAGCAGCGTCCCAGGCATTCAGCGCGGTCAGCGAATGATAGAGCATCACCTGGCTCAGCCGTTCCATCAGGCCGTTTTCTTCCAGCACGGGCAGGAATTTGGCTGGGGGAATCAGGCCACGTACCGGATGCATCCAGCGGGCCAGGGCCTCAAAGCCGGAAACCCGGCCTGTATCTGTGCAGATCTGCGGCTGGAACCAGGGCAGAATATGACCGGCTTCCAGCGCCTCTGCGGCCTCTTCGCGCAGGCTGCCCCGCGCCTTGCTGCGCTGGTGCATATCAGCGGAGAAGACCCGGATCCCGGAGGGGCCGTTTTGCTGGGCTTCGCTCAGCGCCGCAGCGGCGGCAGCGGTCCAGTCGCTATATTGTTTGCTGGGCGCGCGGGTGTTCAGGCAGAAACCGATGGAACAGGAGGTATAGACCGTGGTGCCATCCAATGAGATCGGCTCTTCCACGGCGGCCTGAATACGGCCGGCCAGTTGTACGCAGGTTTCCAGATCCAACTGCAGCACCGGGGTCAGGCAGATGGCAAATTTGCTATCGCCAATGCGGGCCACGGTATCGCCGTTGCGCAGGGTGCTGGCGATACGTTCGCCGCAGCTTTGAATGATTCTGTCCGCAGCATCCTGACCTTCGCGGGTGATCAGCTCTTTGAAATCGTCCACTTCGATGTAGTAAAGTGCCGAGCGCAGCTCGGTTGCGGCGCAGTCTTCGACGATGCGTTTCATTTCCAGCTCAAAACCTTCGCGCAGCATCAATCCGGTAACACTGTCCCGCGGGGCAAAGTTGCGGCCATGGCTGGAAAAACCGCCAAAAGCGGCAAAGACTAATGGGATACCCAGGGCCACCCAAAGCAGGGCCGCTTCACCGCCAAGCCAGAAGGTCGCGAGCGTAAGGGCAGGCAAGAACGCAAGAATAGGCGGCGCAAAAAGCGCTGGAGCCAATCTCGTCCGAATTCGGTTGAGTAGACCGGAATTCGATTTTGTCATGTTCAGACCTTTCGCCTAAAGCAGGAGTGCTCGGGCAGAATAGAGGTCTGTTTCTGACTCCGGAGTTAACGCAGAAGGGGAATCTCGTCTGAATCTGCTGTTTCAGTGCTGGTTTTGCGTTCAAGCCCCACAAAATCGAACAATTTAGGGTCCAGCAAATGCGACGGGCGGGCATTGGTCAGGGCGCGGAACATCACTTGGCGGCGTCCGGGACTGTTTGATTCCCATTGGTCGAGGATCTGTTTGACCTGTTGGCGTTGCAGCCCATCCTGACTGCCACATAGGTCACAGGGGATGATGGGGTAATCCATTGCTTTCGCAAACTTTTCGCAGTCTACCTCGGCCACATGGGCCAGGGGGCGATAGACAAAAAGATCGCCTTCTTCGTTGACCAGTTTGGGCGGCATTGTAGCCAAGCGACCGCCATGAAACAGGTTCATAAAGAAGGTTTCCAGAATGTCATCGCGGTGATGTCCGAGAATCACCGCTGAACAGCCTTCTTCGCGGGCCACCCGGTAAAGGTTACCACGGCGCAGGCGGGAGCAGAGCGCGCAGAAGGTCCGCCCCTCCGGCACCTTGTCGACCACGATACTATAGGTGTCCTGGTATTCGATCCGGTGCGGGACGCCCATCTTCTCCAGAAAGGCAGGCAGCACAGTGGCTGGGAACCCGGGCTGGCCCTGATCCAGATTGCAGGCCAAGAGTTCCACCGGCAAGAGCCCGCGCCATTTCAGCTCGTGCAGCACCGCCAGCAGGGTATAGCTGTCCTTGCCGCCCGACAGGCAAACCAGCCATTTTGGCGTGCTGCCATCGGCGGGGCGCTCCACCATACCGTAGTGTTCAATCGCCTCACGGGCCTGACGCACGATACGTTTGCGCAGCTTTTTGAACTCGGTGGTCGAGGGGGCGCCGGCAAAGAGCGGGTGGATTTCGGACTGATCATCATCAAACATGTTGGCCCCCTAGCCTTTGAGGGGAGATTTGCCAAGAAAAAAGGGTGACAACAAAGATGCTGCCCCCGTTCAAAGGTTTTGCCACATGCTGAGATCCGCGTGCCGAAAGGGGGTGCGGCCCCGGGTCCTGCAAAGACTTGCTCAGGAAAAGTTGATCGGTGCATTCGTTGATTCTGGCGGATCAATTCGGGCCTGTCGGCTAAAAGAGCCAAGGGTGTTTTTGGCAAGGAAGACAAATTGGAACACAGGATTGAATTTGTTCAACTGCGAGAAATTGATCTCGGTGAGATTGCCGCTCATATGTCTGATGTGCGCTTGCGGGAGCACATGCCCTTGCTCACCTCCGCATGGGGGGCAAGGGAAGCCCGGGACTTTGTCATAGGTAAAGAAAAATACTGGGAAAAGGATGGGTTGGGGCATTGGGCCATCTTGTCCGACAAAGCCTATGTTGGCTGGGGCGGCTTCCAAAAGGAAGGTGATGAATGGGACTATGGGTTGGTCCTCAAACCGGACAGTTTTGGCCTCGGAACAGCGATTTTCCAAAAGGCGTTGGCCTTCGCCCAAGCGGATGAACGCATAGACTTTATGACGTTTCTTTTGCCGCTCTCGCGTAAAAAGCTCGGCGCCCTGCGCCGATTGGGGGCGCGACCCTTGGGAGAGGTCGAATACAGCGGTGAGGCGTTTTTGAAGTTTCGGCTTGAGACCACCTAGGTCACTTCTTGCAGCAGTGATCCTGCTGTTCGCAGGTGGTGCTGTCCGGCACCGGATCATAGCCACTGCCGCCAAGGGGGTGGCATCGCCCGATCCGGCGGAGTGTCAGGTAGGCGCCTTTTATGGCGCCGTGCTTTTCAAAGGCCTCTAGAGAATAGGCCGAGCAGGTCGGCTGATAGCGGCAATTGAACCCCACCCAGGGCGAAAAGATCAGCCGATAGGCGCGGACCGGCAGGGCCAGGATATGGGCAAAGGGTGTCATGGGGCCAAGATAGGGAAGCAGGGGCGCAAAGAGAAGTTCATCCGTGGATCATTTTCACCGCATAGGCCAGATCGCGCTGCAGATCCTGGAAGTCGCGATTGGCGGTGACCTCGGCGCGGCCAATCAAGACATAGTCCCAGCCTGCGCGGCCAATGCCTGGCAGCACCAGACGGGCGGCTTCGCGCAGGCGGCGCTTGGCGCGGTTGCGGGCCACGGCATTGCCGACCTTTTTGG
>NZ_JBDWPJ010000042.1:0-47141 GCF_039971195.1 Pseudophaeobacter sp.
GCTGTTCATTGGGCGGTGGGGGGAGGTTGGCGAGGTCTGCAAGCAGCGATGGTGTGGGGGCAGCTGTTTTTTTTGTGCGGGGACGGCGATGTCTGGGAGTAGGATCCAGTGTGGTGGTAACAGCGGGGCTTTCAGGCGCCACGATGGAGATGACATCTTCGGCATTGCGCACCAGCACCGCGCCGTCGCGGATCAGCGCGTTGCAGCCAAAGGCGCGGGCGTCAAAGGGATGACCAGGCACCGCCAGCACCTCGCGCCCTAGATCCAGCGCATCGCGGGCGGTGATCAGACTGCCAGAGCGCCCGGCAGCCTCAACCACGATGACAGCCTGGGCCAGTCCGGCAATGATGCGATTGCGTTTGGGGAAATGGCGCGCCTGCGGCGCCTGGCCCATGGGCTGTTCGGACAGGATCAGACCCCTGGCGGCGATACCCTCTGCTAGTGCGGCGTTTTGTGGTGGGTAGATCACATCACATCCCCCCGCCAGCACGGCGATGGTGCCAGTGTTCAGCGCGGCGAGATGGGCGGCAGTGTCGACTCCACGGGCGAGGCCAGACACCACGCTAAAACCCGCGGCACCTAGGTCGCGGGCCAGGCTGCGCGCCATGCGGGTGCCAAGCGAAGAAGCATTGCGCGCCCCGACAATGGCAATCAATGGCCGGGTGAGCTGTTGCAAATCCCCGATAGCCCACAAGAGAGGCGGGGCAGAACTGAGCTGCGCCAAAGAGCTGGAATAGAGGAGGTCATCAAAGCACAAAAGCCGCGCTTTGGCGGCTTTTGCGGCATTTAGTTCTGCGGTGACCGCGCTTGAAGGGTACATTTTATACCCTGTTACTCCGGCGGCGCGTGCCATTTTTGGCAACGCATCCAGCGCGTTCTGCGCTGATCCATGCTCTGCTAGGAGGCGGTGATATCTCACTGGGCCAACCTGCCGAGAGCGCAAAAGACGAAGCTTAGAAAACCAAGAATCTTCCGTGGTGGGTGGGAGTGGGGGGTGAGTGGAAGAATATGCTTCCTCGGCCATCCGTTGCTCCGCCTATTTGCAGTTAAAGGAATACCCCTGAAACGGTTAACAGGGGGTGAATAAACAAAAATTATCCGGTTTTTTTCGATAAACGGATAGGATCTGGTCACCACCTCACAGGAAATCGCCACAGCGCCCTGCAAAACAAGGCGAAAAGCGTGAGTCGTTTCTGGTATTTTGGCTGGATTCCAGACTGGGCGCGCGCAAAATGTCCGATAAAAACGCGACCACGGGGGCCGCGTTCCGGAAAATAGCTCTTTCAGGCGACCTTTTTAAGGTAAATTTTGGGGCCTGTTTTGTTGACGAAGCTTTAGGTGGCAGAGCCGCCAACGGTGAGCCCGTCCATCAAAACGCTGGGCTGGCCAACCCCCACAGGCACCCATTGCCCGGCCTTGCCACAGTTGCCCATGCCGGGGTCCAGCTCCATGTCATTGCCCAGGGCGCGGATCTGTTTCAGCGCGGTGGCCCCATCCCCAATCAAAGTGGCGCCTTTGACCGGGGCGCCGACCTTGCCGTTCTCAACCCGGTAGGCCTCGGTGCAAGAGAAGACAAATTTGCCATTGGTGATGTCGACCTGACCGCCGCCAAAGCCAACAGCCCAGATGCCATCCTTGATATCGGCCACCAGATCGCCGGGATCGCTGTCGCCGCCTAGCATATAGGTATTGGTCATGCGCGGCATGGGCGCATGGGCATAGCTTTGACGGCGGCCATTGCCGGTGGGTTCCACCCCCATGAGGCGGGCATTCTGGCGATCCTGCATAAAGCCAACAAGAATACCGTCTTCGATCAGGGTAGTCTTTTGCGAGGGTGTGCCCTCGTCATCGACGGTGATTGAGCCGCGCCGGTCTGCAATGGTGCCATCGTCCAGCACGGTCACGCCGGGGGCGGCAATGCGCTGGCCCATCAGCCCGGCAAAGGCAGAGCTGCCCTTGCGGTTGAAGTCACCTTCCAGCCCGTGGCCAATGGCCTCGTGCAGCAGAATGCCGGGCCAACCGGGGCCAAGCACCACTTCCATCGGGCCCGCAGGGGCGGGGACCGCTTCGAGGTTGACCAGGGCGATGCGCAGGGCTTCTTTGACCTTGGCACTCCAGGCGGCAGGATCAATCAACCCGTCCAACCCAACGCGACCACCGCCGCCCGCAGATCCGCTTTCGCGGCGGCCATCCTGTTCGACAATCACCGAAACATTGAGCCGGGTCATCGGCCTTGTGTCGCGCACCCGCACCCCATCGGCGCGCAGAATTTCAATTTCCTGCAAGGAGGCGGCAATCGAGGCCGAGACCTGCACCACGCGCGGATCCAGATCACGTGCAAAGGCGTCAATCTCGCGCAGGGTTTCGACTTTGACCGGAAAGGGCAGATCACCAATCGGATCCGCATCAGTATAGAGTTTGGTGTTGGTGGCTTGTGGCGCATCCGCATAGGTGCCGCCGCCCTCACCAACAGCCATCCGGGCCGTCTGCGCGGCACGTTTCAGGGCCGGGATCGAGACCTCGGTGGAATGGGCATACCCGGCCACATCGCCGTTCACCGCCCTTAGCCCAAAGCCCTCGGCGGCGTCATAGCTGGCACTGCGCAACCGGCCATCATCAAAACTTAAGGCTTCGGACTTGTGACGTTCGGCAAAGATCTCACCATCCTCGGCCCCGGCAAGGGTTTCGCGCAGCAGGGGCAGGGCCTCATCCGCTGGTAGCAGGGTTTCAAAGGGTCGAAAGGCTGAGTTTTCCATGTCACGGACCTCGAGTTTTTTTGATCTAAATCAAGAAAGCGACGCTTTGACGCTCGCCTGCCTCTTTATCTGTACGTCTGAATATGATTTTAAGCAGCGTCAAAGACAACGGGTTCAAGCGCGATTTGTGGAATCAACGTTCCGCGACGTGTATTGGACTGTAGGAACAACACGATCAATAACGATCAGGACATGATATGAAGAATGCTTTGAAGCTTTCGGGCCTTTTTGCTGGCCTTTCCAGTCTTCCAGCCGCCGCGCAAGAAGGATTGGAAACCATTGGTAAGCCGGTTGACGGCGGCCTGAACTTCCAGCCGGCGGCGACCGAACTGGCCGAAGGCATCCATAAACTCGATTGGATGATCCTCATCATCATTACCGTGGTTTGTGTTTTTGTTGCTGGTTTGATGGCCTATGCTATCGTGCGGTTCCGCCGCAGCCGCAATCCAAACCCTGCCGCCTTTACCCACCATACCCCGATCGAGATCGCCTGGACCCTGATCCCAATCCTGATCCTGGTCTTCATTGGTTCCTTCTCGCTGCCCGAATTGTTCCGCCAGCAGGAAATTCCTGAAGGCGACGTCACCATCAAGGTGACTGGCTACCAGTGGTACTGGGGTTATGAATACGTCGATCATGGCTTTGCCTTTGACAGTTACATGATCGGCAATCCGTCCACAGTTGATGAAAATACCCGTGCCGCCGATGCCGAGGTAACGCCCTATGTTCTGGATGAGGCGATGCGTGCCAAACTCGTGGATGCGGGCTTCAACGAAGACGAGTTCCTTCTCGCGACGGATACTTCGGTTGTGGTGCCTGTCGGCAAGACCATTGTGATGCAGGTGACCGCCGCTGACGTGATCCACTCCTGGGCGATGCCGGCCTTCGGCGTCAAGCAGGATGGCGTTCCCGGTCGTTTGGCCGAGCTGTGGTTCAAGGCTGAAAAAGAAGGCATCTATTTTGGTCAGTGTTCTGAACTCTGCGGCAAGGACCACTCTTATATGCCGATCACCGTCAAAGTGGTCAGCCAGGAAGCCTATGACGCATGGTTGAAAGGCGCGATCGACGAATACGCCGGTCTGCCCCAGTCCTATCAGGTTGCCTCGAACTGAGGTCACTCCTGCACAACCCCTCGTCTTGGTGCTTGAGGGAGCACCGAGGCGCGGTTTGAAACCAAGGTGATGCGCAGAACCCTGCGCATTTCTGGTCGACAAAAGGGTCAATGATGAGCGACGCAAGCATCAACGCCAGCAGCACAGCACATGAGGCCGTGCGCGAGGATGAGGCAGGTTTTGGCGATTACTTCGCCCTGCTGAAGCCCCGTGTCATGTCTTTGGTGGTTTTTACCGCCTTTGTCGGGCTGATGGCCGCCCCTGTGGGCGTGCATCCGGTGATCGGCTTTTGTGCCGTCTTGTTCATTGCCATTGGTGGCGGTGCCTCGGGGGCGCTGAACATGTGGTGGGACGCCGATATCGACCAGGTGATGAAACGCACCAAATCGCGCCCAATTCCAGCCGGTAAAGTCGAAGCTGGCGAAGCGCTGAGCTTGGGGCTTGCGCTGTCGGGCCTGTCGGTGATCATGCTGGCGCTGGCGACCAATGTCTTTGCCGGGGCCTTCCTGGGCTTCACCATCTTCTTTTATGTGGTGGTCTACACCATGTGGCTGAAACGGGCGACGCCGCAGAACATCGTAATCGGTGGCGCAGCTGGAGCCTTTCCACCGGTGATCGGCTGGATCGCGGCCACCGGCAGCATGTCGGTAGAGCCCTGGCTGATGTTTGCCCTGACCTTCATGTGGACGCCACCGCATTTTTGGGCGCTGGCCCTGTTCATGCGCTCGGATTACGATGATGCGGGCGTGCCAATGCTGACCGTGACCCATGGCCGCCGTGCCACCCGAGTTCACATCCTTGTCTATACCATCCTGCTCGCCATTCTGGCGGTTGGCACCTCTTTCTCTGGCATCGGCGGGCCGGTCTATCTGGCCGTGGCCGTGGTGATGAATGCCCTGTTCTTGCTGGGCGCCTGGAAGATCTTTCGCCGCGATGAAGACGACTCGGAAGAGGATGATTTCAAAGCCGAGCGCAGTTTCTTCAAACTGTCGCTGCTCTATCTCTTCTTGCACTTTGGCGCGATTCTAGCCGAAGCATCGCTGAAACCCTATGGGCTGGGAGGCTGGTAATATGGCTTTAAAAAAAGAACACGACCTGCACAAACGCCGCTTTGGCCGCAATATGGGCGTTGGCCTGTTGCTGGGCAGCTTTGTGGTGCTGGTGCTGGCCCTGACCATGGTCAAGGTGACCTCGAACGGGTTCCAGTTCCCGCAGACACAGGGCACGCAGGACTGATGGCGATGCAGGGCCCACAGAAAACGGTTGTCCAGCTGGTGGCTGTCGTCATCACCATGGGCGCGCTGTCCTGGGCCTCGGTGCCGTTTTATGACTGGTTCTGCCGGGTCACCGGGTTTGGCGGCGTCACCGGCGTGGCCACAGCCGGATCCGATACAGTTCTGGACCAAACCATCAAGGTGCGGTTTGATGCCTCTAAGGCGCGTGATTTTGCATGGGAGTTCAAACCCGTGCAGCGCGAAATGGAGATCAAGATCGGCGATACCGGTCTGGCCTTCTATGAGGCCTACAACCCGACGGACCGGCCTGTTGCAGGCCAGGCCTCTTACAATGTGACGCCCTATGCCGCAGGCGCGTTCTTTGAAAAAATCGACTGCTTCTGCTTTACCGAGCAGGTGCTGCAACCAGGGGAGCGGGTGGAAATGCCCGTGACCTTCTTTGTCGACCCGGAAATTGTTACCGACCGGGACGGAAAATTCGTGCATACGATAACGCTTTCGTACACGTTTTATGAAATCGATCTGCCCGAGGGCTATGCCGCCCTTGATACCGGGGAAAACACCGGGGCAGATCTTACTACGAACCAGGCCGATGGGTGAGGGACACTTAAATGGCGCACGCTAAAAATCACGATTTTCACATTCTGCCTCCGTCGATGCTGCCTTTTGCGGCTGCCCTCGGTGGTTTCATCATGCTCTTCGGTGCGGTTATCTGGATGAAGGGCGAAGCCACGTTCTTTTTCGGGAACCTCACACTTTCCGGATCTTGGACTTTCTGGATCGGCCTGGCTGCCGTTCTTTATGTCGCCTTTGACTGGTGGTCTCAGATGGTAGGCGAGGCGCGCCAGGGCGATCACGCACCTGTTGTGCGCATCGGGCTGCGCTACGGTTTCATCCTTTTTGTGATGTCCGAAGTGATGTTCTTCTTTGCCTGGTTCTGGTCCTTCTTCAAACACGCGATGTACCCGATGGAAGAGTACATCGGCTCTGAATATGTTAAGCCAGAGATCTACGCAGTGGACCCGTTCCACCTGCCTCTGATCAACACGCTGGTTCTGCTGCTGTCGGGCTGTGCCGTGACCTGGGCTCACCATGCACTGGTGCATGACAACGACCGCAAGTCGCTGATCCAGGGCCTGTCCATCGGCATCGTGCTCGGCATCTTCTTCACCTTCCTGCAGGGCTACGAATACGCGCACCTGCTGCACGAAGGCTGGCAGTTTGGCGGCGATGAGTTCTACTCGAACTTCTTCATGGCCACTGGCTTCCACGGCTTCCACGTTCTCTTGGGCACCATCTTCCTCATCGTTTGCCTGATCCGGGCGATCAAAGGGGACTTTACCCCCGAGCAGCACGTCGGTTTTGAGGCCGCAGCCTGGTACTGGCACTTCGTTGACGTTGTCTGGCTCTTCTTGTTCTTCGCAGTCTACCTCTGGGGCACCTCCGGCCTGTAAGACCGGAATGTACCGGGTACATCTTTGTGGTTTTCAAAATCGCATTGAAACCGTATCTACCACAGCGCGCGAGGTCTCCTCGCGCGCTGTTTGTATTTGAGGATGCCATGCGGCGACTGTTCTTCTTTCTGGTGATTGGCGGGCTTGGACTGGCGAGTTTGCTGGCCCTTGGTATCTGGCAGATGCAGCGTCTGGCCTGGAAGAATGATCTTGTGCAAACCATCGAGACCCGGATTGCAGCAGCCCCTGTTGCGGTTCCGCAAACCCCGACAGAGGGTAAAGACCGCTACCGTGCCGTGACCACCAAAGGGGCGCTTGGCACCCAGGATTTGCATGTCTTTTGGGTCACTAAGGAGGCCGAGGCTGGCTATCGGGTGATCTCTGCCCTGGAAACCGAGGGTGGGCGCCGCCTGCTGCTGGATCGGGGCTTTGTTCCGGCTGCGGACAAAAATGCCCCCCGCGAGGCAGGCGCTATTTCAGTGACGGGCAATCTTTTGTGGCCGGATGAGGGCGACTGGACCACGCCTGCGCCCGAAGTCGATGCCAATATCCTCTATGCCCGCGATGTCACCTATATGGCCTCCCGGCTGGAGACAGAGCCCGTTCTCATTGTTGCTCGCAGCATCTCGCCTGATACAGCTGTGACACCACAGCCGGTGACAACTACGGGCATTCCGAACAACCACTTGCAATATGCGATCACCTGGTTTTCGCTGGCCTTTATCTGGGCCGCGATGACCGCCTCTTTTTTGTGGCGTTCCCGCGCCAAATCCGAAAGCTGAAGCGATGAAATATATCTCCACCCGGGGCCAGGCGCCCGAGCTGACATTTGAAGAGGCGATGCTGACAGGTCTCGCACGGGATGGCGGGCTCTATGTGCCGGCTGAAATCCCGCAGCTAAGCCGGGAGGAGATCGCGGCGCTGTCGGGGCTTTCCTACGAGGAAACCGCCTTTCAGGTGATGAAGCCGTTTATTGGCGATTGTTTCTCGGACGAAGAATTCCGCGGCATCATCTCCCGCGCCTATGCGGGCTTTGGCCATGCGGCGCGGGCACCGCTGAAACAGCTTGCCCCTAATCATTTCCTGCTGGAGCTTTTCCACGGCCCTACCCTGGCCTTCAAGGACTTCGCCATGCAGCTCATTGGTCAGTTGTTTCAAGTGGCTTTGGAGCGGCGCAATGACCGCGTGACCATTGCGGGGGCCACCTCGGGCGATACCGGCTCTGCGGCGATGGAGGCCTTTCGCGGTCTCAGCAATGTCGATGTGTTTATTCTGTATCCGCACGGGCGTGTCTCTGAGGTGCAGCGCCGCCAGATGACCACCCCTGCGGATAAGAACGTGCATGCGCTGGCACTGGATGGCGATTTTGACGACTGTCAGGCCCACGTCAAAGACATGTTCAACGACTTTGACTTCCGCGATGGCGTCAAACTGGCCGGGGTGAACTCGATCAATATCGCGCGGGTGCTGGCACAGGTGGTCTATTACTTCTCTTCCGCTGTCAGCCTGGGCGCGCCTGGGCGCGAGGTGAGCTTTACCGTTCCCACTGGTAACTTTGGCGATATCTTTGCTGGCTACATTGCCAAACAGATGGGCCTGCCGATCAAGGATCTGGTGGTTGCCACCAACCAGAACGACATCCTGCACCGCTGCCTGGAAGGCAAAGGCTATCACAAGGGCGATACCGTGCCCTCGATCTCGCCTTCAATGGACATTCAGGTCTCGTCCAATTTTGAACGGGCGCTCTATTTTGCCTATGGCAAAGACGCCGGTGCAGTAGCCCAGCTGATGGAAGAGTTGAAATCGGGCGGCTTTGAGGTCAGTCAGGGCGCCATGCAGGTCCTGTCTGAGACCTATAAATCTGGGCGCGCCTCAGAGGAGGAAACCCTGGCAACCATTGCATCCGAGGTTGCGGCTTCAGGTGAATTGCTGTGCCCCCATGGCGCGGTTGCGGTCAAGGTCGCGGCAGAGCAGCGCGAGGCAGATGTGCCGATGATTACCCTGGCGACTGCACATCCGGCCAAGTTCCCGGCAGCTGTCGAAAAAGCCTCTGGCCAGTATCCGGACTTGCCGACCCGTATGGCGGATCTGTATGACCGCGATGAACGCCTTACCCAGATCGGCAATGATTTGGCGACAATCGAAGACCACATCAGAAAGAACATCGCATAATGAGATCTATTCAGTGAGCGTCCAACAGCATCAGCTGACCAATGGCTTTCGTATCGTGACCGAGGCGATGCCTGGGCTGCAATCGGCTTCGATTGGCATCTGGGTTACCGCAGGCGGGCGCAACGAGCGGCTCGAACAGAATGGCATTGCACATTTCCTCGAGCATATGGCCTTCAAAGGCACCAAGCGACGCTCGGCCCTGCAGATTGCTGAGGCGGTTGAGGATGTGGGCGGCTATATCAATGCCTATACCTCACGCGAGGTGACGGCCTATTATGCGCGGGTGCTGCAGGATGATGTGCCGTTGGCGCTGGATGTGCTGGCGGATATCCTGCGTAACCCGGTGTTTGACCCGCGCGAGATCGAGGTCGAACGCGGCGTGATCCTGCAAGAGATCGGCCAGGCGCTGGATACGCCCGATGATGTGATCTTTGATTGGCTGCAGGAGGAGAGCTACCACAACCAGCCGCTGGGGCGCACCATTCTGGGCCTAGCGGAACGGGTCAGCGCCTTCAATCGCGATGACCTGACGCAGTTCGTTTCGGAACACTATGGCCCCGGCCAGATGATCCTGTCCGCGGCTGGCGCGGTGGATCACGCAGAGCTGGTCAAACTGGCTGAAGATCTGTTTGGCGATATGAAGCCACGCCCGGCGCTGGTGATGGAACCTGCCAAATTCACCGGCGGTGAGGCGCGCCATGCCAAGGATCTGGAACAGGCGCATTTTGCCCTGTCCTTTGAAAGCCCTGGCTACCGCGATGACGCGATCTATACGGCGCAGATCTATGCGGCTGTTATGGGCGGCGGCATGTCGAGCCGCCTGTTCCAGGAGGTGCGGGAAAAACGCGGGCTGTGCTATACCATCTTTGCCCAGGCTGGGGCGCATGCGGATACGGGCAGCACCACGATCTATGCCGGCACCTCTGGCGATCAGGTCGAAGAACTGGCCCATATCACTGTGGACGAGATGAAGCGGGCCGCCGCAGATATGTCGGATGCAGAGGTCGAGCGCGCCAGGGCGCAGATGAAGGCTGGCATGCTGATGGGGTTGGAAAGTCCCACCAACCGGGCTGAACGTCTGGCGCGTCTGGTGCAGATCTGGGACCGGGTCCCCCCGCTTGAGGAAACGGTGAAGCTGATAAATGCGGTCACCACCGAGGATGTGCGCGCATTGGCAGAACAGCTTGCTGTAAAGGCCCCTGCTGCCATGGCGCTTTATGGGCCTGTTGATGCTGCCCCAAGCCTGACCTCTTTGCAGGAGCGCCGTGTCGCCTGATGTTGCTCGGCCGCCGTAAACTCCGACTTGAGACCGAGCGGTTGACCCTGCGCCCGCCGGTGCATTCGGATTTTCAGCCCTGGGCGGCGCTGCGGCTGCAAAGCCGCGACTACCTGACCCCCTGGGAGCCGGCCTGGGCGCCGGATCACCTGAGCCGCAAGAGCTTTACCAACCGGGTCTACTGGGCGCAGCGCTCGGTTTCCTCCGGGACGGCCTTGCCGCTGTTTCTAATCCGGCGCGAAGATCAGGTGATTGTCGGGGCCATTACCCTGGACAATATCCGCCGCGGACCTGCCATGGCGGGGACTTTGGGCTATTGGACCGGCCAGCCTTTTGGCCGCCAGGGCTATATGCGCGAAGCTATTGGCGCAGTGGTGCACTATGCCTATGGCAAGCTGGACCTGAGCCGCATCGAGGCCGCCTGCCTGCCGGAGAATGCCGCCTCGCGCGGGTTGCTGGAAAACACCGGCTTTAAATATGAGGGAGTCGCCCAGTCCTACCTGCAGATTGGCGGGCGCTGGCGGACCCATGTTTTATACGCCGCCCTGCGCCACGACCGGCGTGGCCGCACAGAGGCAGGCTAGCTTTTTTCCTTATAGAGCTCGTGTTTTGGTGGTCAATTCTGACCTGTCGGGATGGGAGCGCTCCCACGTTTGAGCATGAGGTGGGGATCTTGCGGCCCCCGACCTCACCGCCCAGACTGGGGCCCGGGGCCGTGCTATCGCGCGGCGCGGTTGTACTCCTTTGAGCCAAAGGGGAAGATGCCAAAGGTTTTGCCCGGAGGCCTATGATGCGAGAGGGGCTTGCCATTGGGCTTGGGATTGGGGATGCAGAGGCATGACCTATAGATCTGCTGATGCTGCCTTTGCCGCCACCCTGTCCGAAACCCTGCCGGAAGGTGTGCTCTGTCCTGTTGAGCCTAGATATCTGGAAGAGCCGCGCGGGCGCTATCTGGGGCAGGCGGGGCTGTTAGCCAAGCCCAGCGAGGTGGATCAGGTGGCTGAGCTGTTGCGCGCTGCCAATGCGGCGCGGGTACCTGTGGTGCCCTATGGTGGCGGCACCGGCCTGGTGGGCGGACAGGTCAAAACCGATGGCGCCGCGCCCTTGTTGATATCGCTGGAGCGGATGAACCGGATCAGAGCGGTTTATCCGCAAGAAAACGTACTTGTGGCCGAAGCTGGCGCCATTTTGGCGGATGTTCAACAAGCGGCCCGGGCGCAGGAGCGGCTATTTCCGCTGTCTCTGGCGGCAGAAGGCACCGCACGCATTGGCGGCAACCTGTCCACCAATGCAGGCGGGGTGAATGTGCTGCGCTACGGCAATGCGCGTGACCTCTGCCTGGGGCTGGAAGCGGTGCTGCCCAGCGGTGAGATCTGGCACGGGCTGACCCGGCTGCGCAAAGACAACACTGGCTATGATCTGCGCAATCTCCTGATAGGTGCAGAGGGAACTTTGGGGGTGATCACGGCGGCGGCGCTGAAACTGGCGCCAATTCCCGCGCAGCAGGGCGTGGCGCTTTTTGTTGTCCCCTCGCCCGAGGCTGCCATTGATCTGCTGGCCCTGGCGCGGGATCAGCTGGGGGAGGCCGTGAGCGCTTTTGAGCTGATGCATCGTCAGGGATTGGAGTTCCTTGCAGAGCACCTGCCGCAACTGCGCCAGCCCTTTGCCGCACCACCAGAGTGGTCGGTATTGATCGATCTGGGTCTTTCGTCCCGGCAGGAACCTGTGGCGGCCCTGTCGGACCTGTTTGAGGCAGCCCTTGAGGCGGGGCTGGCTGAGGATGGCGTGATTGCTCAGTCAGAGGCACAGGCCCAGGCGCTTTGGATGGTGCGGGAGCAGATCCCGGAGGCCAACCGCCAGGTCGGCTCCATCTCCAGCCATGACATTTCGGTGCCCATCTCGGCCATTCCGGAGTTCATCCGGCGCGGGGACGAGGAGATTGCCAAGCTGGGCGCAGGAGATATGCGGGTGAACTGTTTTGGCCACCTGGGAGATGGCAACCTGCACTACAATGTCTTTCCGGCCAGTGGCAAATCGCGCGGCGATTATGAGGGCTTTTCTGGGGCAGTGAAAACAGCGGTGCATGACCTGGTGCAGGAGTTTGAGGGCTCTTTCAGTGCAGAACATGGCGTTGGGCGGATGAAAGTGTCGGACTTGCAGCGTTACGGGGACCCGGTGAAACTCGCCGCCATGCAGGCGATCAAACAGGCGTTAGATCCCAAGGGGATCATGAACCCGGGCGCGGTCCTGCCTACCTCTGAGTGGCTCGATTAAAGGAAGGGGAGCGCTCCCGCGTAGCCTTCCCTCCTGAAAGGAGGGGCGGCTTTTGAAAACCGCCTGGAGAGCCATACTCCGCAGGGGTATGGCACCAGCGTAACCCATTGCGATTGATTAAGATAATGCCACTGAAGACAGGTCGATTATCGACGCGTGGCACACCGTGGCACACTGTGGCTCTTCGGAAAACAGGACCGAATCCGAGCCATTTGATCTCCGTTCAGCCAGTAAAGATTGCTCAAATAACCCCCGCAGTTTGGGAGCTTGGATCACGTCGAACCGACAACCTCAATCAGATTAACAAGTCCTGAGCCTTAAGGTTATTCGCCTTCAAAATCACAGAGCACATGGACATCCATATCCATGTTTTCCAGAACCCTGCGGCCGCCAAGATCCGGCAGGTCAACAATAAAGGCGCAGGAGATGATTTCGCCGCCCAGGCGCTCGATCAGTTTGATCCCAGCCGAAGCGGTGCCGCCAGTGGCCAGAAGGTCATCCACCACCAGGACTTTTTCACCGGGCTGAATTGCATCCTCGTGGATCTCGACAATGGCTTCACCATATTCCAGCTTGTAGTCTTGGCTGATGGTCCGGCCTGGCAGTTTGCCCTTTTTGCGGATTGGAACAAAGCCGACGCTCAGCTGATGGGCAATGGCACCGCCCATAATAAAGCCGCGCGCCTCCAGGCCGACCACCTTGTCAATCCGCTCACCCGCATAGGGGTGCAGCATCTGGTCGATGGCCATGCGAAAGCCACGTGGATCCGCAAACAGCGTGGTCACATCTCGGAACATGATGCCCTCGTGCGGGAAATCAACGATGGTGCGGATGTAGTCTTTGACAGAGGTCTTCTTGGGCATGGAAAGGCTTTCTTTTACGAGGTCGCATCTGACCCAGGCAGCAGGGCGGACAATCACTGCTGTGCCTTGGGCAACAGGGGTGTGACGCAAGCGGGGCGCGCATGCAAGGGGCAAGCGCAGTTTCAGGTCGGGGTTCCTCAGGTCGGGCGGCGCAACAGGGCGGTGGCCAGCCCCATGCCTATCAGCGCGGCCCCACCCGCGCGGGTCAGGTTGGCAATGGCCCTGGGGCGGGCAATCCAGAGCCGCAGGCGATCGGCCAAGAGGGCATAGGCCAGCGCATTCAGCGCGGCGAGGCCAACAAAGGTTGCGACCAAAATGGTGAACTGAGGTGCCAGAGCTTCACCGGGGCGAATGAACTGCGGCACAAAGGCGATAAAGAAGGCGATCGATTTGGGATTGAGCGCCGTTACCACCGCTGTATGACTGAATACGCTGCGCGCGGTGACTGCTTCGACCCGTGCCAGATGCTCCAGACCGCTGGCACCGGTAGCACTGCGCCACAGTTTCACACCCAGCCACAGCAGATAGGCGGCCCCAAGCCATTTTAGGGCGGTGAACAGCGTCGCGGAGGCCATGACCAATGCGCCAAGCCCGGCCAGAGACGCGGTCATGGCAATGAGATCCCCCATCGCCACACCAAGCGCCGAGGCGACCGCCACTTGCCGCCCCTTGGACAGGGCATAGCTCAGCACCAACAAAACCGTTGGACCGGGGATCAGCAGCAGCGCGCCAGAGGCGGCGGCGAAGGCAAGCCAGAGGGTGATATCCATTTGTGTCTCGCTATTGATGTATCAGCTTGCACAAAGCAAAGACAGGCGCCGGCCGATGGGTCAACGGAAAAACTCAGAACTCCACCGCATCAGCGCCTCTAGTGGGCCGCGCGTGGCGAAGAGGTTCCAGACCCAGGTGAGCATCATGCAGAGCGCGCAGAATCCAAGACTGTAGCCAAAGATCGCTTCGGTCGAGAGGGATCCATCCAATTGCCCCATGGCCTCCAGGGTGCCCATGCCCAGCAGGATATGGCCCATATAAAGGCTAAGTGCCATGCGTCCCGGTGCCGCCAGCCATTCAGCCAGGGCAAAGTGCTCCAAAAGCGGTGTGACACGCAGCATGATCCCTATGACTGCGGCGGCGCTGCCACTGGCGGCAAGGATATAGCAGGGTCCGGGCGGCAGCGAGGCGGTGCCAAAGACTTCGGCCAATTCCGGATCCTGCAACAGCTGTGCAGGCAGGCTGGCCAGCAGGGCCGCGCCAATCCCGCCAAGGATCAGCCGGTTCTGCATCCGTTGTTGCGCAAGATCCAGGCGGCCAATCCACATGCCGAAAAAGACAAAACTCACCCAGGGAAACACCGGGTGCCAGCCATTGAAGAAGGAATGCCGCAGAAACCCCTCAAGGGTCCAGAAATCCGCATAGGCAAAGGTTTCCCAGTCCCAATGGGCCTCATAGTCAAGCAGGAACAGCGACAAAAGACCAACCCCCACGGCGCCGATGCCCAGGGTCAGAAGGCGCCGAGGGGTGGAGTCTAGAAAAGGCAGGGCCAACACAAAGTAGAGCGCGTAGAAATGCAGGATGTCGGCTTCAAAAATCATCAGGTTCAACAGCCCAAGGGCAAACAGAAACACAGCGCGCGCAAGGAGAACCCGTTTAGGGGTATGCCCCATGGTAAGGCCGATCCCGGCCAGAATGACAAACAGCGCCGAGGCGCGTCCTTCCAGGGCATTGGTCAAGACTGAGGCCAGATCATTGCCTGCGGTGACCTGCGCCGCGATCCGAAAATTGACCAAAACCATGCCGCAAAAGGCAAGGAAGCGAGCGATGTCCAATCCATGAAGGCGCATAGAGGGCTTTCTGTACGAGGGCAGATAGGGCGCTACCTAAGAAGCGTGAGGGCGAAATTTAAGAGAAGAACAGCGCAGGGGCCTTCGGGTTGTTGCAAAAAACCCGCAATGATCAGCGGGGGGGTGAGCGAAGGATTCTTCCCGTGTGGAGCCAGTCAAAGAGAAGGGGTTGCGTAAAACTTCAGTAAAATATGGAGAAGAGGCCTGTTGGGTGGTCAGGAAATGGCTGATTTCGGGGCTGTGATGTTCGAAGTTTACTCAATTTATGGTATAGTTCCTTTTTGAAGATTTTGCATTGGAGGTTTTTCATGCGACGTTTTTTTATTCTTCTTGGCCTTTTTGCTTTGCCCCTTGGGCTCGGCTCTTCAATGAGCGGCCCGGTCTTTGCCAATTGCCCCAGCGGTTACTTTAGTTGCGGCAACAATCTATGCTGCCCCGCTCCAAGGAAGCCTTAGCAATGGCAGTTTTCAAACGCGGAGCGATTCTGCCGCTTGCCTGCGCAGCGGTGGGTGTTTTTGTTGGGTCCTTGGTCGGGCAATTGTTTTTAGACTCGGATGAGAACGACCTGATGGCTTTGGTTCCAGGGGTGCGGGCGACCAGCCTGTTCAAACCGGTATTGGGAAAGGCCTATGCCTTCAACCTGCAGGATGGGAAGTTTGAGCCCGCCTCCCTATGTGCCCTGTCCGTGCAGGACGAAGTCAAACAGCAGGCTATTCCCTATAACCTCCAGAATGAATGGGGGCTGAGTTACAACAAAACCATTGAGGCCTTGGGGGTGGAGAGTGAAACGCCGGTTTTGGGCAGCCTGTTGGTGCAGGATGTCCAGAAACAATGGGTGTTTCAGCGCCAAACCTGGACGGAATCTCCAGCCATGGCCTTTGAAGAAAGATGTGAGCAACGCATAAGGGCAAAGACAGCGGACCCAAATTTTCAGGTCTTTCTTGTCGAGGCGATTCTTTTGGAGAAAGACGCCGCCGACGGCACTAACCTGGTTCAGGTGTCAAGCCAGCCGGTGGTCTTTGGCTGTGAAGGAGAGTGTCCCGAGAATGCAACGACCTCATGGGTCAAACACATTCACAGAGTCTGGCCGTCGCGCTTGAAAGTGGAGTGGCAAATGGTGCAGGAGAATTAGGCGATAATTCCAAGACCCGGCTCTGCCGCGCTAACGAGTTAAGAATTTTCGCTAAGGGTGGTGATTTCAATTGGAGACTAGGCCAGGCGCCCGCCTTTTTTGGATTGGCGGGCGCTGTTATCGTATCAGGCCAAAACGCGGCCCGCTACGGCGTCCAGCTTTGCCAAAAGGGCGGGGTCGCGTTTTTCCGGGGCGGTCATCACCGCGTATTCCAAGGCGCGGTCGCAGCCATGGGGGCAGGGCGCGCGTGTGCTGCCCAAAAGGGCAGGTAGGCGTCGAACCAGCGCGCGGCCATTGCTGGAATTGCCCTGCAATGTGGCCAGGATATCGCTGATATCCACTGCCCCATGTTCCGGGTGCCAGCTGTCGTAATCGGTGACCATGGCGATGGAGGCGTAGCAGAGCTCTGCCTCGCGGGCGAGTTTGGCCTCTGGCATATTGGTCATGCCGATAACATCGCAGCCCCAGCTTTCGCGGTAGACTTTGGATTCGGCGATAGAGGAAAACTGCGGCCCCTCCATGCAGAGGTAGGTGCCACCCCGGTGCACAGTGATCCCGGCAGCTTTGGCCGCCTGTTCCGCCGCATCCGAGAGCCGGGCGCAGGTGGGGTGGGCAACGCTGACATGGGCCACGCAGCCGGTGCCAAAAAAGCTCTTTTCGCGGGCAAAGGTCCGGTCAATAAACTGATCAACAATGACAAAATCCCCTGGCGCCATTTCCTCTCGAAACGACCCACAGGCGGAGACGGAAAACACATCCGTCACCCCGAGCCGTTTCAGCGCGTCGATATTGGCGCGGTAGGGGACTTCGGTGGGGGAATGCACATGACCACGCCCGTGCCGAGGCAGGAAGGCCATTTTGACGCCGTCCAGTGCCCCGGTGAGAATCTGATCCGAGGCGGCGCCCCAGGGGGTGTCCACCGTGACCCATTTGGCCCCTTCCAACCCGTCGATCTCATAAATACCCGAGCCGCCTATGACGGCGATCATGGTGTCCTGTGTCATGCGCTCTACTCCTGTTCTTCACTGCTCTTGCTATGGTTTTGCCCGTCCGCCAGGGGTTTGACAACTGCCGAGGCTGGGGCGGAAAAAGTTTTAGGGCCTCCGGCGGGAATATTTTTGGAAAGGTGATATCGGCAGTGCATCTAGTGAGGCTTGGTCTTGGGGAGTTGCAGTGCCTGGTCCATCATCTTGCGAAAGCTGGGGCATTGGGAGTGATGCGGCGCTGGGCATTGCGCCACATGGCGCAGCGCCCGCGACAAAAGGGTGAGCTCGCGGATGCGTTGGTCGACTTCATCGGCGCGGGTGGTCAGGCGGTTGCGGTCCAGGGTGAACTCAGGTGCCTTTGCCTGGACCGGACCAAAAATGCTGGCGATTTCTTTTAGGGTGAACCCGGCGTGTTGGCCCAGGGCGATCAGCGCCAGGCGGTCCAAAACAGATCCGTCATATTGTCGGCGCAGCCCCTTGCGGCTGTCGGCGGCGATCAGGCCGAGCTCTTCATAATAGCGCAGGGCCGAGGCTTTGACACCAGCGCGCTGCGCGACCTCGGAAATATCCAAAGATTTCATCTTGACCTCAAGTCGGCTTGAATTGGCATATCTCATCCTCATTGAGTTCATCCGTCAAGAAAAGGAATGTGAGATGAGCGGGTTTTATCTGGATTTGGCCTGGGCTGTTGCAGTGGGCTGCATTGCCACCGGGTTTATGGATCTCGGTGCTTTGGGGCGCAGATGGCTGTTTGGCAGCCGCAGCCTGGACTGGGCGCTTGTTGGCCGTTGGCTGGGACATCTGGGGCGCGGGCAGTTGGTTCTGGCCAGGCCGGGAGAAGCCGCGCCGATAAGGGGTGAGCGGCTTTTGGGCTGGGGCTTTCACTATGGGGTCGGCATTGCCTTAGCGGGGCTGTTGCGGAGTGTCCTAGGGGCACAGGCCATCGAGGCGCCACAGGCTCTGCCGATTATCAGCTTCGGCCTGGTGACGGTGCTACTGCCAATGCTGACCCTGCAGCCGGGTCTGGGGCTCGGGCTGGCGGCGCGCCTGGCCCCAGCACCCTGGGCCGCGCGCCGGGCCAGTTTGCTGACACATTTCACCTTTGGTCTTGGGCTCTATTTGGGGGCAGTTGGTCTGGCTGTTGCCCTGTCGTGACGCATTTGGCGCAGCGCCAGCGGGGGCGATGCGTCAAAAAGGGCTCTGCCCTTGTGCCATTGGCGAAATTCCGCTAGGGGCGGGCTGCGAACACCAAGCTCCTCCAATCACAGGTACCCCTCTATGAGACGCGCCGCCATGGCCCTGCTGGCCAATCGTATTTCCCCGCCGAACCTTTCGATCATGCAGGACGAGGGCTGGTCTGTTGCCCGTGTGCGCACCGAGCTGCTGTCGGGCCTGACTGTTTCGTTGGCCCTGGTGCCCGAGGCGGTGGCCTTTGCCTTTGTGGCTGGGGTGCATCCGCTGGTGGGGCTTTATGCGGCTTTCCTGGTGGGGCTGGTAACCGCGCTGATTGGCGGCCGGCCGGGGATGATCTCTGGCGCCACCGGGGCCTTGGCCGTGGTTATGGTCTCGCTGGTGGCCCAGCACGGGGTGGAATATCTGTTTGCTACGGTTGTCTTGATGGGCATTTTGCAGCTGATCGCCGGGGTGATGCATTGGGGTAAGTTCATCCGTCTGGTGCCGCATCCGGTGATGCTGGGCTTTGTCAACGGCTTGGCGATCGTGATCTTCCTGGCGCAGATGACCCAGTTCAAGGTGCCGGGAACCGATGGTGCCGAATGGTTGTCTGGCCTGCCGATGGTGCTGATGCTGGGGCTGGTTGGCCTCACTATGGCGATCATCTGGGCCACGCCCAAGATTACTTCGATCATTCCGGCGCCGCTGGCAGGCATCGGCATTGTTGCCGGGATCGTGATTGTCTTTGGCCTGGAGGTGCCGCGTGTCGGCGATATGGCCTCGATCAAAGGCGCCTTGCCCTCTATTCACAGCCCCTTTGGCGAAGGCATTGGCATCTACGGCGATGCTCTGGCGCCCCTCACGCTTGAGACCCTGTGGATCATCCTGCCCTATGCTGTGATCCTGGCGGCGATTGGCCTGATCGAGAGCCTTTTGACGCTGAATCTGGTGGGTGAAATCACTGGCAAGCGCGGTGGCGCCAGCCAGGAGTGTATTGCCCAGGGGACGGCCAATGTGATCACCGGTTTCTTTGGTGGCATGGGCGGTTGTGCCATGATCGGTCAGTCGATGATCAATGTGAAATCCGGCGGCCGCACCCGGATTGCCGGCATTGTGGCGGCGCTGTTCCTGTTGTTGTTCATTGTGGTGGCCTCGCCCTTGATCGAGCAGATCCCGCTGGCCGCTTTGGTCGGGGTTATGTTCATGGTGGTGATCGGCACCTTTGCCTGGAACAGCTTGAAAATCATGACCAAGGTACCGCCTATGGATGCCTTTGTGATCGTACTGGTGACCGTGGTCACGGTGATGAGCGATCTGGCCATTGCAGTTGTGGTTGGGGTGATTGTCTCGGCGCTGGCCTATGCCTGGAGCAACGCGCGCCGCATCCACGCGATCACGCGCGAATCCGAGAGCGAAGCCGGGGCCAAGGTCTATGAGATCGAAGGGCCGCTGTTCTTTGGCTCGACAGATGGGTTTATCGAGCTGTTTGATGTTGAGAACGATCCCGACAAGGTAATTGTCGAATTCAACCGCAGCCGGGTTGTTGACCAGTCTGCGCTGCAGGCCATCGAGGCTATCGCAGGCAAATATGAGGCGGCCGGCAAGACCCTGATGCTGCGTCATCTCAGCCGCGATTGTCATCAACTGCTGACCAAGGCGGGACATCTGATGATCGATAGCGATGACGATCCGGAATATCAGGTTGCGGTGGATTATTCGGTCAAGACCGGGATTCTGGGCGGTCACTAAGCCCTCGCGGATCGTGCTGTTGTTAAGCGGTCGCGCCCCTGACGGGGCGCGGCTGTTTTTTTTTTGGTTTTCCGGCTCAGGTTCACCCAAGCAGCATGTGCTGCGTCAGATCTCCCTTCGGTCTGTTGCCCTTTCTGGCAGATACGCCCTGCGACGCGACAAGCAAAATAGCCGTATCCCCGCCCTGCCGGGCGAGGAGCCTCGGCGATTTGGCTTTGCACGCCTTGTGCGATCCGCCCGTCGAAAGGCAAGACGAAGGTGGCTCCGAAGCAGCAGTTGTAGGATTTGCGGCTAGTCCGGGGCGAGGTCCTCGAGCATGTCGAGATCGCCGGAGAGCAGGGCCGGTTCGGCGCGGGCCAGGGCCTCGGGCGGCCAGTGCCACCATTTCAGCGACAAGAGCCGGGCAATTTGCGGTTTGGCAAAGCGGTAGCGTTGTACCGTGGCCGGGTTGCCGGTGACGATTGCATAGGGCGGGACAGTGCCGCGCACCACGGCGCCAGCGCCGATTATCGCACCATCGCCGATGCGGGCGCCGGGCAGGATCAGGGCACCATAACCGATCCAAACATCATGGCCTATGACCGTATCGCGGGTATCGGGCTGAAACCCGGCCATCTCTGCCGGGTCAAACACCGGGAAGGGGTAGCAGCTGAGCCCGTCCTGGGCGTGATTGGCGGAGGCGGTGATAAACCGCACCCCGTGGGCGATTTGGCAGAACTTCCCGATCACCAGATGTTCGCGGGCGCCGGCAAAGAGATAGGGGGCCAGATGACTGGCCCAGTCCTGAGGTGGGGTGAAATCTGAGGCATAGGTAAACTCACCGACCTGGATATTGGGGTGGTCTACTGCACGAGCCAGCATCACCGTGCCTGCATGGGCCTGGCCATCAGGTAGCACAATCGGATTGCGTAGGGCAGGGTTGGGAAGCGGCATCACTGGCTCTCAATCATCGGGGCGGGAGAGCGCGAAGGTCTCGCGCACGACAGTGTAGTCACGGTAGCCCATGCGGGCCAGGGGCTGGAAAGTGGTGACATCAAAGATGCCGTCGCGCAGGCAATCGTCGCGCAGATGAATGCCGGTGACCTCTCCAAAGGCGACGCGGTTGGCAGCACCGGGGAGGGTGACAATCTGGGTGAGCCGACACTCCAACGCGGCAGGCGCATCTTTGATGCGGGCACAATCGATGGTGTCACAGTCAACAGCGGTCAGGCCCGCGTGGTCAAATTCATCAACCTCTTTGGGCAACATTTCAGAGCTGGCATTCATTGCATCACGCATCTCATAGGCGACGATATTGACGCAGAAGACGCCGGTCTCTTCGATATTGGCGAGGCTGTCTTTGGTGCCGTCCTGGTCGTCCTTGCTGCCGGTGGAGGCAAACATCACCTGTGGCGGCGTATAGGCAACGCCGTTGAAGAAAGAATAGGGGGCCAGATTGTTGCTGCCATCTGGGGCACGGGAGGAAATCCAGCCGATAGGGCGCGGGGTGATCAGCGCGTTAAAGGGGTTATGCGGCAAACCATGGCCGTCTTTGGGGCGGTAGAACAAGGCGCGTCTCCAATTGTTTGCCCCAGACTTACGCCCGTGCTAGGGCGATTTCCAGCCCTCAGAGCAGCGAGGGCAGGCGGAGGCCTAGAGGCGTGATCGAATTAAAGGCAGAACAACCCGATGACCGCTGGGAGGTCGAGGCGCTCTATGACCTGTGTTTTGCGCCGGGGCGGGAGGCGCTGTCGTCCTACCGGCTGCGTGATAATGTACCGCCGGTGCCGGGGCTGAGTCAGGTGGCGCGCGATGAGCTGGGCATTCTGGCAGGTGCAATCCGCTTCTGGCCGGTTCATATCGAAGCTGACGATCCTCAGAAACTGCACCAGGTAACGGCGCTCTTACTGGGGCCGGTTGCGGTCCACCCAACCCACCAGGGCGAAGGGCTGGGCGGCTCGCTCATCCGGGACAGCCTGGCTCAGGCCTCGGAGCGGGGCTGGCAGCGGGTGATGCTGGTTGGCGATGCGCCTTACTACCGGAGGTTTGGTTTTGAAAGGCTTTCTGGCGTCAAGATGCCGCCCCCCACCAACCCAGAGCGGGTGCTGGGCCTGCACTCTGACACAGGGGCGTGGGACGGGGTCTCGGGGCGGGTAACGCGCTGGCAGGGAGAATTGGTGGAGCCGGGCACGCCTTGAAAGTGGCATGCTGCGGGCCAATCTTGAGCATTAGATGGAGGCCCATGGCATGAATGAAATCATTTCAGACTATCGCAGCCTGTCGCCCAGTCAGGTGGAGGTTGAGCTGGACGCACTGGCCCGGCGCTACCAGTCGGCCAGCGGGCTGGGCATCAATCTGCTAAATGCGCTGGGTGGTCAGGTCGAAAGCCTGTTAGCGCAGCTGCCTACCGGAGTGCGGGCACAATTGGGGCACTCCACCGAACAGGCGTTGCATCTGGCGATGCAGGCAGCACAGCAGTCCCGTCGTGTGATGCCGGCCCAATCGCCAAAGGTGAACCGGCTGGTCAGCACTGCTATGGGCGCGGCAGGCGGCGCCGCCGGACTGCCCGGGGCGCTGGTTGAATTGCCGGCAACCACTGCCTTTTTGTTGCGCACCATCCAGGATGCCGCTGCCTCTGAAGGCTTTGACCCTAGTTCTGAAAATGTGATGTTTGATTGCCTGCGGGTCTTTGCCTCAGCAGGGCCTCTGGCCCGCGATGACGGGGCTGAAACCGCCTTTGTCTCGCTGCGACTTAGCTTGTCTGGCCAGGCGCTCAATCAGGTGATCACCACCGTCGCGCCCCGTTTGGCCGCGGCGATGGGGCACAAATTGGCGGCGCAATCGGTACCCATTCTGGGGGCTGCTGCTGGCGCCACAGCGAACTACGTTTACTCCGGCTATTACCACGAAGTTGCCCTGGTGCATTTTGGGCTGCGCCGTTTGGCGATCCAGGCGGACCAGCCCGAGGCTCTGATGCTGGAGAGTTTTGTCACCCGCTTGCCGCTGAAGCTGTGACCCGGATCGGATGCGCGCGACCAATATGCTGCGTTTCATTGGACGAGAAGACCACAGTTGTGCATGGAATTCCTGCAATCCCCTCTTGATCTTGCATTTGTTGCCCCGTTAAGCAGCAAAGCCTGCTACGAGTAAGAGAATGATAAACTACAGTCTAAAATGCGCTGAGGGTCACAGCTTTGACAGCTGGTTCCAGTCTGCTGCTGCTTTTGACAAACTGGCCGCTGCCGGGTTGGTGAGCTGCTCCTTTTGTGGCAGCACAAAGGTGGAAAAGGCGATCATGGCGCCACGCGTGCGCACCGGACGTAAAGCGGTTTCCGGAATTGGCGAGCGTGAAACCCGCGAGGGTGCCGCCGCGCCTGTGACCGCAGATGAGAGCCCCGGCCCAGCCACGGCGCCTGGGCCAGCTTCGGCGCAGGCAGGACCCGGCGCGCTGAGCACCCCTGCAGACGCGCAGGCGGCAGAGATGGCCAAGGCCCTGGGCGAAATGCGCCGCCAGGTCGAAGAGAATTCTGACTACGTCGGCAAGGATTTTGCCAGTGAGGCACGGGCGATGCATCTGGGGGACTCCCCGGAACGCGCCATTTATGGTGAAGCCAAACCGGAAGAGGCCAAGGCCCTGATCGAGGATGGCATCCCGGTGCTGCCGCTGCCCTTTGGGCGCACACGAAAGACCAATTAGCGAAGATCAATTAGCAAAAAGGCCCCTCCCAATGCATGTAGTGATTACCGGAGCCAACCGCGGCATTGGCCGACAGATGGCAATTCAGCTGAGCGAGGAAGGCCATGAGGTCACCGGCACCTCACGCGATCCAGCATCAGAGCATGCGCTGGATGTGACGGATAGCGCGCAGCAGGCTGCTTTTGCTGAAAAACTGGCGGATCGTCCCATTGATCTACTGGTGTGCAATGCAGGCGTTTACCTCGACAAGGGCAGGCCGCTGCAAGACTATACCGCAGAGATCTGGAGCCAGAGCCTGGCTGCCAATGTGACCGGGGTCTTTTTGACAGTTCAGGCGCTGCTGCCAAACCTGCGGCTGGCGCAGGGAGCCAAGATCGCAATCATTTCCTCGCAGATGGCCAGCCACGCCCGTGCCCCCGGCGGCAGCTATGCCTACCGGGCCTCAAAGGCGGCGGCGCTCAATCTGGGGCGCAATCTGTCCACAGACCTGCGCTCTGAGGGCATTGCGGTGGGGATTTATCATCCCGGCTGGGTGCGCACTGATATGGGCGGCGATGAAGGTGATATCAGCGTCGAGGAATCAGCCACAGGTTTGCTTCAAGAGTTTGATGTTCTGGGAATGGAGACTACGGGATGTTTTCACACCTGGGATGGCCGCATCCACGAGTATTGAAGCACGAGGTGGATCCATTTCGGCTCTAGCGTGACGGCCAACAAAAAACCGCCGGTGAGGATCCACCGGCGGTTTTCCTATTTCTGCTTTTCCCGTTTGTTCCGGGCCTACAGGGCTATTCCCAGCAGCTAACCAGAACCGTCATGCCTGTGGCCCGCTTGACCAGGGCCTGGTTGGGCAGGTTGCTGACCACCGCCTGGGTTTGGCCGACCACGCCTGCGGTCTCCAGGGCGCTGCGAATGGCCTCGGCATCTACCGCAAAGCTCACACCCTCGGGCAGCTGACGCCCTTGGCTGTCCTGTGGCAGCAACATGCCAAGCACCGCACCGGAGCTGTCGACAACCGGGCCACCGGCGTCGCCAGCCTGCGAAGACAGGTCGAGCCGGGCAACGCCGGCGTTGCCATCAAGGTCCTTCACATCCGCCAGCTTGCCCCAGGTGAGGCTTGGTGCCCCAAGCACGCCTTCGTAGGAGAAGCCAGAGACAGCGATTTCGGACTGCAGGCGGGGGCTTTGAGCGCTCAGCTCTGCCACGGCCATCGGCGCAAGCGCCTGGCCCGGGCGCAGGATCGCCATGCCGCTGGCTGCATCCGCGTTCAAAACCTCGGCGGTGTAGCCATGATCCAGAGTGATGCGGGTACAGCCCTGTACCACATCAGCGGTGGTCACCACCACGCCATCTGTGCTGACAAAGAAGCCGGAGCGCGACATTTTGGGTTTGCGAATTTCCAGACCGGACAGCAGATCAATATCCTGCTGCACATCGGCACCGGCAGCATCGTCGAGCACCCCTTCGCTGCGCTCAAAACTGTCCTGCATCGCTGTCAGCACCCTTGCGCGGCGCTCTTCGTCACCGGCGGGCCAGATCAGGGTGAAGCCTTTGATTTCACCGTTTTTCAGGCTGGCCTGGGTAAACGAGGTGATGCTGGCGTTACGCCCTTCGAGGGTGAAACTGTCGTTGCCACGCTCGCGTGGGCCATCCAGTGGCACGATCTCTAGAGTCTGCATGATGTCATAAAGACCAAACAGCGTGCTCTTGTCGCCGCGCTGGCTGATCAGCAGCACCTGAACACCCAGATCACCGGTGCTGTTGTAATGGGCAAAGGGGGGCTCGTAGTTGCTGAAGCCAACTTCACCAGCGGGAATTTCCAGCGAGATACCCGCCTGGGTATCCGTGATGCGGCGCATGCCGACGGAAATCAGCGGCGCGTTGTAGTCGTCCAGCAGCACCTGGCGCTGGGCGGTTGTCAGAACGCCGGTCTCTTCAAAGCCCTTGGCGATCTGCCAGTCAGACATGGAGCGGCGGGTGCCACGACCAAAGGCGCCATCGATGGCGGAGCTGTAAAAGCCGGCCGCCTGCAGGGCGATCTGCAGATCCTTACGCTCATCGCGGCTGAGGCGCTGCTCGCTACGGCGGGCTTCGGCGCGGGTCTCATCGGGCAGGGCCGGGGTCGGTTCAGCGATCACAACCACCTCTTCGACAGGTTCTGGTGCGGCTACTGGAGCTTCGGCCACAACTGCGGATTCAGGGGCTTGTGTTACAACCGGTGCCGGGGTGGCAGCCTGTGCCGCATCGTCACCCAAGGGGTAGAACTGATTGCGCAGGTTGGCTGGGAAGGCAATGAAACTGTCCCGCGGGATCTGACCTTCAGAGCGGTAGACCTGCAGCACACGATTCGCATCTTCGCGGGTATAGGGGCCGATCAGCACCCCGTACCAGCCGCCGCCCAGGGCAAACCCGGCCACATCCGGGATCTTGGCGGCAAAGACCTGTGCTTCCTGACTGGCCGAGGCCAAAGAGGGGCGGGCGGCCACCTGAATCCAGACGGTATCCTGCGAGTTTTGTTGCGCCTGTGCTGGCACGACTAGAAGAATGGCAAGCGCATTGAGCGACAGCACCAATGCGGCAATCAGTTTTCTCATTATCAGGACCCTATCCCGGTAGACCAATTTATTGCCGCGCAATTAAGCATTTTGCGACGCCAAAGGGAACGCCCCTTGGAGGGGGGAATTCCATACTGGATGCAGCAAACTGGCAAATATGGCCTTAATGCCACGGCAAAACCGATGGATTGTGGTCTTGTGGCCGGCAGTCGGGCGGATCTTGGCTGGATTGGATGCTTCTAGCCGTTGACCCTGCCGGGGGGCTTGCATAGGAAGAAAGCCGCATTTGCTGCAGCACAGCGCCCAAGAGACGAAGGATTTGGACATGACCCAGACCACCGGCCAGTCGACCGAGATGAATTCTGGTGCGACCAGACCCGCGCCCCGGTCGTTTCAGGAGATCATCCTGCGACTGCAAAGCTATTGGGCCGCTAAGGGCTGTGCCATCATGCAGCCCTATGACATGGAAGTGGGCGCGGGGACGTTTCACCCGGCCACCACGCTTCGCTCGCTGGGCAGCAAGCCCTGGGCGGCGGCCTATGTTCAGCCCTCGCGCCGTCCCACCGATGGGCGCTATGGTGAAAACCCCAACCGGCTGCAGCATTATTACCAGTTTCAGGCGCTGATCAAACCCAGCCCACCCAACCTGCAGGAGCTCTACCTCGGCAGCCTTGAGGCGATTGGCGTTGATATGGCGATGCATGACATTCGCTTTGTCGAACACGACTGGGAAAGCCCCACGCTTGGTGCATGGGGGCTGGGCTGGGAGGTTTGGTGCGACGGGATGGAGGTTAGCCAGTTCACCTATTTCCAACAGGTCGGCGGCCATGATTGCCACCCGGTTTCCGGTGAGCTGACCTATGGTCTGGAACGTCTTGCGATGTATGTGCTGGGCGTCGATCACGTGATGGATATGCCGTTCAATGACCCGGATGCGCCGATCCCATTGACCTATGGTGATGTGTTCAAGCAGACCGAAGAAGAATACGCCCGCTGGAACTTTGACGTGGCCAACACCGATGTGTTGCTGCGCCATTTTGAGGAGGCCGAGGCCGAATGCGCCGCGATTCTGGCGCAGGAGCATGACGACCCCAAGACCGGCAAGCGTATCATCATGGCGCATCCGGCCTATGATCAATGCATCAAGGCCAGCCATATCTTTAACCTGCTGGACGCGCGCGGGGTGATCTCGGTTACCGAACGTCAGGCCTATATCGGCCGGGTGCGTAGCCTCGCCAAACAATGCGCCGATGCCTTTGTGCAGACCAGCGCTGGCGGTTTCGCCGCCTGATCTTTTGGGGCAATTGGGCTTGCTCCAATGACTTGGCCGAATGTGGCCGGGACTGACGGATAGGCCAGATAAATGAGGGCTTTTGCCAATGTTGGGTAAGTTTCTTGCCATCGTTCTGATCGCCTCGGGCCTCGCTGCCGGGGCTGGGATGTATTATCTGCAGGTCTACGGGTATTATGAGGATGTCGAGGCAACACCGGGTGAAGACGTGGTCTTGTTGCCTCTTGGCCAAGACAGCCCCAAACCTATCGCCTATGAGAACTTCCAGGCAATTGATGCCTCAAGCGCTCCCATTCGCTATCGCGCCTGTTTTACCACCCGGCTGCGCCCGGAGGAGTTGGCGCAGTTGTTTCAGGTCTCAGAGCAGAAACACCCGCGCAACGCGCCACCCTGGTTTGACTGTTTTGATGCCGAAGCCATTGGTGCCGCACTGGAGGCGGGCAGTGCTACGGCCTTTATCTCGGTCAAGAATATCGAATTTGGCGTCGATCGTATCGTTGCGGTGACCGATCAGGGCAATGGCTATATCTGGCACGAGCTGAATGCCTGCGGTGAAAAAGCCTATGATGGCACGGTGGTCGGGGAGACCTGCCCCGAACGTCCCTAACGCAAGTGGTGTAACCGACGGCAGCAACGCCCAAGCCTGCCCTGGGGAAACGGTAAGATCTGATGGACAGTGCAATCACAATTCCGAGTTTCATTTCAGTGACGATGGGATTTGCTGTCTTCCTTTTAGGTGCGCGTCTCAATAGCAAGGTCTTGATTCTGCGCCGTTTCAATATCCCAGAGCCAGTAACGGGCGGGTTGATCGCCGCAATTCTAGTTATGGTGCTTTACCAGTTCACCGGAGTGCAGATCAGCTTTGATTTGAGTGCACGTGATCTCTTCCTGGTGACTTTCTTTGCGGCCATTGGCCTCAATGCGCGGCTTTCGGATCTGTTGGCTGGGGGTAAACCGCTGGCGATTTTGCTGCTGCTGACCCTGCTGACAATTCTGGCGCAGAATGTCATTGGCGTGGCCGGAGCATTGGCCTTTGGCTATCCGGCCAAAGCGGGTGTCTTGTTTGGCTCGGCAGCCCTGATTGGCGGCCATGGTACCGCCATAGCCTGGGCTCCAGAGGTGGCAGGTGCCACTGGTCTGGCAGGCGCCTCGGAGCTCGGAGTGGCGGTGGCCACGCTTGGTCTGGTTCTGGCGGCGCTGATCGGTGGCCCGATTGCGCGGCTTTTGATTGAACGCAACAGCCTGTCCCCAGAGCGCCCAGACGAAGAACATACTGTTGGTGTCGCTGACGCTGCGGCCGAGGCCACCACCATCGACCATCTGAGCCTGATCCGGGTGATGCTGCATCTGAACCTGGCCATTCTGTTTGGCTATGGGCTGCATGAGGCGCTGTTGGCTGCGGGGCTGAAACTGCCGCTGTTTGTGCCCTGCCTGATTTCGGGAATCCTATTGGCCAACCTGCGCGGGCTGATCGCACCCAAGTCCCCGCCCGTGACGCGTACGCCGACCCTTGCCTTGATTTCTGAATTCTCGCTGGGGATCTTTCTGGCAATGTCGCTGATGAGCCTGCAGCTCTGGACTATTGCCGACCTTGGCCTGACCATGGCGGTAATCATGCTGTTGCAGACTGCCTTTGCCGCTGCTTTTGTGCTTTTTGTGCTGTTCCCGATGCTGGGTCGCAATTATCGCGCAGCCGTGCTGGCCGCCGGTTTTGGCGGCTTTGCCCTGGGGGCCACCCCCACGGCCATTGCTAATATGACCGCAGTGACCAAACGCTATGGACCCTCTCCGATTGCTTTTGTAGTACTGCCCCTGGTTTCCGCCTTTTTTGTGGATATCGCCAATGCCATCGTCATCCAGACGATTGTGAATTTCTGAGGACCCCAGATGCCCGACCTGCTGATTGAACTGTTTTCTGAGGAAATCCCGGCCCGCATGCAGGCGCGTGCGGCTGAGGATCTGAAAAAGCGCATGACCGATGGCCTGGTCGAGGCGGGTCTGACCTATGCAGGAGCTGCTGCCTTTTCGACGCCGCGCCGATTGACCCTGGCCATTGAGGGCCTGCTGAGCGAAAGCCCGACCCTGCGCGAAGAGCGCAAGGGACCAAAGGTCGGCGCGCCAGAAAAGGCCATCGAAGGCTTTTTGCGCGGCGCGGGCCTGACGCGGGATCAGCTGGAAGAGCGCGACACCCCCAAGGGCGCGGTCTATTTTGCCAGCTTTGAAAAACCTGGCCGCCCGGCGGCTGAGATCATTGCCGGAGTACTTGAGGGTACCATCCGCAATTTTCCTTGGCCCAAAAGCATGCGCTGGGGCGCGGGCTCGCTGCGCTGGGTGCGCCCCTTGCATTCAATCCTGTGCCAGCTCAGTGATGAGAATGGCGCCGAGGTGGTGCCTTTTGAAATCGAAGGCATCGCGGCGGGGAATGTGACCCAGGGCCATCGTTTCATGGCGCCGGGTGAAATTTCGGTGAACGGGTTTGAAGACTACGCCGCCAAGCTCAAACGCGCCCATGTGGTGCTTGACCCGGCAGAGCGCCAAGAGGCGATCTGGCAGGAGGCGAGCAATCAGGCCTTTGCCCGTGGGTTGGAGTTGGTCGAGGATAAGGGTTTGCTGGCGGAGGTTGCCGGTCTGGTTGAATGGCCGGTGGTGCTTTTGGGCGACATCGATGCGGAATTCCTGGAGCTGCCAGCAGAGGTGCTGCAGACTTCGATGAAGGAGCATCAGAAGTTTTTCTCGGTGAAGAACCCCAAGACGGGCCGCATCGAGGGTTTTGTCACAGTTGCCAACCGCGAAACCGCCGATCAAGGCGCGACCATTCTGGCGGGCAACCAAAAGGTGCTGTCGGCGCGTCTGGCCGATGCTAAGTTCTTTTGGGAGAACGATCTGCGGGTGGCCAAGTCAGAGGTCGGCATGGAGGGCTGGAGCACGCAGCTCAGCAACGTCACTTTCCACAACAAGCTGGGCACCCAGGCAGAACGCATCGACCGCATCGCGGCTCTGGCGCGGGAGATCGCGCCTGTTGTCGGCGCCGATGCCGATCTGGCAGCGCAGGCCGCACGGGTGGCCAAGGCGGATCTGTCCTCGGAAATGGTCTATGAGTTCCCAGAATTGCAGGGGCTGATGGGCCGCTACTACGCTGAGGCCGCTGGTCTGCCGCAAGAGGTGGCCAATGCCTGCGAAGCGCATTATTCGCCGCTGGGCCCCTCGGATGATGTGCCAACCGAGCCTGTCTCGGTCGCAGTAGCGCTGGCGGATAAGCTGGATACCCTCACCGGGTTCTGGGCCATTGATGAAAAGCCCACCGGCTCAAAGGATCCCTTTGCCCTGCGCCGCGCCGCATTGGGTGTGATCCGTCTGGTGCTGGAGAATGAGCTGAGGGCGGATCTCTCAAAGTTAATCTGGTCTGCTGCGTCTCAGCACCACAAAGGGTGGTCGAGTGCAGCTGCGTTGGTAGTTTGGCTAGACACGACGTTCAGATCTGAAAACGTTATCAACCGGGAGCGTCGAGATCGAACTAAAGCCTGGCAAGCCGACTTAGACGACAGCTATTCAGCTGTTGAGTACAGGAGCAGTGAGGCAGAATTCGCTGCGCCAGATCTTGAAGGGGAAGATTGGGAAGAACAACTGGATGAAGTTCTTAACCAAATTCGCCCCTTTCCATGGGTTATTACAGTTTCGCATGTTTTACCGGAACTCCTCTCCTTCCTCCACGACCGCCTCAAGGTCTTCCTGCGCGATCAGGGTATTCGCCATGATGTGATCGACGCCTGTATCGCCATGGACGGAAATGACGACCTGACCCCTCTGGTGAAACGCGCCCGTGCCTTGGAGGACTTCTTGAAGTCCGAAGATGGCACCAACCTGCTGCAAGGGTTCAAGCGCGCCAACAACATCCTGACCCAGGCCGAGGAAAAGGACGGGGTGGAGTATTCTTACGGTGCGGATGTGAAATTTGCTGAAGACGAGAGCGAAAAGGTGCTTTTCGCAGCGCTTGCAGCGAGCGAGGGGGCGATCTCTTCGGCCATCGAGGCCGAAGATTTCGCGGCTGCCATGGGCAGCATGGCGGCGCTGCGGGGGCCGGTGGATGCGTTCTTTGAAGCGGTGCAGGTGAACTCGGACAAGGAGGTTGTGCGCCGCAACCGGCTGAACCTCTTGAGCCAGATCCGCAAGGTCTGCGGCCAGGTGGCCGATCTGACACGCATTGAGGCCTGATCTGCTCGACGAATGATCACGTTTTCAAAGGGCTGCGCTGCGTCGCGGCCCTTTTTCTTTGGCTGGGGAGGCGTTTCAGGGGGCGTACTGCCCCTTGAGATCGCCAGATCAATTTTGAGACCGCCTTGCAGCGCCTCAAGGCTGGCCCCCTGCGGAGCAGGGCCGCTGGCGCGGGCCTTGACCCGCTGCAAAGCGGAAAGGGGCGTCTGTGGCCAATGGGAAGACGCGGCGGAAATTCCGCATGGCTTTGGGGCTTCACCCTTGCGAAGGGGGCTGGCGTGATTATGCTGCAGGCAAACAGAAGGTGCCGCAGTGCAGAAAAACCATGTCTGAGACTCCCCTTGCTACCTTGATCACCACAACCGCGCCGATTGCGGCGGCCAGCCATGGGGGGCGGGCCAAGTGTTTGCAGCGGCTGTTACGGCTGGACCTGCCAGTGCCCTGCACGGTGGCCCTGTCTTTTGCCGCCGTGCAGAAGGCATCAGAAGGCGAGTTGCCCGATATCGGCGTGGTTCTGGCGGAGTTTTCCGAGGATGCGCTGCTTTGTGTACGGCCCTCGTCGGAGGTGCCGGACTGGGGTGGACCCAGTGCGATCCTCAACATTGGCATGAATGATGCGCGCTATGTCTCGCTGAGCGAGGCATTGGGCCAGGAGGCTGCGGCCTCGCTTTATCTGCGGTTTGTGCAATCCTATGCGGTGCATGTGGCGCGGCTGGATCCAGATGTCTTTGACGATGTGGAAGATGGCGGGCCGGATGCGCTACGCGAGATCCTGCAGGCCTATGAAGCGGAGACGGACGAGGTTTTCCCGCAGGATCCGGGCGAGCAACTGGCGGCGGTTCTGCGCTCGATGGCGCGGGCCTGGGAAGGCACCTCGGCGCGGCTGTTGCGTCAGGCCAAGGGGGCCCCGGCGGATGCGGGGCTCGGGTTGGTGGTGCAGGAGATGATACCGGGGCTGGGCCAGGGGGAATGTGGGTCTGGTGTTTTGCAGCTGGTGGATTCCACCACCGGATTGCCGCAGCTGACCGGGCGGTATCTGAGCCAGAGCCAGGGGCGCGAAGCGCTAGGGGCCGGAACCGAGGCGCTGTTTCTGGAAAAGGATGCGCGCGGGCCGTCGCTGGAGGAATTGGCGCCAGAGGCCTTTGCCTCGATCAAGGCGGATGCCGCTTTGATGCGATTGCGGCTGCGCGAAGAGATGCAGGTGGAATTTGTCATCCAGAATGGCGAAGTTCATATCCTCGACGGGGTGCGGGTGCAGCGCAGCTCACGCGCGGCGGTTCGGATCGCTGTGGCGCTGGCGCAGGATGAAGTTATACCACCGCATGAGGCGGTGATGCGCGTGGATGCCCATGTGCTCAATGAATTGCTGCACCGCCAGGTGGCGCCTACAGCGCAACGCGATGTCATCGGATCCGGCATTGCGGCCAGTCCCGGGGCGGCGGCGGGACGTCTGGTTTTCACCGCGGCTGAGGCCCAGGCCAGCGCGGCGCGCAGCGAACCCTGTGTTCTGGTACGGCGAGAGACCTCGCCAGAGGATGTACGGGGCATGCATGCCTCGGTGGCGGTGCTCACAGGCAAGGGCGGTATGACCAGCCATGCGGCGGTTATTGGCCGGGGACTGGGGCTGCCTTGCATCGTTGGCGCCACGGATATGAAGTTTGAATCCCGCAAGAAGCAGCTGGTTTCGGCACAGGGGCGGGTGTTTCGGGCTGGTGATGTGGTCACCATTGATGGCAGCAGCGGCGAAGTTCTGGCCGGCGAGCCGGAAATGCTGGAGGCGGCACAGGATGATGCCTTTCAGGCGTTGCTGTCCTGGGCGGATGAGGCCCGCGATATCGGCATTCGCGCCAATGCCGATACCCCGGCGGATGCGCAGACGGCACGCAATTTCAACGCCCAGGGCATCGGGCTCTGCCGTACCGAGCATATGTTCTTTGATCCAGGTCGTCTGACGGTGATGCGGGAGATGATCTTTGCCGATACCTCTAGCGGGCGGGCAGCGGTTCTGGCCAGGTTGCTGCCGATGCAGCGCGAGGATTTTCTGGAGCTGTTTCGCATCATGGAGGGTTTGCCGGTCTGCATTCGCCTGTTTGATCCGCCGCTGCATGAATTCCTGCCGACAACCAAATCCGGCCAGCGCGAACTCTCTGAGGCGCTGGGGCTTCCGGTGAGTGATGTGACGCGCCGGGTGGAGGAAATGGCCGAGTATAACCCGATGCTGGGCCTGCGTGGGGTGCGCCTGGGCGTCACCGTGCCAGAGATTTATGACATGCAGGCACGGGCCATTTTTGAAGCGACCCTGTTGGCCTCTAAGAATGGCGCGCCGGTGGTGCCCGAGGTGATGATCCCGCTGGTCTCGGCCAAACGCGAAGTGGAGTTGGTCAAGGCGCGCATTGATGCGGTGGCAGCAGCGGTCGTGGCCGAACAGGGCCAGACATTTGACTACCGTCTAGGTGTTATGGTGGAAACACCGCGTGCTGCCCTGCGCGCCGCTGAAATTGCGCCGCATACCTCTTTCCTGAGCTTTGGTACCAATGACCTCACCCAGATGGCCTATGGGCTGTCGCGCGATGACGCGGGGCGGTTCATGTCCAATTATGTCCAGCAAGAGGTTTTCCCAGAAGACCCCTTCCATGTGCTGGATGTTGATGGTGTGGGCGAGCTGCTGAAACTGGGTGTGCAACGGGGGCGCAGTGCGAACCCAGAGGTGACGCTGTCGATCTGTGGTGAGCATGGCGGCAACCCCGAATCGATTGCCTTTTGCCGAGAGGCGGGATTCGATTATGTGTCCTGTTCGCCCTTCCGGGTACCGGTTGTACGCCTGGCAGCAGCGCAGCTGGCCATTGGCGAAAAAACAGGCGTGATTTCGCCGACATATAGCAAAAATTAAGCAAAATTAACATATTCTGCTTTATCGATGGAGCGCTTCAAACAGGGGTGGCCACATGAATTATCTGGCCTAAGTGTGACAGAACTGGACGTTTTTTGGGAATGTGATTAAAGGGTTCGATCGCAGCGGGCTGGGGAGGCCCTGCGTACGTGGATAAGTAAGGACCCCTGAGATGAAATTCCTGACCTTGGCAGCCCTGGCGGTTGCGACAACAATGACGGGACAAATGGCCAAGGCCGAGACAGGCCTGAGTGCCCTGTTCAAGCGTGAGCAAAGCACTCTCAACACTGTTCCAGATACTCGTCTTTCCGGGTTCCTGGGGTTCAAAATTCGCCCCAAACAGTCCCCCGTCACCGAGCTCACCTTTACCAAGGCCTGGTTGGATGAGCAGCCTGTCGCCACTGGGGATGCCAATTTCTCCTGTCTGGCAGAGGCGCTCTACTTTGAGGCGCGCGGCGAGACCGTAAAGGGCCAGTTTGCGGTTGCCGAAGTGATCATGAACCGGGTCAATAGCGCCCAGTTCCCCAATACACTGTGCGGGGTGATCAATCAGGGCACCGGACGGCGCTATCAGTGCCAGTTCACCTATACCTGTGATGGCCACGAAGAGGTGATCCGCGAAAAAGCCGCCTATGTGCGGGTGGCCAAAGTGGCCCGCTTGGTGATCGATGGGGCCGCACCCGATCTGACCGCTGGCGCCACCTATTATCACACCACTGCTGTGAGCCCGCGTTGGAGCCGCAGCTTTACCAAGACCACGCGCATTGGTGTGCATCTGTTCTACCGTGATGAGCGCTACCGGACGGCCTCCAGCGAGTGATCACCGCATCTTCGTGACCTGCCGGGTTGAGGCGGGTCACCGGGCTGACGGCTGAAACGGCGAGGCACCGGGCAATTCCTGCAGCTTCTATCATGCTGCCACGCCGCATTCGGTCCCTAGTCTGGCGCATGCGGGCCTGTTAAGTGACAGGTGCACGCCTAAAATAAACCCGCATCCCTGCCAGCCAGCCAAAGGCCCGTCTTGCCCATGTCTTCCGAAGTCCGCCTCGCTTTTGAACATCCCTCGGAACGTGCGGCTGCCACCGCGCGTCCTGGCCCCCTGGACCGGATCTCACTGCGCGATCATATGGTCGAGGTGGAGATCGGTGCCTTTCAGGCTGAACGCGGCAATACCCAGCGCATCAGCTTTAATGTTGTGGTCGAAGTCACGCCCTTGCCCGCAGATCTGGATGATGATGTCGATCGGATCCTGTCCTATGACAAGGTGACCGAAGCCATCGCCTATGAGCTCGCGGCAGAGCGGCTCAATCTGCTGGAAACCCTTGCGGAACGGTTGGCGGAACGGATCTTGCTGGAACCTCAGGCGGTGCGGGTCTTTGTGCGGATCGAAAAGCTGGATCGCGGTCCTGGCGCTTTGGGCGTCGAAATCGCTCGCTCCAAGGATCAGGTCAGCCATACGGTTGAAGAAGATGAACCGCCCCATCCCCGGCTGATGTATCTGTCCAACGCGGCTATCGAGAGCAAGAATTTCAAGGCCTGGATTGATCAGATGGAATGCCGTCAGCGGCCCTTGATCCTTTGTGTTGGGGCGCATCCGCTGGAGACACCACAAACCGGCCACAAGATGACTCAGCGCCGGATTGATCTGTTGTCGATTGAACAGAACGCCTGGCGTCTGGCCGCGAGGGATGATCGCTGCGTGGTCGTGGCGACCCGGACGGAACTGGACTGGGCGATGAAGAACGGGCAGATCTGTGTTTGGGCCCCTTCCAAGATCGTACTGGATGCGGTGGATGGCCCGTCCGAAGCACCTTCCGAAACAGTTGCATTGGCGGCCTGGTTTGCGGCAACCTTTGAGGCGGGTGAAATGATTGTCATTGGCGCCAAGCAGCCTGCCAACCCACAGGTGCCGTTGCGCGTTGTCGATGTGGAGCAAACACAGCTGTGATGTATTACCGGCCACTGGTACGGCATGGAGAGACAAGACCCGAAGGGGCGCTGCCGTTGGCAGGTGGGAGCCTGTGGTTTTCTGAGGTTGAATTGCTGAGCCGTGAGGCGCCGCCCCGGATCGTTCCGGTTGGCCTGGTGCCCGCTGAGGTCCGCCACCGCCTCACTTTTCGGCGCGCGGCCATTGCCGGGCTCGACATGACCCGTCCAAAAATCATGGGCATTTTGAACGTCACCCCGGATAGTTTTTCTGACGGCGGTCAAAACCTTGGCGTCGACGCCGGGGTGCAGGCAGCCAGGCGTATGGCCGAAGAGGGTGCCGATATCCTTGATATCGGCGGCGAATCCACCCGGCCGGGGGCGGTTTTTGTCCCAGAGGAGGAGGAGATCGCCCGCACCGCACCCGTGATCGCTGCGATCCGGATCGAGATGTCGCTGCCGATCTCTATCGATACTCGCAAAGCAGCGGTTGCTGTAGAGGCGCTGGAGGCTGGCGCGCAACTGGTGAACGATGTTTCGGGATTTACCTTTGATGCCGCTCTGGCCCCATTGGCGGCGCAGGCCGGCGCCCCGGTCTGCGTGATGCATTCACAGGGCGATCCGGAAACCATGCAGAATGATCCGCGCTATGATCATGTGCTGCTGGATGTCTACGACTACCTGGAACAGCAGGTCGACCGGCTGGAAGCCACCGGCATTCTGCGCGACCAGATCGTGGTGGATCCTGGTATCGGCTTTGGCAAGACCCAGGCGCATAATCTGGCGCTGCTCAAAGGCTTGAGCCTGTTTCACGGGCTGGGATGCCCGATCCTTTTGGGAGTGTCGCGCAAGCGTTTTATCGGTGATATCGGTCAGGAGCCGCAGGCAGACAAACGTGCTCCGGGCTCTATTGCCGTGGCCTTGGCCGGGGTGGCCAAGGGCGTGCAGATGCTGCGGGTGCATGATGTGGCGGAAACCGCCCAGGCACTGCGATTGTGGCAGGCAACCCGCTAGCCAGTCAGCCTAGGACGGGTCGGATTTGCCAAACAACCGGGTCAAGGCCCCCCATTGGCTGATGCACAGCCCCGCAAAGATCAGCGCCATGGCCAGCAACATTGTGGCGGGCAGCGCCTCATCCAGGAAGACTGCCCCTAGCACAACGGCCCAGACCGGCACCTGGTAATTGGTCAGGGTCATAAAGGTGGGGCCTGCCTCGCGCACCACAATCACCCGCAACAGATTGGCCGCAGCTGTTGGGATCAGCCCCAGCAGGGCGATGAGCGCCAGAGTTTGCCCATCGGGCATCGGGGGCGGGCCTTCGATGCTCCAGGCCGTGGGTAGGATTACGGCAGAGCCAATGACCAACAGAATTGCTGCAAGGCCAACCGGGTCTACGGGGGGTAGGCGCCTTGTCAGGATGGAGCTGCTGGCGTAGCAGGCTGCTGCCGAAAGGCAGGCAAAGCGGCCAAGGATCTCCAGCTCCGAATTGCTGCTGGCAAAAGCGGTGCCGCCAATCAGCAGGGCGACGCCGATAAAGCCTATGACAAAGCCGGCCAGACGGCGCAGCACCATTTGTTCGCCGGGAATAAACAGATGCGCCAGAGGCAGCACCATCAGTGGTATCGCCGCCATGCTGAGGCCAGTAAAACCAGCCGAGACATGCTGTTGCCCCCAGTTGATTAGCATGAAGGGCAGGGCGGTGCTAAAGATGCCAATGATCAGCACCGCGGGCCAGCTGGTCTCACCCTTGAACAGTTTGAACCCGCGCCAGCCCCAGACGACACAGAGCAGCGCGGCGGCAAACCCAATGCGCCCGGCGGCCAGCCAGAAGGGGGTGATGCCTTCGAGCGCCAGTTTGATCAGCGGAAAGGTTCCGCCCCAGACAAAGCCGAGCGTAGCGATCATCGCCCAGTATTTCCCCATCCGTTCCGGCATTCCATCCTCGCTCTGGTCAGATCTGCACAAGGGGGTGCTGGGGCTGCAAGGTCAATCATTAAATGCAGCGTGCCGTGTCGATCAGTTTCGGTGGCTAGGGGCGCTGGCGATGGGCGGGCGCGCGGCTCAGCAGGAGCCCGCCTAGGATCAGGATCAGCGCAGCAAAGAGCTGGGGCGGCAGGGTCTCGTTGAGCAAAAGTGCACCAAAGAACACGGACCAGACCGGGACTTGATAGTTCACGGTCGACAGAAAGCTGGGCCCGGCACTGCGCGCCACCTGCACCAGCAGTACTTGCGCCAGCGCCGTTGGAACCAGCCCAAGATAAAGCACCGCAAGCAAGGATCGCCCTGTGGGCAGGCTTGGCAGGCCTTCTTGCCACAGGGCTGTTGGGATAATCATCACGGCACCACAGCTGAGGGCTGCGGCGGAAAGCGAGAGAAGGTTCACGCTGGGGCACAGCCGGGTGATGATCGAACCGATGGCGTAGCACAGTGCTGCCGCCAGGCAGGCCAGCCGCGCCAGGGATTCAAAGTCGCTGCCCGCCGAGGCAAAGGCCTTGAACCCGATCAGGGTCAAGACGCCGCCAAAACCAATGGTGAAACCAAAGGCGCGGCGCAGGGTCATGCGCTCGCCGGGCACCAGGAAATGGGCCAGCGGCAGGACAAACAACGGCACCACAGCCATACAGACACCGGCAAAGCCACTGGCCACATAGGTCTGCCCCCAGCTGAGCAGGGAAAAGGGCAGCGCATTGGTAAAGAACCCCATTCCCAGCGCACAAAGCCAGACAGTGCGGCCATGTCGGGTGCTGATAGAGGGCAGCTCAATCCGCATCAGTGCGGTGATGATGAGCAAAGAGACGGCCCCCAATGTGATCCGCACCGCCGCAATGCTGACTGGCCCCAGACCTTCCAGCGCCACAGTGACGGCCATAAAGGAGGATCCCCAGATCAATCCGAGAATGATCAGTTTGACCCAGTTGGCGGCGCCGGGAGAAGTTGTCATTTGGCTCTTCCTTTTGAAAATCAATTTCCAGAAAGAGAGATGCCTATGGCAACGGCAATCTGGACGGCGACAATGAATAAAGCGGCAGTTTTGAGGCGTGGAAGGATACGACTTAGGATGCTTTCGCTCTGCTTTGGAGCTGGCGGTAGGTCAATCGCTTGATTTGTTGGCCCGAACCGAAAACATCTACTCTGTACGGTGAAGCCCTCTTTTTCAAATAGATGAGCGGAGGCCTGGTTCGGAGCCCAGACCGTCGCGGTCAAGTTGCTCCATCTGTTTTCCATTGCGAGCTGCTTAACGTGGTTGAGTAACTGGCTTGCTACGCCCTGTTTGCGAAACTCGGGCAAGACGAAAATATCTGAAATGACGCAAAGTGGTAGTTTTTGCTGTGGATCAAGAGCGTACCGGCTGAGCTGTACGTAGCCTGCGAACGTTCCTTTGATCTCAGCGGTAAAGATATTTGGACTCTGCGCTAGCTGCTCACCCGTCTCTTTGACAAACGATTCATCAATTGAAGGAGCGATCATAGCTTTGTGCATGTTTTTAGGGAAGCCAAATGGCTGCTTCGACCTGTGCGTTTCGTATGTTGAGACACTGCATTCCAGAATTTTCTCTTTCAAAGCATAGGGAGAATTTTTGATGATGACTTCTTCCAATGAGAGCGTCCCAAACTATTCTGAAGAAAAAGGCGCCCCAATTGCTTGGAGCGCCCCTTGTAGATCAAGACTGTGGCTTGAGCCGCGGGCGCCTTAGTTCTTTGCTTTGTCGACCATTTTGCCGGCCGAGATCCAAGGCATCATGTCGCGCAGTTTCTGACCAACCACTTCGATCTGGTGCTCGTCATTGGCACGACGCGAGGCTTTGATGGTGGGCTGACCAACGGCGTTTTCCAGCATGAAGTCACGCACGAACTTACCGGACTGGATGTCCTGCAGGCTCTCTTTCATCGCTTTCTTGGTCTGCTCGTATGGCAGGATGCGTGGGCCGGTGACGTACTGACCGTATTCTGCAGTGTTGGAGATCGAGTAGTCCATGTTGGCGATGCCGCCTTCATAGATCAGGTCAACGATCAGCTTGGTTTCGTGCAGGCACTCGAAATAGGCCATTTCAGGTGCGTAGCCAGCTTCAACCAGAGTTTCAAAGCCGCAGCGGATCAGCTCAACGATACCACCACACAGAACCGCCTGCTCGCCGAACAGATCGGTTTCGCATTCTTCGCGGAAGTTGGTCTCGATGATGCCGGAGCGACCGCCACCGATGGCGGAGCAATAGGACAGGCCGATTTCCAGGGCTTTGCCGGTGGCGTCGGTGTTGACAGCAACCAAGCAGGGCACGCCGCCGCCTTTGGTGTATTCGCCGCGCACAGTGTGGCCTGGGCCTTTGGGCGCCATCATGATCACGTCGATGCCTTCTTTGGGCTCAATGAGGCCAAAGTGCACGTTCAGGCCGTGGGCGAATGCGATGGCAGCGCCGGGCTTGATGTTATCGTGGACGTATTTCTTGTAGGTCTCTGCCTGCAGCTCGTCGGGCATGGTGAACATGATCACGTCACACCAGGCCGCAGCTTCGGCGATGCCCATAACCTTCAGGCCTTCGCCTTCGGCTTTTTTAGCGGAGGCAGAGCCTTCACGCAGGGCAACAACCAGGTTCTTAGCACCGGAATCACGCAGGTTCAGCGCATGGGCGTGGCCCTGGCTGCCGTAGCCCAGGATGGCCACTTTTTTGTCTTTGATCAGGTTAACGTCGCAATCGCGGTCATAGTATACGCGCATATCAGAGATCCTCTCGGGTTGTCGTTTGCAGGCATAATAGGCGCGCAAGCGCGATATGCACCGGGGATATGGGCATTTTTTCTTCAATTTTCGCTCTAGTCATTCGTATTTTACTTCGATACTGACGTGATCATGCTCGATGATCTCGATCGGCGCATATTGCGCCACATGCAAAGCGACCCGGAACAGTCGATTCCGGATCTGGCCGAACGCCTGGGGCTGACTCCATCGCGACTGTCGCGGCGGTTGGAGAAGTTGCGCGAGGCGGGTATTCTTCTGGGACAACGTGCGGTGATCGACTGGCGCGCTCTGGGCTATGCGGTAGAGGTCTCTTTGCGCTTTACTCTGGACAAGACCAACCTGCGGGCCTTTGACGAATTCATCACCCAGGCCCGCGAGATCCCGGAGGTGCTGGAGATCCAGACCTTTCTGGGCCAGGTGGATGTGCGGCTTTCGGTGATTGCCCGCGATATGGCGCATTATCAGCAGATCTACCGCAGCGCCATTCTGACCCTGCCGCATATTGCCGACATTGAGGCCCTGATGCATGTGGCCCGGATCAAGAGCAACGAAAGCCTGCCGCTATGAATGATCTGGACGAGGTCGATTTTGGCCTGCTCAAGGCGCTGTCGCAGGATGCAAATCAATCCGCAGGCGCATTGGGGCGTCAGCTCGGCCTAAGCCAGCCTGCCACCTGGCGGCGGATTAAACGCCTGCAAGACCTCGGCATCATCACCGGGCGGCGCCTGGATCTGGACCGGGAAAAGTTGGGCTTTGGCGTTACTGTCTTTCTTGGTGTCAAACTGGGCACCAAGGGGCGGGTCAGCCTCGAGGATTTTGAACGGGCCGTCTGCGCCATCCCTGAGGTGCAAACCGTAGAACACGTGCTGGGGCTCTATGATTACCGGCTGCGGGTCACCGCCCGCGACATTGCTGATTTTGAACGGGTCTTGCGGCGCCGTATCATGCTTTTGCCGGGGGTGGGCTCGGTGGATGCCAATGTCCTGCTCAGCGAGGAACGCCGCCCCGGCCCGCTGGGCTAGGCCTTGTTCAAGGAATTTGAAACAGCTTTTGCCGCTGGCCGGGTTTTCGCCTCCGCCAAAATTCAGTATCACCAAAGGCAACGGGCCTGGCGCATGCAGCGGCGGGGCCGCAGGCAACATGACCGGAGAAAACAATGGCGCTATTGCAAACCGTGGACCCGCAGGGGCTGGATGAATTCTCAGTGGTCTTTACCGATCGTTCCCTCAACCACATGTCAAAGACCTTTCAGCAGGTGATGCTCGACATCAACGCTATGCTGAAAGAGGTCTACAAGGCCGAGGCCGTGGCTCTGGTGCCGGGCGGCGGCACCTATGCAATGGAGGCGGTGGCGCGTCAGTTTGCCAAGGGCCAGGATGTTCTGGTGGTGCGCAATGGCTGGTTCTCCTATCGCTGGAGTCAGATCATCGAGGCTGGTGGGCTGACCGCCTCCTCCACGGTGATGAAAGCCCGCCAAAGCGGCAATGCGGCACAATCGCCCTTTGCCCCGGCCCCGATCGAAGAGGTCACCGCCGCGATCCGCGCCCAAAAGCCCGGCATCGTCTTTGCGCCGCATGTGGAAACGGCTGCCGGGGTGATCCTGCCAGACAGCTATGTCACCGCGATGGCAAAGGCTGCGCATGAGGTCGGGGCGTTGATGGTGCTGGATTGCATCGCCTCTGGCTGTGCTTGGGTGGATATGCAGGAGAGCGGTGTTGATGTGCTGATCTCGGCGCCACAGAAAGGCTGGAGCGCCTCACCTTCAGCCGGTCTGGTGATGTTTTCACCTGCGGCCTTGGCACGGCTTGAAGAAACCACCTCCGACAGCTTTGCGCTTAACCTGAAACAATGGCGCGCCATCATGCAGGCCTATGAGGACGGTCTCCACGCCTATCATGCCACCATGCCCACGGATGCGCTGCGTGCCTTTCGCGATACCATGCAGGAAACCAAAGACTATGGCTTTGACAAGTTACGCGATGCCCAATGGGCGCTCGGCAACGGGGTGCGGGCCCTGATGAAGGAGAAAGGCGTGACTTCAGTGGCGGCCGAAGGCTTTGGCGCGCCGGGGGTTGTGGTTAGCTATACCAATGATCCGGAGATTAAGACCGGTAAGAAATTTGCCGCCCTTGGCATGCAGATCGCCGCTGGAGTGCCGCTGCAATGCGATGAACCCGCTGAGTTCAACACCTTTCGTCTGGGCCTCTTTGGCCTCGACAAACTCTATGACGTCGATGCGACGCTGCAGAGGTTGAGCAGCGTTTTAAGCAAAGTGCTCTAGGCGCATCATCTTTCCAAAAATATTCCCGCCGGAGGCCCCGGCTTTCCCGGCGGGAAAGCTGGGTTCCTTGACCTGATCTCATGGAGAACGCAGGTGAGCCCGGTTTACTTTACCCCAAGCCCCATCTGCATCAGGGTGCGGCGTACCGGGGCGAGGGAATAGAGCGCATTGAGACCCATTGCGCGCAGATCCCGCAGCGGGCGGGCCTCAATCATGGAACTGCGGTTGAGCAGATCAATGCCTTTGACCCGCAGCATGATCTCATTGTGGCGGGCCTTATGATAGGCGCTGAGCATCTGGGCGTCGCCCAGCCCCTCGGGGCGGGCCTCGGCCAGTTCCAGCAAGACCCGCAAATCCCCGAGCGACATGTTCAATCCCTGGGCGCCGATCGGGGGCACCACATGGGCGGCCTCGGCCATCAGCGCCAGGCGCTGGCCATCCAGTCGTTCGGCGGATTGGCTGATGATCGGCCAGATGCTGCGGCGCGAGGCGAGGGTGAGATCGCCAAACAACCCGGTGCTGCGGCGGGTCATCTCGGCCTCAAAAGCCTCGGGCTCCAGCTGCAGGAGCTCATCCGCCCGCGCGCCGCGTTCCATCCAGACCACAGCAGAAGAGGGCTTGCCCTGATAATCCGGTAGCGGCACCAGGGTAAAGGGCCCACCGGAACGGTGCACCTCGGTCGAGATATTCTCATGCGGTACCGGATGGGTGACCGCAAAGGCCAGGGCCTTTTGCCCGTAGCGGGTGGTTTTGACCGGGATGCCAGCAGCCTCGCGCATGGGCGAGCTGCGCCCATCACAGGCCACCACGAGCTTGGCACGGATCTGGCTGCCGTCGCTCAAGGTCACGCGGGCCTCATTGGTGCGGGTGAACAGAGATTTGGTGCCGGTCCCGGCGCGGAAATCCACATTGGGCAGGGCGGACATGCGGTCGAGGATTTCACGTCGCAGCAGCCAGTTGGGCAGGTTCCAGCCAAAGGGTTTATCAGAAATATCGGCGGCGTTGAAATCCTTGATCACCCGCGGCGTTGGCTCTTCGCCGCCAGCATCGACAATCCGCATGATCTGCAGCGGCGCGGCGTGATCGGACAGGCGATCCCAAAGGCCAAAACGGGCCAACAACTCCTGGGCGGGTTGCAAAAAGGCGGTGGTGCGCAGATCAGACCCTGCCGCGTCCCGCTCGGTCACCGGTGGGGTCGGATCGACACAGATCACCTTAAACCCGGCGGCGCCAAGACAGGCCGCTGCCGTCAATCCGGCGACACCGCCGCCGGAAACCAGAATGTCACAAGTTTCAGCCATTGCCCTGCCTTTCCTATCTCTGTCTCAGATAGGCCTGTGGCCAGGGCAATGACAAGCGGCATGTCGCCTCACCGCCTGGGGTGAGCAGACAAAAGCCGCTAGCCGCGCGAAATCGCGATCAGCAGTATGAACATGACGGGCACCAGCGCCACGGCAGGCAGGTAGAGGCCGGGCAGGCCAAAGAGCAGGATAGAGCAGCCCCAGAGACAGACCAGAATGACCAGAGCATAGATGAAGTTCTCTTCATCGCCGTAGGCCACCTCTTTGGAGATCCGTCCCAGCAGGGGAATAGCAAAGAGAATGCGTTGCCACAGGGGCAGGCGGTCGGGGAGGGTATAGGCAAGGGCCATGCGCGCGATCCTTTTGGTCTTGGAATGGCGCAGATATAGGCCTGCAAAGATGCTTTTTTGAGGGCTATTTGGCAATAAGGCTGGGGATTTACCTGCGGCAGAAGGTCCTGCCCAGTCCTGTCCTGTGCGGCTGCCAGCCCCCTAGAGGATCTTGGCGAGGAACCCTGCCAGATCATCTGTGTGGTGATGGATATGGTCCTGCTTTTCCGCTGGGCTCAGGGCCTCGGGGGCCACATGCACGGTGCGCATTCCCATGGCATGGGGGGCATTCAGATTGCGCGGGTCGTCTTCGAACATCGCGGCCGTGTCCGAACGGATGCCAGCCTTGTCAAAAACCATGTCAAAGGCGGCGCGTTCTGGCTTGGGGCGGAATTCGGCATGTTCGACGCCGTAGATACCATCAAACAGGTTTGAGAGCCCGCGCGCTGCCAGAACCCGCTTCGCGTAGGGGGCGCTGCCATTGGTATAGACGATGCGCTTGCCAGGCAGGGCCTTGATGCAGTCTGCCAGCGCCGGATCCTTGGGGAGGTGATCCAATGAGATATCATGCACCGCTTCCAGATAAGGCAGCGGATCCATGTTGTGCTCGCGCATCAAACCGGCCAGCGTGGTGCCATGATCACGCCAATAGCTGCTGCGCAGATGATCGGCCTCTGCCTGATCTACGCCCAGCTCCTGCATGACATAGTTGGTCATCTTGACCTCGATCTGATCAAACAGCCGGGCGGAGGGATGATAGAGCGTGTTGTCCAGGTCAAAGACCCAATGGCGCACATGAGAGAAAGATTTTTTGACCATAGGCAGGCAGTAGGCAGGACGCAGGCCTTTGGCAATGGGATTTCCCAGCGTATTGGATCAAATTGCCTGGGCTTCTTGGGATGATTTCTGCTGCCAAACTCCGGCCAAGGCTTGAATGCCTGCGTCTGACCTGTAGGAATGCTGTCTCCGAGTGTTTGAGTGGAAAACGTGATGAACCAGAGCCGTAGCAACCTCAAAGACGCCTATTCCCTGATCCTGGAAGCGATCGACGTGGGAGTCTACAAGCCGGGCGATCGCCTGGTCGAAAGCGATCTGGCAGAACGGTTGGGGGTATCGCGTACGCCTATCCGTGAGGCGCTGCAGCGGCTGGAGACGCAGTCCTTGCTGGAGCGCGACGGGCGTTCGCTGATCGTGGCCTCGCTGGATCACAACCAGATGGCCGAGCTCTATATGGTGCGGCGCGAGCTGGAAGGGCTGGCTGCCAGCCTGGCGGCACGCCATGCCACCGAAGAAGAGGTGCAGGTACTCAAGGACATGGTCCGCGAGGATGATGCCCTGGTGGGCAAGCCAACGGATCTTGCCAAGGCAAACCGCCGCTTTCACGAACAGATCCATCTGGCCTCGCACAACCGCTATCTGGTGCAGCAATTAAATTTGGTACATCGCTCGATGGCCCTGATGGCGACAACCTCGCTGGCCGCAGAGGGGCGCGGAGAAATTGCCCAGAACGAGCATAAGCGCATCGTTGCCGCGATTGAGGCACGGGACGAAGAGGCCGCAGGTCAGGCCCTGAAGGATCACATTTCGGTGGCCTTTATGACCCGGCTGAAGCAGGACGCAGGCGATCGCGGCAAGGGCCGTTAGGCTCCGTTGGATCCAGAGGTTTTTTGCGGCGGTGTGCTCGCTGCTGCCTGATCAGAGACGGCGACAGGTCTTGGGCTGCGATGCGCCTGCGCGTCCTTGTCGGGCGGATGCACGCCGTGGCAGGTTTTGTCCCAGAAAAACGGATCATAGAGCAGCTCGTAAAGGGCTTTGTAGGCGGCAATCGGCCCCATCAGATAGTAGAGCGGCATCAAGGGCGCCCAGAGGGCAAGGGCCGGTCGCTTGGCGGCAAGGGCACCAAGTATCGCGAGGGCAATGCCG
>NZ_JBDWPJ010000043.1:0-16066 GCF_039971195.1 Pseudophaeobacter sp.
GGTGAAGCCAACGCGAACCCCCTCGGCCTCACCCTCTTTGCGTTTGCGGCCCTGCACCATCATGCTTTTGGTGCCCTGGCGGCGGGCGCGGGCGGCGGCGAGGAATTCGCTGCGTTTGGACAGCACCACCAAAGAGGCAGGCTTTTGGGCAGTATCCGCGCAAACAGAAACCGCCGAAGGCTGGTTCCCGTCGGCAGCTATGCTGTCCTGGGGGGCCTTCGGCGGTGTCATATCTGTCAATCCTTGGGGCGTCGCGCTTATGCGCTCAGCTCCTTGCGGCCACGTGCGCGGCGAGCGTTAAGGATCTTGCGGCCTGCCTTGGTGGCCATGCGCGCACGAAAACCGTGGCGACGTTTACGAACCAGGTTCGAAGGCTGAAAGGTGCGTTTCATCGCTCCGGTCTCCAATTTCTACAGGGCAAAGCGGAATCGCTACCCGTGGTGTCTATCTCGAAGCCCGGTCTTTAGAAGGGATTCTCTGCCAAGTCAAACGCTGAGCCCACTGTTTTGCCACCTTGAGGCAGTTTTCTTTCAAAAACCGCCGCAAATACCAGCGAGACCACAGGGAATGTTGCAAAACCCCTAGGCAAGCCCGCGAATCCTCACGAAAAGTGACCTATCAGATCAAGGCCGCGTGATCAGCCCCCGCAAAACCTCGCGGTGCGCTTAGTTTAGGCGTAACTCCTGCATCTGATCTCGGGACCAATCGAGCGCAACAAAGAAGAGTATGATGACTGAAACGCCAAAACACGGGCTTGCCCGCCACCTTCCGCTGATCGTCGTGGTTGTGATCGCGCTGATCGGCGCTGCGACGCTGAAGGACCACCTGAGCTTTGACACCCTGCGTGACAATCGCGAAGCGCTGATGGCCTTTCGTGATCAGAACTATCTGGGGCTGGTTGGGATTTTTGTCGGGATCTACATTCTGATCGTGGTGTTTTCCTTGCCCGGGGCGGCGGTGGCTTCTGTTACCGGCGGCTTCCTGTTTGGTCTGGCCGCAGGCACTGCGCTCAACGTTGTGGCGGCCAGTATTGGCGCCTGCGGGATTTTTCTCGCGGCCCGATTGGGGCTGGGTGAGATGCTGACCTCGAAACTGGAAGCCGCAGAGGGCCGGGTGCAGATGTTGAAAAACGCCCTGCGCCAGAACGAGATCGAAGTGCTGCTGTTGTTGCGGCTGGTGCCGGCGGTGCCTTTCTTTGTCGCCAATCTGTTGCCCGCTCTGGTTGGGGTGCGCTTTGGCAATTTCCTGTGGACCACGGCGCTGGGAATCATTCCGGGGGCCATTGTCTTTACCTGGATCGGGGTCGGGGTTGGCGAAGTCTTTGATCGCGGTGAGGATCCGGACTTATCCTTGCTGTGGGAGCCGCATGTGATTGGTCCGCTGCTGGGGCTTTGTGTGCTGGCCGTTATGCCCATCATCGTCAAAACCCTGCGCCCAAAGAAAGCGAGCTGAGCCATGTCTGCACTCAAATGTGACCTCTTGGTGATCGGCGCCGGATCTGGCGGGCTGTCGGTGGCTGCCGGGGCCAGCCAGATGGGCGCCGATGTGGTGCTGCTGGAAGGCCACAAGATGGGCGGCGACTGCCTGAACTACGGCTGCGTGCCCTCCAAGGCGCTGCTGGCCAGCGCCAAATCCGCCTATGGTCAGGCCCATTCTGCCAGCTTTGGCGTCGCGGATCAGCTGCCGCAGGTGGACTACGCTGCCGCCAAGACCCATGTGCACAAAACAATTGAGACCATCGCGCCAATGGATAGCCAAGAACGGTTCGAAGGTTTTGGCGTGCGGGTGATTCGCGAGTTTGGCACCTTCATCTCCCCCACCGAAGTGCAGGCCGGGGAACATGTGATCCGGGCCCGCCGGGTGGTCATCGCCACCGGGTCTTCCCCGCTGGTGCCGCCGGTGCCGGGGCTGGAGACTGTCCCTTACGAGACCAACGAGACCCTGTTTGAGCTGCGCGAGCGCCCGGAGCATCTCTTGATCATCGGCGGTGGTCCCATCGGCATGGAAATGGCGCAGGCGCATATTCGCCTCGGGAGCAAGGTCACGGTGATCGAAGGTGCCAAGGCATTGGGACGTGATGATCCAGAGGCGGCAGCCATTGTGCTGGACAGCCTGCGGGCCGAAGGCGTTGAGATCGCCGAGGATGCGCTGGCGGCTGAGATCAGCGGTGAGGCCGGAGCCATTGAGGTGAAAACCAAGGATGGCCGCAGATTTGCGGGCTCGCATCTGTTGATGGCGGTAGGGCGCAAGAGCAATGTGGAGCGCTTGAACCTCGAGGCCGGCGGGATCACGCCGAGCCGCACCGGCATCAAGGTCGATGCCGCGCTGCGCACCAGCAACAAACGGGTCTATGCCATTGGCGATGTGGCAGGCGGGCTGCAGTTCACCCATGTGGCGGGCTATCACGCCGGGGTGATCATTCGCTCTGCCCTCTTTGGTCTGCCCTCCAAGGCGCAGGAACTTCATATCCCGCGCGCCACCTATACCGACCCGGAGCTGGCGCAGGTCGGCCTGACGGAGGCCGAGGCGCGGGCGCAATATGGCGACAGGCTGGAACTGGCGCGGTTTGATTTTCACCACAATGACCGCGCCCTGGCCGAGCTGAAAACCAAGGGCTTTATCAAGGTCATGGTGGTCAAGGGACGCCCCGTCGGGGCGACGATTGTCGGCCATCAGGCTGGAGAATTGATATCATTGTGGTCGCTGGCTTTGGCGAATAGGCTGAAGATGAGCCAGGTGGCTGCCATGGTGGCGCCTTATCCGTCGATTGGGGAGATCAACAAACGTGTTGCAGGGGCCTATTTCTCGCCACGGCTATTTGAGAACCAGTTGGTTAAACGTGCGGTACAATTTGTGCAGCGCTGGATCCCTTGAGCCGGAAAGAACTGCATGCTGAATTCGCTTTCCGGCAGGTTCCTGGTCCTGACCACAGTCTTTGTCATGCTGGCCGAGGTTCTGATCTTTGTTCCCTCGGTGTCGCGGTTTCGTCTGGACTACCTGTCTGAACGTCTGGAGCGGGCGCAGATCGCCTCTTTGGCGCTGCTGGCGGATGACATGCTGGAGACCGAGCTGGAAGCCGAACTGTTGGAGAATGCAGGCGTCTACAACGTGGTGCTGCGTCGCGATGAGATTCGCCAGTTGATGCTGTCTTCGCCGATCCCGCAGGCAATTGCGGGGACTTATGATCTGCGGATGGCCAATGCCTTTACCCTCATCGGGGACGCTTTTCGGCAATTGGCCAGCCCTGAGAATAAAATCATCCGGGTGATCGGTGCGCCAGTGCGCGATGCTGGTTTGTTGATTGAAATTACCATCGAGACCGCGCCGCTGAGGATGGCAATGATCGACTACGGCGTCCGGGTTCTGTTGCTCTCGGCGGTGATCTCGATCTTTACCGCGCTACTTTTGTTTGCCGCTGTCAGGGTGTTTCTGGTGCGCCCCATCAAGGGTGTTGTCGGCTATATGCAGCGCTATGCTGCCGCGCCTGAGGATGCCCGTGGCATCATCCACCCCAATGCCGGTGTTACCGAGCTGCGCGAGGCCGAAGAGGCACTACTGTTGTTGCAGACCGAACTGACCCAGGCTCTGCGTCAGCGCGAACGTCTGGCGCAGCTGGGCGGGGCAGTGGCCAAGATCAGTCACGATCTGCGCAATATCTTGACCTCGGCGCAGCTGTTCACCGACCGCATCGAGATGAGCGAAGATCCCTTGGTGCGCCGGTTGGCACCCAAACTGGTGAACTCGATCACCCGCGCGGTTTCCCTGTGTGAGGGGACGCTGGCCTTTGGTCGTGCCGAAGAACCGGCGCCGACCTTCTCTCATGTGGCCTTCTGCGAGCTGGTTGAGGATATCGTCGAAAGCGAGAGGCTGACGCCAGATGAGGTCACGGTTGATTTGATCAACGCGGTGCCCAAGGGGCTGATGCTGCGCGGCGATTCCGAGCAACTGTTCCGCGTGGTGATGAACCTGGTGCGTAATGCCCGCCAGGCCATCGTCGCCACAGGCCAACCCGGCAGCGTTACCATTGCAGCACGGGATGATGACGAGGCCTGGTGGATCACCATTTCCGATACCGGGCCGGGGCTGCCAAAACGGGCGCAGGACAATCTGTTTACGCCGTTTCAAGGCAGCGCGCGCAAGGGCGGTAGCGGGTTGGGGCTGGCGATAGCGGCCGAGCTGATCAAGGGGCATGGTGGCTCTGTTGGGCTGAGCCAAACCGGGCCTGAGGGTAGCGTTTTTGAAATCTACCTGCCCAAGGGCGACGGCACGCTTTAGGTTTTCTGTCCGGCGCTGGGCCTGGTTGACTGGTTTGCAGCAGAAGCCCTTGGCTCGGCCCAGCCGGCACGGGTCGGATGTCAAAAAGAGCAGAACTAATTTGTTTTTGGGGTTGCGCGCCTCAGCCCCTAAGACTAAACCCCGCCGCAGTGGACCGATAGCTCAGCTGGATAGAGTACCTGACTACGAATCAGGGGGTCGGGGGTTCGAATCCTCCTCGGTCCGCCACTATCCCACAATGATCCTGAATTGGATGTTTTGGGAAGGTTTTAAGAGGTTTGGCGAATTGGCTTGCTTCTTTACCGCAGGGACCTTAAATCCTGCAGGAGTGGACCGATAGCTCAGCTGGATAGAGTACCTGACTACGAATCAGGGGGTCGGGGGTTCGAATCCTCCTCGGTCCGCCATTTCATATTTCTGACCCTGAAAACCTGCAGCACCTTGAATGGCAAGGTGATTTGTGGGGGTCGAAATCCTGTTTTGCGGCAGTAGGCTATGCGCTCTGCAGATACCAGTTTTAGGACTATTCTTTGCAGGGTGAGTTGGCCTGGAGCTCATATTTTACACGGGTTTGCGAGGAACTGGCAGGCGAATTCGTACAGTTGGTCGAAGCTATGCGCTGGTTCTCTCTTTTGTGCCAGTTTTTCATGTTTAACCAGCTTTTCGCGCTCCAGTTTAGCAAACCACTTTTTTAGGCAGAGATTACAGATGACAGGCTGGCCTCTACAATCCGGTCCAAGAGGCCTTCGATGTTCTTTTCGATCTTCGTAACGTCGCGTTTGAGAGCTCTCAGGCCCGCCTGTGCTTGTGCGCTGGGTTGGCGTTTAAGGAGCAGTTGTCCGACAATATGTGCGTGAAGTGGTCCCAGACAATCGGACAGTCGGCTAAGGTGTATCCCAAACCTTTGACGGGATACGAAGATGGCATGGCGGAGCTGTTCTCTGGGGGCGGCAAGCAAACCGGCCCGACCGAAGCGGAGGTCAAGGATTTGCATGCAAAGATGGGGAGGCTGGCCGTGGAGAAGGATTTTGTCCGAAGGGCTCAAAAGGTGAGCCCGGCAAAGAAGCGGTCGATGATCCAACGCGACTATCCCGAGTTGAGCATCAGCCAGCAGTGCAAGCTGGTGAGCCTGAGCCGGTCGAGGTTCTACGACACGCCGGTTGGGGTTGGGCCACGCGCAAGGTGTTGAGCTGGCGGCTGTCGAACACGATGCACACCGACTTCTGCGTAGAAGCGCTGAAGGATGCCACCGCCCGTTTCGGTCCGCCTGAGATTATGAACACCGACCAAGGGTCGCAGTTCACCGGAGCAGCTTGGGTCACCGTCCTGGCCGATGCCGGGCTGCGCATCTCCATGGATGGGCGTGGGCGATATTTTGACAACATCTTCATCGAACGGCTCTGGCAATCACTGAAGCAGGAGGCAATCTACCTCGAAGAAATCACCGATGGCTTCCAGGCCCGGCGGGTGATCACCAACTGGATGACTTTCTACAACTCCGAAAGACCCCATTCTTCGCTTGAGCACAGAACGCCGAAGGAGGCATATTGGCAAGGTCGAGATCAGAAATTGGCAGCATGAAACCTAAACCCGATACGCCTTAGAAACGCTGCTAATCTGTCCGACAAGATGGGACCACTTCAGTTGGATACTTAGGCCCGATTGGCACTTAACTCAAAGGTGCTGCACTGCAAGAGTCAACAACCAAGCCTTGGTTGAATGGTCCATACTCTTGGTGATGTTAACGATTGAGGTTCAGAGCTACTTTTCACCGCACATCCGTATCAATACGCCGAACCTCCTGCGGCGATATATGCCACGAAGGCTTATGAGTTGTTGTGAGGTCTACTCAGGCCAGAGCGTCGTTTGTGGGTGAAACTGCGACCAAGCGAACCAAAATGCTTGGTGGCTTCCGACATCTTCCCCATTCCCATCCACAGCCTTTATGCCGCCTGCGTCAAGTTCCAACCGGATGCCTCCAACCGATATAGCCGAGCCTTGGCGAAGTGCAATCAACGCAGCACTGCGCTGAAAGGCTACGGGCTGACCATTGGCTGTGATAACTCCAATGATGTCTTCATGAACCGGCAAGCGTGGATCTACATTTCCAACTGGGAAGATCGGGCCATTTGCGTCCCTGCCGTTGCGAAAGTCGGGGTCACGGCCAAGAGCGAGCGCTTCGATCAACACAGTTGTTTCTGGATGCGCTGTTTTCCACGCACCCCAATTGCTCGTAACGACATTGGCCTGTTCAAGTTTCAGGTTTCTATCGGCTAAAGGACCGGTCAGGGCCCCGCCTCGAAAGGTGTCAAACACGGAATATGTATTCAGATCATACATCATCTTGTTCGACCGGCTCAAAAGCCCTGACGTGCGTAAAATGGGGCGTTCAATCCCGGAAGGGAGCTGATCAGTAAAGTAGGCCTGGGCCGCACCACAGAGTGTACAGTAGGGAATACCCAGATCCCGTCCGCCTAGGGTATCATTCACCATTTCACGGACTTCCATGATTTGGCGTGGGTAGGCGCGGAACTCACCATTCACCTCAATGCCAAACACGATGTCATCATCGTTGAGCCAAGTGGCTTCCTGAGCGCTGGTGACCGGTGGGTTGTCGGCAGCCGGAATGCAATTGCAGGGTTCATCAGTTGTGTCATAGGGGCGGTCATCGATCAGCACGCCTCCCCAGGACACCAGCCGCCAATCGACATTCCCTTTGTCAAAGATCCTGTCCCACCCCTCAAAAACACTGACAAATATGGCGCGTTTGGCCTGCAAATAATTGGGAGGCGCCGGAATATCCCAGGCGATCAAGTGATCCGTTATCTCCCCCCAAGTATTGCCGGTTCCAAAGTCCTTACCCAGTAAAACAGAAGCCGCACTCGACAGTTCTGCAGAAAGGCGGCGGTCAGGCACAAAACGCATCAGGTCACTGATAAGCCAAACAAGACGGGGATCCCCTGACGCAGAAATCTCTGCCAGCGCATTTGTCTGATCTTCGCTCCAAATCCTGTCCGTCATGCTCTCGACAAAAGCCGTCTGGACCGATGACTGCAACGCGGCGGGCAAAGCCCTATCCGGTACCGGCGGCGGCGTACCGAATTCAGCGATCACAGATTTTGGCAAATCTGCGGTTTGCGACTGCGCCATTGAACCAAACAAGACAGCCAGCCCAACCAGGACTGCGACGAGAGCCGAGCGCTCACATGAACCAGAATTTTTTTCCATGGACGTGGCCTCTAAATGCTCAGATCAGAACCGCTTCGTGATCTTCTCCAGTATTGCAGGTCATCACATGGCATCGCGAGTCACGTTTGCTTCAGTACCTTGTGAAGAGCTTTCGATAGTTCCTCGATGAGAATTCGATTTGGCCAAACGGCCTCTCGGAAGACGTTTGACGCTGTAGCCTATGCCGATCTACTGGCAGAACTACCGACTTTGGTTGGTCCCGCGAAAATGCAGCACGAAATGGGAGCAGCCTTCATGCAATTCAAATCACTTGCAGAGGACGGTGTGATAAAACCTCGGATCCAGGTTGCAACGATCAATTCTCCTTGGCGCATATCTGATGGTATTGCATTGGTGGAAGAACTCTTGGAAATTGCGCAGCCTGTAGCGCCTACCAACACTAAATGGGAAGGTATTCAGCAGGCAAAAAAGCGCACAGGTTTGCGGGTTGGGAAGATCATCGAAGCCCTGCGAAATGGTGAACTTCAGCTCGGGCACTACACTAACGTTGAAGGCTATGCTGGGTTCTGTGTTTTGAAGACAGAAATCAATGGCATGCGGCCACCAAAACAAAAGGTCACGGACCAAGGGTTTCTAACGGCTTCTGCATTCGGCCGCTCCGTCGGCATTCGAACATCTGGCTGGTTTAAAAAAACTTGCGGCAGAGGGCCATACTCCTGAAACCCTTACGCCACACCCGAAGGGCGGTCCTGACCAATCATACCTCTCTCCCGACGACATCACCCAGTTTCACAAGCGCTTTATGACTCCGGCGATGATGGAGCAAAAAATTGGTCAACATCGGAAGATACTGCTGGGGAAGCTGAGAGCAGCTGGAGTGGAAGCCTTTGCACCAAATGGAGAAGATTATGGGCCGGTCTATCTCCGCAATGAGGTCGAAGAGATCTTAGAATGACACCTCCCAGTCCGTGTTGCAGGAAAGAAACAGCGAAGTCGTGGGAAAAGCATGCGCCGGGCTGCTATATTGGGGCCAAATTCTTATCAGCAAAAATGCACAGATCGTGAAGGTTTTAGGATTAGAAGTGCAATGACAAACTTCTTGACAGGAATTCGCATGAAACACGCTGAATTCGCACACTTATGCCCGATTGGCACAAGAAAGGGAAATGGCGAGCCGTGGAGGACTCGAACCCCCGACCTGAGAATTAGAAGTTCCCTGCTCTAATCCAGCTGAGCTAACGGCCCACTCTTGTTCGGGTGTATCAGGTAATTCTTTTATGCTGTCAACCTTGTAGAAGGCGGGATGGCGACCGGTAAAAGCCCTTGTTTCTACGGTAGTAGTAGCCCCCATTTCGGTTTTTGTTTTGGTGCTTGTGCTTTGCCCAGGCGCGCTCTGCCTCCGCATCTATCGGTTAGTGCTAGCCAAGCTCCATCGTGGAAATTTCCATGTTCAAAGAAGAAGCTTCAGGGGTGGTGCCGCAATACATTTGTGCTGTTTCAAAGGTTTTGGCAAAATCTCGGCCTTCCAGGGCCTCGCGGAATTCAATGGCTGAACTTGGCAGGTCAAGCGTCACATCAGTAATTTCATGAGATGCTGCGGCGGCGCTCAAAAATGCAAGGGCTGTTGGGATGTTCGGAGCGGCGATAGGTCCAACCTTGGCACCCTCATTGCACAAGCGGATGGTAGCAAAACCTGAGGCCTCCCCGTTTCGCAAAGATACAACGGGTTTACGGGTCGTAGCCCTTTCGGCCGCCCATTGCGCAAGGAACTTCGGTCGCTGATACCCATTTGCGCGCCGGTCGAGGGTTGCAATCGCTGCAAAATCACGCGCTGCATCAAAGGCGCGGCCCCCCTCTGTTGCTGCCCTTGGTGCTTTCCCCTGCAGGCGTGTGATCGCGTCGGTTCGGACAAAGCCGGATTTGGCATAGTTGGGTTCTTGTTCTGCCACCCCATCCAAACCGATGTAGCGCGTTCCGGCCTGGCGCAGGGCGTGCTGCCAGAGCGTGAAACCGACCCCCTGGCCGCGAAATTCTGACTTGCAGAGATACAGGCCGAGAGAGGCTATGGTTTCACTGTGGTTCACCACACTGATTGCAGCAATGATTTCGCCAGCCACCCGCGCGACAAAGAAGCCATCCGGGTCTGCGGCCATACAAGCCTGGGCATCGTCTTGACCGGGGTTCCAGCCCTCTTGCGCGGCCCAGCTGAGCGCTGTTTCAAGCTCCGCCAGGGTTGCGGTGTCAAAATGCAGATCCGTCATTGTGCCAATGCATGCCTGTGGGAAAGGGGCGCAGAAACCTTGTTGCGCAGATCCAAAGAGGTGACGAGATCAAGCAGATGGTTGCGCATCAGCTCATCCGCGCGGGGGCCATCCTGGTCCGCAAGAGCAGATACCAAAGCGTCATGGGCATGACTTTCACACATTGCGGTTCGGCGCTGCCAATAGAGAGCGACAATGAGAGAAGACCGCGATATCAACTGGGCGATGAAGGCTTCGATTGTGGACTGGTCGACAATCCGGGCGATTTCGAACCGAAACTGGCCTGACGGGTAGAGCGCTCGCCCATGGTTGCCAGCCGCCATGGCTTCGTGTTCGGTGTCGATATGCACCTGAAGCTTGGCAATGTCCTCTGAGGTGGTCCGCTCTGCCGCGGAAACGCCGGGCGCGTGTCGGATCTGACACCGGAAAGGCGCTCCGATGCATTTGGTTTACATCTATCCAAATGCGACCGAGGCGATGACAAAGAGCGTGGTTTCCGTTGCCGCCAAAGCCGTGCCGCAGGTGAAGGTAACCGGGCTGACAAATACCAAAAGCCCCGCCGCCTTCGAAGGTCTACAGGATGGGGCCTCGGCAATACCCGGTGTCTCGGAATGTGTCCCCGAGGCTCAGGCCATGGCGGCTGATGCCATCGTCATTGCCTGTTTTGACGACACGGGACTAACCGAGGCTCGCAACCTCGCGACCTGTCCCGTTCTTGGCATCGGCCATTTCGCCTATACGATGGCGTCGCTGCTGGGCGGAGCTTTCAGTGTTGTTACTCCCGTTGAGGCGGCCGTCCCCGTGATCGAAAACAATATCAAATCTTCAGGGGTCTGCGAAAACGGCGCCCAGGTTCGCGCCAGAGGGTTGGCCGTATTGGCGATCGAACAGGGTGGGGCGCAAGTGTTGGATCAATTGTTCCGGGCTATCCTTGAAGCCAAAGCCCAATCTAAATGCAAAACGGTCATTCTGGGCTGCGCCGGCATGGCGGCGCATCATGGTGCCCTGTCGGACAAAACAGGCGCGGTGCTGATTAACGGGGTGGTGGCATCCGCACATTTGGCCCAAAGCACGGCATTGTTTCTTGCCAAGGGGTAGCCTTGGCCAACCGACCCCAATGCGATTGCGGCAGTTGGAATGGCGCTTGGCATATTCCTCGACTGCAGAACGGTTTGCCCTGGGAAATGAGAGCGGATCGCGCTGCCCTTCAGTACAATCCTTGATCTAAACGTCTTGCCAAACAGGATGATCTCCCTCCTTTGGTTATGCTTGGCCTTATCCAGTGTGAAGGAAACAAGATTTGCGAAGGTCTGCTCAAGCCGAGCTTGGGTTATTCGGGGGTTAAAAAGGGAGTGCAAGTTTGCGCGCGTAAATTTATGATGGGGGCGTGCGAACGTTCTCTAGTTCGCGGTTCCATGGACATCCCTATTTACTAAGCGGCACTTCAGATGACGAATAAAAAGATCAAAAACATGGAAGAATTTGCGGCGGTCAGTGGTATCTCGCGCCCGACACTTTCAAAGTTTTTCAACGATCCAATAAGCGTCCGCGCATCGACCAAGGCGCGTATCGAAGCTGCGCTCGAACGATATGACTTCCAACCGAACCTCTATGCGATGAACCAGAACAGGCGGTTGACCAAAAACATCGGTGTTGTTGTCCCCCATCTGGCCGATCCGTTCTTTGCCAAAATCGCGCATACGATTGAAGATCACATCCAAGCAATGGGATACCGGCCGGTGCTGCTCGGCTCGCAGGGCAGTCCAGAGGTGGAGATCCAAAATCTGGAGAACCTGCGCAGTCTAAAACCTGCGGGTATCCTTTTGGCGCCGCTGGGTCGGGCGTCCGACCTTGACCCAATTGAGGCTTTTTGCGCAGAGGTTCCAACCCTGCTGTTTGATGCTAATCTTGAGGGGCTCGGAGAGGGATTTGTCGGCTCTAACAACGATCAAAGCATCGGGCTTATGGTGAATTATCTGTGCCGCACCGGGGAGCCACCTGCCTTTTTGGAGATGAAATCGCCATCAAACCCAAACGCCTACAAGCGGCGCACGGCCTATCTTCGGGCTATGGAGCATCTGGGCCACTCCCCCTATTTGATCCAGGCAGAAGGCGAGGGCTGGGAATTCGAAGAGATCGGATTCCGAGAAGGCCTACGGGTGGTGCGCGACAAGACACTGCCCACAGATACTATTCTTTGCAGCAATGACCGCCTCGCCATTGGGCTCTTGTCTGCGGCCTTTGAAAGTGGCCAGCGCATTGGTCTGGGGCCAGAGTGTTCCTTGCGGGTGGCCGGACATGATGACCACCCGTTTTCACGCTATACCTGCCCTTCGTTGACGACGATTTCCCAGGATTATGAGGCTATCGCGAAGCAAAGCGCAGAGACGCTTTTGACCCGGATTGAGGCTGGAAGCCCGGTAGATTCGCGGCAAGAAACTTTGTTTGATGGTCGGTTGGTAATGCGACACTCGGCGTAAGCCACTGTATGGCTTTCCCAATTCCGTAAGTTTACGCGCGTAAATTTTTTATTTGACGCCAGATACTCTCGGTCGCTAGGCTTGATGCAACATCGAGTTTCAGGGAGGAAGAAGATGTTTGTGAAAAGCGCACTTCGTGCGGCAACTGCTATTTCGCTTTTTGCGGCGGGTAGTGCAGCTGCCGAGACACTGACAATCGCCATCGTCAACAACGGCCATATGATCAATATGCAGAAGGTTGCAGAGGCCTATACTGCGGAAACCGGCGTCGAACTGAAGTGGGTTTCGCTGGAAGAGGGTGTTCTGCGCGAGCAGGTGACCTCTGATACCGCCACAGGCGGGGGCCAGTACGACGTTATCAATATCGGCATGCAAGAGGCTCCGATCTGGGGGGCTGCGGGCTGGATCGAGCCTTTGAACTTCTCTGACACCTACGACGTCGATGACATCCTGCCAGCCATGCGCAACGGGTTGTCCCATGAGGGTAAGCTATATGCCGCGCCGTTTTACGGTGAATCCTCGATGGTGATGTATCGCAAGGACCTGACGGATAAGGCGGGCCTTACCGTTGCCGACAACGACAGCTGGGACAACATCAGGGCGGCAGCAGCGGCGATCCATGATCCGGACAATGGTGTCTACGGTGCCTGCCTGCGCGGCAAGCCCGGTTGGGGCGACAACATGGCCTTTATCAGCACTGTGGTGAATTCCTTTGGCGGCGCCTGGTTCGACGCAGATATGCGCCCGACGTTGGACAGTCCGGAATGGAAAGCCGCGATCAATTTTTACGTGGATCTACTGGGTAACTATGGCCCACCCGGTTCTGAAGGGAATTCCTTCAACGAAATCCTCGCGTTGTATAACGAAGGCAAATGCGGCATGTGGATCGACGCCACAATTGCCGCCTCTTTCCTGGAGGTCGAGGGCGTTGCCTATGCCCAGTCCCCCAATGCGGGCAATCCTGTTGGCGCAAACTGGCTATGGGCCTGGGCAATGGCCATTCCTGCAGGATCGCCAAATGCCGAAGCGGCCGGTGATTTTATCGAATGGGCCACCTCCAAGGATTATGTGCAGGCTGTTGGCAACCATCCGGATTTCGGCTGGGATGCTGTTCCAACCGGTCAGCGGGCCTCGACCTATGCGATCCCCGAGTTCAAGGCAGCGGCTGGCTTTGCCTCTGCTGAACTGGCCGCGATCGAAACCGCTGCGCCTGGTGCCACTGATCTAAAACCCTATGTCGGGGTTCAGTTTGCCGCAATTCCGGAGTTCCCTGAAGTGGGATCGGCAGTTGCACAGGAAATGGCGGCGGCGCTGTCTGGTGCCAAATCGGTTGATGAAGCCCTGGCCGCATCCCAGCAGGCTGCAGACGCGATCATGAAAGAAGCTGGCTACTACGACTAAGCCCGCACAGGAGGGCCCGGCAGGACCGGGCCCAACCTGAAACAGCGCTGCCGATTGCGCATTTGCTTCGGTGCGGCCTACCATTCAAACCTTCGCAACCCAAAGATCACAGGCAGAACGCAAAGTCGTTTTGCCGGGAGGATAGGATCATGTCTGACAGAAAGCTCCCTCGCCTTCTGCAATCGCCCGCAGTGCTTTTGCTTCTGGTTTGGATGCTGATCCCGCTTGGCATGACGCTGTACTTTTCATTCATTCGTTATGTGTTGAACAGCCTGCGGCGTCCTGAGTGGACCAGCCCCAGCCTCAGCAACTGGCGGGGCTTTGGCAATTATGAGTTCGTTCTGAAGTCCAAGGATTTCTTGTTGGCGATCCAGAACAGCCTGTTCATCGTCTGCAGTATCCTGTTCCTGACCGTATGCCTGGGGGTGCTGATTGCCGTACTCATCAACAGGAGCTTTCCGGGGCAAGGCATTGTTCGGGTCCTGCTGATTTCACCCTTTTTTGTCATGCCGGCAGTCAATGCGGTTTTGTGGATCAACATGATCCTGGATCCTGTTTTGGGCCTGCAGGGGATTGCGGTTGGCAATCTGAACGATCTGGCCGCCGCCCTGCGTGATGCCCCGTTGATTGGATGGTTCTTTGCCCTCTGGCCAGAGCTAGAGCCCATTTCCTTTCGCGCCACCCAGACCTCGGCCTATGCAGTCATCATCATGGTGACATGGCAGTGGACGCCCTTTGCTGTCCTGATCTTTATGACCTCGCTGCAATCGGAAGATCAGCAACAAAAAGAAGCCGCCGTGCTGGATGGTGCCAGCAGCTGGGCGCAGTTTCGCTTTCTCACCCTGCCGCATCTGGGTCGTCCCATTGCCATCGTGGTGATGATCCAGGCGATCTTCCATCTGTCGCTTTACGCCGAGATTGAGATCGTCAGCCGCGGCAATGGCAACAAAAACCTGCCCTATCTGATTGGTGAATTTGCCAACAACAACATTGGCGCCGCCAGCGCCACCGGCATCTTTGCCGTCATCCTCGCCAATATCGTCGCGATCTTTCTGCTGCGCATGGTTGGCAAGACACTTATGGAATAGGAGGTGCAGAGCATGGCTATCGTGGCAAAACCCTCAAGGCTCGGGAAAATTGGTCGGCCAACCCTGGCCTGGATTATCGGGCTCTTGTTCTTTTTTCCCATCTTCTGGATGGTTCTGACCAGTTTCAAAACCGATGCCGACGCGGTCAAGCCCGAGCATCTGATCTTCTTTCAGCCAACGCTTGAGAACTATCTCAACATGACGGAGAACTATGACTATTGGCGCTTTGCCCGAAACTCGGTGATCACCGCGGTGATGGCGACGCTCTTTACCCTGTTCGTCGGTATCCCCTGCGCCTATGCGATGGCTTTCAACCCCAGCCGCGCCACCAAGGACGTGCTGATGTGGATGTTGTCTACCAAAATGCTGCCTGCGGCGGCGGTGCTCTATCCGATGACTTTTCTGACCAAAAGCGCCGGGCTGTTTGATACCCATTTCCTCATCATCCTGGTTCTGAGCCTGATCAATCTGCCTATCGTGGTCTGGATGCTGTTCACTTATTTTAAGGAAATCCCCAAAGACATTATTGAGGCCGGCAAGATGGATGGCGTCAGCACCTGGGGCGAGATCAAAGAGATCCTGATCCCGCTGGCCTGGGGCGGTATCGCTGCCACCGCGCTGCTCTGCTTCATCTTTTGCTGGAACGAGGCCTATTGGACGGTGCGCCTCACCACCACCGATGCGGCGACGCTCTCTAAACTCATCGAAGGTAACCGCGCCCCTGAAGGGCTGTTCTTTGGCCGTCTCTCTGCGGTTTCGGCTGCGGCTGTCGGGCCAATCGTTGTGCTGGGATGGTTCTGTCAGAAACAACTTGTCCAGGGTCTGACTTTTGGCGCTGTGAAGTAAGGAAAGATCATGGGACGTATCGTACTGAAGCAAGTGACCAAATCTTTTGGCGAGGTGGAGGTCATTCCTCCGCTGGACCTGACTATCGAAGAGGGAGAGTTCGCGGTCTTTGTTGGGCCGTCGGGCTGCGGGAAATCAACCCTGCTGCGAATGATTGCCGGGCTTGAGGATCTGACCTCGGGCAGCATTGAAATTGACGGCCAGGATACAACCCAGGTGCCGCCCGCCAAACGGGGTTTGGCCATGGTGTTTCAATCCTATGCGCTTTATCCGCATATGTCGGTGCGCAAGAACATCGGCTTTCCGCTGCGGATGGCCAAGATGGCCCAGGCGGAAATCGATACCCGGGTGGAAACCGCTGCCAAATCGCTCAATCTGATTGATTACCTGGATCGCAAGCCAGCGGATCTATCAGGGGGGCAGCGCCAGCGGGTGGCTATTGGGCGCGCCATTGTGCGGGAACCAGCCGCCTTCCTCTTTGATGAGCCTTTGTCGAACCTGGACGCGGCACTGCGTGTGGGCATGC
>NZ_JBDWPJ010000044.1:0-4510 GCF_039971195.1 Pseudophaeobacter sp.
CGCATGTCCGCCTATGTCGAAGTCAGCCGGGCGGTGCGGGCGATGATGGATGAGCTGACCCCGGAGGTGGAGCCGCTGTCACTGGATGAGGCCTTTATGGATCTGTCCGGCACCCAGAAACTGCATGGCCGCCCGCCGGCTGTCATGCTGGCGCGGCTGGTCAAACGCATGAAGGATGAGCTGGGTATCACCGGCTCCATTGGTCTTAGCCACAATAAATTCCTGGCCAAGGTAGCCTCTGATCTCGACAAGCCGCGCGGTTTTTCGGTGATCGGCAAGGCGGAGACCGCCGCCTTCCTGCGGGAAAAACCCGTGCGCCTGATCTGGGGTATCGGCCCGGCGGCGCAGGCCTCGCTGGAGAAGGCGGGCATTCGCACTTTTGCCGACCTGCTGCGCTGGGACCGACAAGACCTGAGCGCCCGGTTTGGCGGCACCGGCGAGCGGCTTTGGCATCTGGCCCGCGGCGAGGACCGCCGCCGGGTTTCCGCCAATGCACCAGTGAAATCGATCTCCAAAGAAACCACTTTCATGGAGGATACTGCCAATCTCGAGGTGCTGGACGGGCATCTTTGGCGTCTTGCGGAACAGGTGGCAGACCGGGCCAAGGCCAAATCCATGGCAGGGCGGGTGGTGACCCTGAAACTCAAACGCGCCAATCATTCGGCGCTGACCCGGCGAACCTCGCTGCATAGCCCAACCCAGCTGGCGGATGTGATCTATCGCCAATCACGGGCGCTGCTCGACCAAGTTGGAGACCAGGGGGCCTACCGATTGCTGGGCTGTGGCATTTCGGATTTGGTGCCTGAAGAACAGGCCGATACCAGTGGCGATCTGCTGGACCCGATGGCCGGCAAACGGGCCCAGGCCGAGCGGGCCACCGATGCCATTCGCAAACGCTACGGAGATAGCGCCATCCTGAAAGGCCGCGCCCTGCGCTGAGGCAGCAATCTGGTGCTATTCAGCAGCCAGCGGCATCTCGTCCTGTGCGAATTGATTGATCTCGGCGATCACTTGGCCGATCAGCAGTTTGAAAGCGGTAAAATCGGCGTTCGGGCGTACCGATGCCTCATCCATATAGAGCGAGCGATCGATTTCCACCTGCACCGCATGTTGCCCCCGGGACGGGCGTCCGTAGGTTTGGGTGATATAGGCCCCGGCAAAGGGTGCATTGCGCACCACCCGCAGACCCGCCGCGACAAAGGCAGCCTCGACCCGGTCCATAATCTCTGCCCCCGCCGAAGATCCAAAACGATCCCCCAGCACCACTTCGGGGGTGACCCCCTTGCGCGCAGGCATGGTGGTGACCGCCTCATGCGGCATAGAGTGGCAATCGATCAGAATGGCTTGACCAAATTTTCCATGCGCTTGGCGCAACAGCCCCTGCAACGCAGTATGATAGGGGTGCCAGATCTGCGCGATCCGCCGATCCGCCTCCTGCCTTGGCAGTTTGCCCCGGTATATCGCTCGCCCATTGGCCACGACGCGTGGGATGACCCCAAGCCCCGAAGCCACCCGCGGGTTCTGCCCCCGGCGCAACACACCTTCGATCAAGGCCGGGTCCAGCTCTTCGGTGGCTCGGTTGAGGTCGAGATAGGCGCGGGGTTTCACCGCCGTCAGCAAAGGCGCGCCGAATCGCGGCGCATCGGCAAACAGCTGATCCACAAAGGCATCCTCGGAGCTGCGAATCTGTCGCCGATCCAGAATCGTGGCTTGCAAAAAGGCAGAATCGTAGTCAGATCCGCTATGTGGAGAGGCAAAAACCACGGGCGAGGTCAGCTCGACCGGCGAAATAACGGAATATGCGCGCTTTGACATAGGTGCTTCTGCCCTTGGTTTCTGGAAATCACCTTAGAGCGAAAATTCTAGCTTCAAAAGCTCTTGCGCCCTCTCGCGACTCTGATTATAGACCCCTTCACCGGCGCGGTTCTCCGCGTCCCATTTATTTTGGGGCAAGAGATCGCAAGGGTTTCATGGGCGCTTAGCTCAGCGGTAGAGCACTTCGTTGACATCGAAGGGGTCACAAGTTCGAACCTTGTAGTGCCCACCATGAATTCACTGTTCTGGCCTCAGGGTCGGAACGCCCGCAAACCCAGGCGCTGGTTCGCGCCGCAGAACAGGAGAATGACTATGAAAGTCAAGAACTCGCTCCGCTCGCTCAAGAACCGGCACCGTGATTGCCGCATTGTGCGTCGCAAGGGCCGCGTCTACGTGATCAACAAGACACAGCCGCGCTTTAAAGCACGCCAGGGCTGAGACTAAGATCTCGCTCTAATCGGAAGAACCGCATCCCCGGATGCGGTTTTTTTGTGTTTGGACACGGCCTTTTTGCCGGGAAGTCCCCATCCCTCGATTCGCTCCCCGATCCTGAACACAGGGACACTCGCAATGGGCTTACCGTAAAAATTTTCTGATGGTTTTTGTCAGTTTCTGTTTCCCTTCTACTCGTTTTTCTATAATTGACAAAATTAGTCTGAATTTTACACGTCACTTCCTAGATCGGAATCGTTATGTTGAAAGCTACCACCATCCTGGCAGGCACCCTTGCCGCCACCATCGCAACCTCGGCTGCTGCCGAAGGTGAGCTGAACCTCTATTCTTCGCGTCACTACGATACCGACGAGCGTCTCTATTCGGATTTCGAAGAGGCCACCGGCATCACCATCAACCGGATCGAAGGCAAGGCCGACGAGCTGATTGCCCGGATGTCGGCTGAAGGTGCCAACTCCCCCGCCGACATCCTGCTGACCGTCGACACCTCCCGTCTGGCCCGTGCCAAAGACGCTGGCCTGTTGCAGGCCGTCGACAGCGAAGTGCTGGAAGCCAAGGTTCCCGGCTATATCCAGGACACTGACAACCAGTGGTTTGGCTTCTCGCAGCGCGCCCGGATCATCTTCTTTGACAAGAACGATGTGGCAAACCCACCACGCACCTATCTGGATCTGGCCGATCCTGCCTACAAAGGTAAGGTCTGCATCCGCTCCTCGACCAATACCTACAACCAGACCCTGCTGGCTTCGATCGTGACACACCACGGCGCCGAAGTGGCCGCCGACTGGGCCAAGGGCGTTGTCGCCAATATGGCGCGCGCACCTCAGGGCGGTGATACCGACCAGCTACGTGGCATCGTGTCCGGCGAATGCGAAATCGCCGTTGGCAACAGCTATTACTTTGCCCGCTCGATCCGCAAAAACGTCAAGGGCCTGTCTGACAGCCGCGACATGATCGGCTGGGTCTTCCCCTCGCAGGACGCGGAAGGCGCGCATATGAACCTCTCCGGTGGTGGCGTTGCAGCCCATGCCCCAAACCGCGACAACGCGGTGAAATTCCTGGAGTACCTCGCCTCCGAACAGGCGCAGCAGTATTTCTCGGCTGGCAACGATGAATACCCCGGCGTTCCCGGTGTTGCCCTGGCCCCCAGCATTGCCGCTCTGGGTCACTTCAAACCCGACGATGTGAGCCTGGCCGAAGTTGCCAAGAACATCCCTGAAGCCCAGAAAATCTTCAACGAAGCTGGCTGGGAATAAGTCGGGAGACACTCCCGTCTGAAAGACCAAAAATCAGGCACCCGGATCAGGTTTTCCTGCTCCGGGTTTCTTTTCGCTTGCGCGAATCTCAAATATGGGAAATTTTCTCACCATATACAGGAGACCCCATGGACGATTTCACCACCCGGCTGGCCAAGCGCCTGGCGACACTCAGACAAGACAAAGGCTGGTCGCTGGATCAGCTGGCCGAAGTCAGCGGCCTAAGCCGGGCGACGCTGTCGCGACTGGAGAAGGCGGAGGTCAGTCCGACGGCTGAAAGCCTCGGCCAGCTCTGTTCCGCCTATTCCCTGCAGATGTCCCGCCTGATGATGCAGGTGGAGGAGACCCATGCCCCGCTGGTGCCAAGGGATCAGCAGCCGCTTTGGCATGACCCGGCCACCGGGTTTGAACGGCGGCAGCTCTCGCCGCCTGCGCCCACCCTGTCAGGGGAGATCATTGAGGGGCATCTGCCCGCCAATCAGCAGATCTCTTACGACAGTCCCTCGCGCCCGGGGCTAGAGCATCACCTGATCCTGCAAGAGGGCAACCTGTCCCTCAGCCTGTCTGAACAAAGCTACGACCTGCGCCCCGGTGATTGCCTGCGTTATCACCTCAAAGGACGCTCTCAATTCACTGCCGGTGCCGAGGGCGCCCGCTATATTCTGGTGCTGATATGACCCTAGAAATCCGCAAGATCCCCGCCGCCGAACTGGAAGGGCAGCGCAGTGCATTAGCAGAGATCCTTTGGGCTTGCGTCCAGAACGGTGCCAGCGTCGGCTTTGTCCTGCCTTTTCCCCGGCAAGCGGCTGCCGATTTCTGGCAGACCCGTGTGTTCCCTGCGGTCGAACGCGCGGACACCCTGTTGTTTGGCGCTTTTCTGGACGGGAAACTGCAAGGCACCGCTCAGCTCGGCATCTCACTGCCGCCGAACCAACCGCACCGGGCGGATGTGGGCAAACTGCTGGTCCACCCCGAAACCCGTCGCG
>NZ_JBDWPJ010000045.1:0-24638 GCF_039971195.1 Pseudophaeobacter sp.
AACCGGCAGGTCGCGGAGATCCAAATCCGCATCGCCGTGCTAAACCGTTACACAGTTCTTGGCATACCCGTCACAGGGCCCCTAGGATAAATCCGTCCGGGGAAAGGGGAAGAACGCTCAGACCCCGATTTGTGCAACAAAACCGGTGTAGACTAGAGAGAGGCCTTTCGCGGGACTGTCATAAGCAAAGAAAGACACTCCAGAATGCAAACGCTGCACACAGGCGGCCTTTGGACTGTGCAACCCAGGTGTCGACAATGTGGGCGTTACCACCACTTGATTTGTTGAGTGCGGGATGCAAACATTCACGTAACGTAATGTTATTATGTAATGTGTTTTGATTGATGCATCAATGCAGTCACATTTACCTTGGTAACTGTACCATTTTGAGGATTGGCTTTTGTCAGGCTATCAAACACTGAGCGAGGAAATTGACGCGGCACTCCTTTCCCACGTCGCCTGGAAGCACCGGCTACGGAAGGCTGCGTTTGCAAAGGACACCAGCATTCCCGTTAAAGAGGTCGCTAGCGATTCATGTTGTCGTTTTGGCAAATGGCTGGCTTCCCTCGATCCCAATGACCAGAGGAAGTACCATTTTGACCGCGTCAAAACACTTCATACAGAGTTTCACAACAAGGCAGGTTTGATCGCCCAAATGCTTTCTGATGGGAAGGTAGAAACGGCCCTGGCTACTCTGAATGGAGCTGACTACAACCTCAAAAGCAAAGAGTTGGCATCTGCATTGATGGAGTGGAAGGCACACAGTTGAAACGGCTCACATTCAGCGTCTACTGGCGACGGCAAAGCGTGCTAAAATCCGGCGCTGACCAATCAAGCCCGGCCAACCGTAGCAAGCTTTGAACAAATCCAGTTGTCTGGCGGAGCGGCATGCCAAAAGGGACCTTCAGCGTCAGACAAGCTTGAACAGCGGCGTCACTGAATTGCAGTTGCCGACCTCTGTTGCCGTTTGGCGGCGGTGTCCACACCATCTCCGGGTCAAACCAACCTCTCGGGACATCGCTATACGATGCCCTGTCGGTCAACGGATCGCTAAAGATCCGCGCTGCTTCAAGCTGTCATTATAAGCCGATCAAAACCAAGGGCGCCTGAGCCTAGGGTGACCTGACAGGATGACCCAATAGCCAGTGGCTTTTTGCCGGTGTGGTTGCATAGGCCGGGCGTTGCCACACCGACAAAAGGCCCGGTTATTTGGCAAATCTAATGGGGAGGTTGAAGCTAAACTGGGTTCCACCAATACCTTTGGGGGCTTTGGGAAACTTACCGGCGCGGCTCACAGCCTTGAGTGCCGCCTGATCAAAAGCCGCCACACCCGAGGATTTGGCAACGCGGTAGTTGACCAGCGCGCCGCTGACGGCAACCGTGATGCGTAGGATCACCTGGCCAGAGCCACGGGTCCCGGAGGGGTAGCGCTTGCGCCGCTCAATCCGCGACCGGATCTTTGCCCCCCAGATGGATCGCAGCTTGGCGCGTTGTGCCGCTGTGGCGGTCGCCGTGGAGGCGCCGCCAAATGTGCCGGCCTCGGCTCCCCCACCTGATCCGGCAGCCCGCTGCGCTGCACGCGCGGCGGTGGTCTGGTTGGAGGTCTGTGCAGCAGGCGGGGCCTCGACTGGCTTGGGGGCAGGCTTTGGCCTGTGTTTTGGTTCAGGCTGCGGCTCTGGCACGGGCTCAGGTTCCGGCTCAGGTTCGGGTGGTGGAGGCGGTGTAGACAAATCAACATCCAACAATTCAGCCTCTTCTGGTTCCGTAAGCGCCAATTGCACCGCAGCGCGTGGAGCTGCAGCCAGTTCGAACTGAGGCATCTGTGGCGCATCAGTTGGCACCAGAGGCGATTCCAAATCCGGGTCTGCCATCTGTGGACGTGGCGGCGGGCGGTTCCAGGCCTCAACCATTTCCGCAACCGTGGCATTAGCGGCCTCGATCGAGACCATGGCCTCGCCTCCGGCACCGCTGGATTGCACGCCAGACTCCGGTGCCGAGGCAAAGAGGCTGACATGAAACAGCGCGGCCAGACCGGCAAAGACAGTAACTTCTGCGGTGCGTTTCATTGTGGGGTCACCACCAGTTCGGCACGGGAAAGACCCGCTGTGGCCAGCTTTTTCAGAATGCCTGCCAGAGTGGTTGCTTCCAGTTTGGCGTCAGCGCGCAGCAACACCACCGGAGCATCGGCACTTGCGCGCGCCAGCAGCTCTAATGCCGCCTCACCTTCGACGCCGTCAAAATGCATCCGCCCTTCGGCATCAATGTAAAGCACGGGGTCCGCTTCGGCCTCCGCCTCCAGGTTGGCATCAGGAGGAGTGACTTCAAAGGGTTCCGGCTGCGCCAGATGGGAGGTCATCAGAAAGAAGATCAGCAGCAGGAACACCACATTGATCATTGGCACGATGGATTCAGTGCGGGGACGTTTAACAGGGGGGGAGAGGTCCATCATCTGTCTCACTCCACCAGCACGACGTTGACCAGTCCGGCGTCGCGCAGCAGGGTCGTCACGTCGATGATACGTTGCAGATCCGCGCCATCGCGGCCGCGCAGGATCAGGATGTCATCAGGAGAGGTCATCAGCGGGGCAAGCGCCTGGGGCAGATGACTGTCGGCAACAGGAACGCCGTTCAGATCCAGATTGCCCGCCCCAATCCCCACCAGCCGCGGCGGGCCGGTGTATTCACCGCCGCGCCCGGCAAGCGGCAGCTCCAGCACTGCATCGGTGCCAAAACGCGAGGCCAGCATAAAGAAGACCAGCAGCAGAAACACCACGTCGATCATCGGCGTCAGGCTTGGTTTGCGCCTTGGGCGTTGGGCATCGGTGAACTGCATTGCCTTACTCGGCCGCCATTTTCAGGTCTTGCGGTGCTTCGGCGACAAAGAGGCGGGTGGCGCTGTCCTCAATATCCTGACGGATGCGGGTGATCACGGACTCAAACCAGGTGAGGGCCGCCGAGGCTGGAATGGCCACGGCCATGCCTGCCGCTGTGGTCAGCAGCGCTTCCCAGATGCCCCCGGCCAGCAGCGCCGGATCGGCCTTGGAGCCTGCCTGTTGCAACGCCTGAAAAGCAGCAATCATGCCCAAAACCGTGCCCAATAGCCCGAGCAAGGGGGCAATCGTCGCAATCAGCTCCAAGGCCCCCAGCCCGGTGCCCGCCCGCGCCAGGTGTTTCTTGGCGATCCTTGCTGTTTCTTCACGGGCGCGATCCTCGGGAAGGCTGCGCAGAGCAATCAGCCCAGCGCTGACAACTTTTGATCTGATGCCCCTGCGGCCATCCACAATCACCAGAGCCTCCTCTGGGTGGCCAGCCTCATAGGCGAGAACCGCCTTGCTGGCCTTGCCGCGAGACCAGGCGCCGATCAGGGCCAGGCGCCAGATCTTCCACAGGATCAGCGCCAGGGTGATCACCGAAAGCGCCGCGATGGCCCAGATCGAAGGACCACCGTCGCGTAGAAATTTCAACGCCTTCCCCGAGGTTTCCTCTGCCAGTAACAAGAGCTCTTCCTGCTGACTCAGGGGCACCACGGGAGGCAGTTCAACCGCTACGGTTGTGGCTGCATTTGCCTCCACCTCGGCTGCGATGGCCGGGCTGTCGTTGGCGGGGGGGGCAGGTGTCACAGGTGCTGCTGCCGGCGCTGTTGCTGGCGGGGAGGCCTCGGCAGTGGAAATATCGACAGGGGAAGACAGAGCCGGAAGCGCGGCATTCAAATCCGTGGGGGCCGCAGATGGCGCCACAAGTCCGCTGCCGGTGCTGTCCAGGCTGGGCGCCGCAAGCACTGGCTCCACAAGCGCAGGCACAGGCCCATCAGTGGTCGGTTGCTGGGCAGTGTCCTGCGCCGAGGCAACAGAGCCAGCGGCCATCAGTAAAAGAGCTGTGAAGGGGCGGTACAGAGTCATGGCTTGCTCCAATAAGCGGCTATGTAGCTGGTTCCGGGAGTTGGTTTGTTGGCCTTCAGGGCTTCGCGCACAGGCGTCACATCCGACTTTTCGCTGGCCAACCAGAGAAAGTGATCTGGATGCGCCGCATGCGCCTCCAGAACGCGGTTCGACAGATCGCTGGCCTCTTCTCGTGTGAGCCAGGTGATCGTGACCCCTGAGGGTCCGGTGATCGGATAGCCGCAGGCCTCACCCCCGGCGGCGACAAGGGTCACCTGGCCACTGCCGTCGACGGGCAGGGCTTCGAGAATGCGCGCCACAGCCGGAAAAGCGGTTTCATCGGCAAAGATGCAGACCTTGGAGCTGTCGGGAATGCCGCCGCCGCCCGGACCGGCGATGACCAGCTGGTCCCCCGCGCGGGCTCTGCGCACCCAGTTGGTTACACGCCCCCCGTCATGCAGGAAGATGTCAAAATCCATCAGCCCGGCATTTCGGTCTATCCAGCGGGTGGTATAGGCCGGACGGTGCAGCGCCTTTTCGCCTTTGGGCCAGAGCGTTGAACCATTCTCAGACAGGCTCGGCCATTCGGGATCGGTGCAATCAGCTGCCGGCAGGAGCAGGCGAAAATGGATGGCGTCGTCCTGAAAACTGCTCAGGTCGTCAGCCTTGATCCGCACACGCAGGAAAGCGGTGCCCACTGGGGTGATCGATTGCACCGTGGTGAAATGCAGATTGGGTGGGCGGCTGGGCTGGGTTGCGCTGTCAGACCAGCGCAGCTCCTTTGCCCTGTCGGGCAGCAGGAGCGACAGGGTATCGCCAAAGCTGTCTTTGAGCATGAACAACCGATCGGGTCGCGCTGCAGAAATCTGAATGCGGATACCCGCCTCTGAGGGCTCAAGCCGGTACTGCCCATAGGCAGACACCTCGATGCTGACGGCGCACTCGCTGTTTTCAACGACCTGCAATTCGTGTTCGCGGGCCTGTTGCAGCATCACCTGCCGCATGGCGGCGTAGGACAGGCCCTTCAACACGGCTGTGGCTTCAATGGGGAAACTTGGGTTGATGGTCATGCTGCAGTCCTATTTGGGGATGACATGTGGGGGCGACCGCTTGAAATCTGGTCCTGAGCCACCGGCCCCTCCGCTGCGGAGGGAGATTGCGACAGGATGGCCAGGCGCTGCGCAAGCGAACGGTTGGTTTGAGCGCGAAGGTTTTTGCGGTCCGGAAGACCGACCTTCGGGTCCTGAGCTTCTGCGGGCATTGTCGCCGAAGTCAAAATAGCCTCCTGCAGCCCCAAGCACATACCCAGAGTTGGAAGGCTCCAAGATGCCAAGGTCAAAAGAAGCGATGTCGACAAGACGAAGCTAGGGCGCACCAGACTGCTCCAACAGGCTGCGAAAGGTGCAGACCTACACAGCTATTGAGTGGGTTGGCTGGGCGCTGAGAAGGAGGGATACTCCGCAACACCTTGCTTCGAAGAAAGGGTATCAGAGCGACCCATATTTTTCCTTACGAGTTTTGTCAAGAATTGTGATGGGTGGGGCGGCCAGCTTAGATTTCCCGCGCATTTGCCGCGACCTTGGAAGCTCGCCCTTGGGCCTTCGAGGTTTCCATCAACCTGGGAGTGCTGCCAAGTATGAAAACCTGCAGTGCGGTGACCATATTGACGGATCTTAGCATCTCCTGGATCGTGGTGCCGGTTTTGAAAACCGTTCTAGGATCTCGCGAAACGCCCTTGCCAAAACAGGCTTCCTCGGTCTCGCCTGAGACATTGATCTCTTGAAGCTCCACGACCTGAGCCATCAAGGGCGTTGCCGCCATCAGAGCCCAAATCGAAACGGTTGTTCGGTGTAAAAGCATATCCCATCTCCGCTTAAGCTGCGGTTGTTTTTTGCCTGACGGAGAGCTGGGTATAGCTGCGTTAAGAATTCCCCCGGGGGGGCAAGAGAAGGGATTGCTCCACGCCACTCTGTTGCGGATTTTCCATTTTGTCCGGGTTTCCTGCCTTTGTCCTGTCGCTAGAAAAGCACATTGGACAAGTCACGAAAGGCTCATGAGATCCTGCAAAAGGCAATGCCGCCACAGAGCTGGATCATGCCCACCGCTGCGGACAGAAAACCCAACCTCAGCGCCCGAGGCATTTAGGTGTTTGGCAACCCGCCGGGCCCCTTTGACCATGTCGGGGCTTCCAAACAGACCGCCCGTTTCATAGCGCCCCACTGAAAGCCGAACGCGCAGATCTTGAAGCCCGGCCCTCGCTTCGATCACGGATTTTTCAAACCTCTGAACCACCTGATTGTCAGGACCTGCGTCGCCGCCCTGTTCTGCTGGTAACGGCCACCAGAATGCCCCCGAAAGCGCTACCACCTGCTGAAACCGGTCCGGAAAAAGCAAAGCGGCGTGCAGCGCCGCCAGACCGCCAAGACTGGCTCCGGAGATCTGTGTTTGGGCGGGGAGGAAGCTGCGGCCCAGAACCTGCTCGACCCTGGGAAGAAGTTCACCGGTGAGCGCACGGGCAAAAGCGGGGTTGCATCCTAGTTCCTGCGCGCGGGTCAGTCCCCTCCCCGCGCCAACATAGACAACTGTCGTCGCTGGGATTTGACCAGAAATCTGCGCTGCAGCCAAATGCGCGGGCAGTTGCATGACCTGTTCACACCGCTCCCCATCCAATAGAAACAACAACCGCTGGGGATCCTTCTGCACCAGGTCTGAGGGAGGCGCCTGTATGTAAATGTCACGCGTGACGTTCAGAAAGCGACTGTTAAAGGCAAACCTATGGCTTTCCCCCAAACCGTCCGCCCCTGGGAGGGCAGTCAATCCCTGCTCCTTGCCTCTTGGTAGCTCGAGGGTGCTGAAAGCCTCCTGATGTCCCTGCCACGCGCCGTGAAGCACGTTCGGGTTCAATGGATCCGGTGTCAGGCTTTGCCGAACCGCTGCGCGAAACGCCTCCTGTGTTTTGGTCTTTGGCGGCGGGATCTGTGCAAAACGATAGGCCAGAACCAGATCGCTGGGTACAGGTAACGAACGAAACCAAATATCGCTGCCTTCGATCTGCCAAAGCGGCAAATGGTCGACACTTGGTCCACCGATCAGCCAGGGATAGCTGTGTGCCTCTCCCCGCCAAAGAAACGTCAGGTGTAGCGGCCCCAGTGGATCACCATCCATGGTTTCCAGAACCGGACAGGACCTGTGCGATACCGCCTGCCAAAACGCCTGTCCGCCATGCTGGTTGCCCTCTCGTGAGGTCAGAGCGTTCAGCCAGGGACTTGGGAGCGGTTTGGAACTGGGCCAGATCCAGACCTCACGAGGATTTTCCGTCACCGCAGCGAACCTCTGTTCACGGGGCTTCTGATCTCTGGCACAATTGGCCAACGATGCAAAAGGAAGAAATCAAAACGGCCCCGACAGATCCGGGGCCGTTCGTTTTTGGCCAATGGCTTAAAAGGCCAGCCTTGCGGTGATGGCCAGCGAGCGACCGGGTTCGCCATAGGCCAGAACCCGGCTGTTGTCGCTGCCCTGTGTGGCGCGCGAGATATAGTAGCTGTCAAACAGGTTGTTGACTTCTGCACGCACTGTAAGTCCCTGAAAACGGGAGGATTTATACTCGGCAAACAGATTGACGACCTCATATCCGGGCAGTGTGGCATTGGCGAGATCCAGCGACAGGGCCGCCTCGGCTGTGCCGCCTACTCTCCAATCGGTTGCCACGTCAAAGGCCCCCTGGATGGCCAAAATATGCCCCATGGGCTGCGCCGCGTAATAGTTGGTGGTGTTGGAGGTCTGGCCGTCCTCGGTCACATCCGCATAGGTATAGGTGCCGCGCAGATAACCTGTGGCAAAATTATAGCCCAGCGAGGCATCGATACCCTCGGTGACAATATTGCTGGAGGTCGCTTGATCGGCACTGTTGCGGGTGCGGATATTCTCGGCATCGGTGCGGAACAGAGCAAAGCTCGCATCCCAGTTACCGGAGTTCACCAGAATGCCAATACGCATGTTTTCGGTCTCTTGCGCCTGCATGCCTTCGTAGTTCACCCAGGGGTAGGAATAGTTGATGATGGCGGTTTCGCCCAGCTCATAGCCGCCCCAGATCTGCGAATAAGCAGCCTCCAGCGTCACAGCATTGCTGACGGCATAGCTGCCCGAGATATTGTAGGAGAAGCCTTCATCCGAAAGCTTGGTGCCATCCCAGCCGGTGAAGTTCTGGTGATCCGCCCTCAGGCCATAGGACAGCGAGAAGACATCCGAGAGCTCAGAGCGCATCTGGGCAAAGATGCCGATATTATTGGTTTTTTCGGTATAGGGACCAAAGGAACCACCAATCAATGCGGGATCGGTATATCTGCCCTGAATGGCCCCGCCGGTGCCTTCCTGCTCAAAAAAGTCGATCCCTGCTGTCAGGCTGTGATTGCCAAACAGGAACTCATTCTGGATCTTACCGTTCCAGGTCTCAACCTCACCGCCCCAAAGAGGACGTGTATAGCTCGGGTCATCGGGGTCGCCCTGATCGAGGAAGCTGGAGGAAAAGCCAAGGTGGAATTCAGGTGAAAACCCGCCGGTGGCGTTTTCATTCTTCAGGGTCAGACTGTAGTTGCTCTGTTTGACCTCGGTGTCAAACAACGGGAAAACCGCCCCTGTGAGATCGCCAAAATTGGGTCGCGCCTGGCGCCAGCCGCTGTCCTGGCTTCCGGACCCGGAAAATTCCATCCGGTAGCCATTGTCCCACTGATAGGCAAGTTTTCCAAGAAACGAGGTCATGTCGGCAGCGGAACCACGATAGGTGGTGCCGGCACCATCCTTGTAATCACCCCCGGTCGCCTTGGACCCATAGAGGATATACTCAAAGGCGCCCTGGCGGCCAAACAGGGTCAGGTCGCGGCGGAATGTGGCGCTGTTGCTGTCGTAAGACAGGCTTGCCACGCCGCCAAAGTTATCGCCCTCCTGCAGCAGATCCGCCGCGTCTTTGGTCTCGTAGGAAATCGAGCCCGCATTGGCCCGAGGTCCGTCATCCGCCGCAGCAACACCGGGTTTGATGGTGGCCGATTTGAACAGGGCCGGGTCAAACATGCCAGTGGTGGCATGGTGGAACACGCCATCGCCCTGCAGGGTGCCATCAATGGTCACATTCATCATCGAACTATCAAGACCATTCACATAGGTCTTGTTGCCGGTGGGAATAACCGAGCTCATCACCGAGGATTCACCGGCAAAGAGATCAGACATCTCCCGGGGGGCAAGATCCTCAATGGTTTCGGCAGACACGGATACGGTGCCATGCTGGTTTTCGACGTCGCCGCTGACATTGATCGGGTCCAGCAGAATGTCCTCAGCTGCAGCCAGTGCAGGCACCAGCGCTGTGCTCATTAACAGAAATAGGGAGAGTTTTTTAGTGGCCATTTTCGCCTCCTAAAGGATGGGGTCAATGGCTTTGTCCCTGCATGGAATTGGTGCAGGGATTGGCTGGTAGCAGCTAGTGCGGCATGGTTTTTGAGTCTTCAAGGGTTGGCGGTAAATTTTTTGTAAATAGAGGCGTATTATCGCAGTTACGCTCGTTAAACGATCACCAATGGCCGATCCTCTGCGGTAATCACTTTGGCATCGGTGTCAAAAACCGCCTTCAGGAAACTCTCATTTACCACCTCCTGCGGAGGGCCCGAAGCCACAACCCGTCCGGCCTTCATGGCAACGATATGATCGGCATAGCCCGCTGCATAGTTGATGTCGTGCAGGACGATGACAATCGTGCGGCTTTGCTGCGCCGCCAGGCTTTTGAGCCGCGACATCAGACTACGCGATGCGGCGATGTCCAGATTGTTCAGCGGTTCATCCAGCAACAAATACTCGGTGTCCTGCGCCCAGGCCATGGCGGTATAGGCGCGCTGGCGTTGCCCGCCCGAAAGGGTATCGAGAAACCGGTGTTTGACCTCTTGCAGCTCAAAACTCTCCAGCACCTGGGCAATAACCTTACGGTCCTGCGGCCCAAGACGCCCCCGGCTATAGGGATAACGGCCAAAGCCGACCAGATCTTCGACACTGATGCGATGGGTGCTGGTCAGAACCTGCGGCAGGATGGCCAAAAGCTGTGCCTGATCGCCATGGCTAATCTGCTGTAAGTCTTGCCCGTTGATTTCGATCCTGCCCAATTGCAGGCTCAGCAGGCGTGCCACCAGCGACAGCAGCGTTGATTTCCCGGCACCATTGGGCCCGACCAGCGCCGTAAGACCGCCCTGCGGGATATCAAGATCAACCTGTCGCAGGATCTCCTGCCCGGCGATCTGATGGCTGACATTGTCGATGCGGATCATGTGCTGCCCTTTCGCAGGATCAAAATCAAAAAAACCAAACCACCCAGGCATTCCACCACAACGGCAAGCGGGGTCTCAAAGTGCAAAATACGTTCCAGTAGCAGCTGCCCGCCCACCAGGGTAATCCCGCCGATCAAAATGGCGGCAGGCAGGATATGGCCATGGTGCCAACTGGGGATCAGACGATAGGTCAGGCTGCTGACCAAAAGTCCGAGAAAGGCCACAGGCCCTACCAGGGCGGTCGAGACCGAAACCAGAACGGAAATCAGCATCAACACCAGCAGTTGCCCGCGCCGCGGGTCCGCCCCGAGACTGACCGGCAGCACCTCTCCCAAGGCGAGAACATCCAGCCGGTGCCGCATCCGCCACACAGCCCCCCAGGTTAGCCCCACCAGGATGGCGCTCGCCAGCAACAGGTCCGCGTCTACTTTGTTGAAGCGCGCAAAAGAAGCCGATTGCAGCACGGCAAACTCGCTTGGATCAATCAGCCGCTGGATCAGCAACCCGAGGGAGCGGAACAGCACCCCCAGAATGATCCCCGTCAGCACCATGCGCATCAGATCACTGCTTTGATCTTTCAGCAGCAGGGTAAACAGCGCAACCGAGGCCAGGGTGAGCAGAACAAGGTTGATCAAAAACAGTGTCACCTTGGGCACCTGCGCATAGCCCCCTGCCCCCATGCCAAAGATCATCAGCGTCAAGATCAGCAGGAACAGCGCATCAAACCCCATGATAGAGGGGGTCAGAATGCGGTTATGGGTGATGGTCTGAAACAGGATGGTGGCGGTTGAAACCGCGCCTCCGATCAGCAACAGACTGGCCAGTTTCTGCCCCCGAAACCACAGGGTAAAGCCCCAACTGCCCTTGGCGCCCAGCGTCAAGAACAAGACACTGACCACAACCAGTGCCAGGATCAGCCAGAGAAAACGAAGCCTAAGCATTGCGCGGTCTCGCGTAGATCAGCCATAAAAAGGCAAGGGTGCCCAGAACGCCAAAGATAGTGCCAACCGGCACCTCATAGGGGTAACGCACCACCCGCGCCAAAATATCACAGCCCAGCACAAAAACGCCGCCCAGCAAGGCCGTAATAGGCAGGGTCACACGCAGATTGTCGCCCAACCGTCGGCTGACCAGATTGGGAATCACCAGCCCGATAAAGGGCAGCATTCCCACGGTCACCACGGTCAGCGCTGAAACCACCGAAACACAGAGCAGCCCCAGGGCCATGACCTGCCGATGATTGAGCCCCAGGCTTAGGCTCATGTCGCGCCCCAGTCCCAAAATAGCAAACTGATCCGCGATCAGATAGCTGACAAAGGCGGCCACCCCCGCCAGCCACAACAGCTCATAGCGGCCCCGCATCACGCCGGAGAACTCGCCCAGCATCCAGACATCAATGTATTGGATCAGATCCGCCTGATAGGCGATGAACACCATCACTGCGCCTAAGATACCGCCATAGACCAGCCCGACCAGCGGCACCAAAAGGGGCTCGGTTGGCGGCAGGCGCTGCACCAGCGCCAGAAACCCAAGCGTGCCAAGCAATGCGGTGACAGCCGCCAGGCTCATCTTGACCGCCAGCCCCGCCGCTGGGAACAGCAGAACCGAAAGCAAAATCCCCAGCGCCGCCGCCTGGCCGGTGCCTGCGCTGATCGGTTCGACAAATTTATTACGCACCAGGATCTGCATGATCTGGCCGCTGACCGCCATGGAACAGCCCGTCAGCACCGCCGCAGCGGTACGCGGCAGGCGGCTGACCGCCAGCAATTGCAGCGCCTCCGGATCCCGCAACAGTGCCGCCGGGGAGAGATCGATCACCCCAACAAAGATGGACAGCACGGAAAGCAAAAGGATCAAACAGAGGCAGATCAGCAGCCAAAGACGAGGCATCGATTATCCATTTGCCTCAAAACTCGCGATCAGCTGGTCCAGCACCCGGTTCATCGATTGAATACCGCCACCCGCAATATAGAGGCTCGCCGCATCCAGATAGACCACCTGGCCGTTCTGCCAGGCTGTGGTTTGCTGCACCAGATCATTGTCCAACGTGGCCTTTGCATCCTCGCCGCCCTGGCCAATGGCCGACAGGCGGTCAACGACAAAAAGGTAATCCGGATTGGCATCGCGGATGAATTCAGCCGAAATCGCCTCGCCATGGGCATTCAACCCGAGATCAGCAGCGGCCTGTGGCACCTCCAGTGTGCTGTGCAGCCAGCCAAAGCGCCCATTGGCGCCAAAGGCGGAAATCTTGGGGCCGTTTGTCATCACGATCAGCGCCGTTCCCTTGTCACGGGCCAGGGATTTGGTCTGCTCCAGTTTGGCCTGAAAACTGTCCAGCAGGGCTGCTGCCTCGGCCTCCTTGCCAAACAGGCGACCATAATCCTCGAGCCGCTGCAGCGCCACGTCGATCAGATCATCGCCATAGATGGTCATGTCCAGGGTTGGGGCAAATTCCGCCAGCGCCTCTGTCTGGGTAGAAGAGCGTCCTCCCGCCAGGATCAGATCCGGTGCCAGGGCATGGAGGCTTTCAAAATCGGGCTCAAACAAGGACCCAACAATCTCCCCCCCCATCACCGCTTCGTCCAGGTAATCAACGTAGAGATTGCCGATGACACCGGCGGGTTTCACCCCCAGCGCGGCAAGCGTATCCAAAGCGGCAACATCAAACACGGCGACCTTTTCAGGCAGCGGTTCCACCTGTTGCAGCCCACGATAGGTCCGCACGTCAATAGGATCGGCAAAGACAGCTGAACTGCAGGCCAGCGCCGCAAGGGTTATCAGCGATTTCAACATTGATTTCTCCATCAATATTGCATGGCTGACCGAGGCTGGCTCTGCAGGGGTTTCGTCATGTCATTATTGAATTGTATTTGCCCTGTCCAGCGCTTCCGGGCGGAAGGCAAAAGCTCGCGCGCCATCACAGGTCGCGCCAGATCAGTGGCGTAGGCTCTTCTCGAAAGGCAAAGCGCAAAAGATGGCTTTCGACCACCTGACAGGTCTGCTGCATCTCTTCCTTTGAGGGCGCTTCGATGCGGATATGCAGGGTGTCCGCGGTCACGCGAAGCACCGCAAGCCCACAGATGAACTGCAGATGCACCGCGCCATCGACCTCAGTCACTTCGATTTTGCGAGAGAAATGACTCGCCATTGTGGCGCGGTATCCGCCTGAGCGGTCAGAGCGGAATTCGGCTTCGGTTTTCGACATGCCACCCTGGCTTGGATTGGCTACTAACATTCTGGCTTTCCCTGTTTTTTCATTCACTCTGGGTGTTGAATTCCGGCTCTACAGCCGACTAGAATAGCTGCGGTACAACCAGCAGGTTTCCCTATGACGGCCAGAGATGAAGACTCCAGCAGTGCAGATTATTTCGGAGACAACACCCCTGTCGTTTCCTATAATCGTGTGTGGTTCAACATCATGCGCGCCCAACGAAAATTCCTGCCTCGCATTGCCAAGGCGCTCAAGTCCTGCGGCATCAATGATCCGATCTGGTATGAAATCCTGCTTGAGGTCGAACTGGCCGGCAGCGAAGGCCAGCCCATGGCCGCCCTGGAAGATAAGCTCTTTGTTGCCCAATATGCGCTCTCGCGTCATATTTCCCGGATGGAAAAAGCAGGCCTGCTGCGCCGCGCGTTCATTGCCGACGGACGGCGTAAGCAGATCCTGTTTCTGACCGAACAAGGCAAGGGCATGCATGCCCGGATCTGGCCCGTCTACTGGGATGCGATGCAAGGCGAAATTGGCCCTCATATGACAACGGACGAGGCCTATGCCCTTTCCCGCCTGCTAATAAAACTGCTGCCCTGAAACCATTTGACTCCAGGGCAATCAGGGTAGAGTTTTAGAACTTCATCACCGCTTCGACGACAAAGGTACGGCCCGGTTCGTTCATGGTTTGGAAGCCGGTGAATTCACCGCCGTAGGTCGCCCGGTCTGCGTAGGTTTCATCAAACAGGTTGTTGATGCTGCCGCGAATGGTCGCGCCGTTCCAGGCCGGCGGCGAATATTCTGCAAAGACATTGGCGACAACATAGCTCGGCAGCTCTTGCCCCGCATAGGACCCGCCGGCGTCATAGGAGGCTGCGGCCTCGATGCTGCCCCCCACCAATGTATTGTACTGCGCCAGTTCCTGCTGCACTTCGACAGCAATGATATGCCCCAGAGGCGCGCCAAAGTCCCGCAGATCGAAATTGCTGGAGGGAGCTCCATCGAGCGAGGCATCGCTATAGGCATAGGTCAGACGCGCAAAACCGCTGGCCCAGCCATAGGTCGCACCGATGTTGACACCCTGGCTTTCAAAATCCACCACGGTTGTGCCATCACGCGCATCATCAAATTTGGTCTTGAACAGCTCACCGCTGAGCGTCCAGGCCCCCGGCGTCCAATCGGCCCCAACAATGATGTTCTGCGCACGCGACGGCCGCAGGCCAGAATAGTCACGCGTCAGCCAGAACTCAAAGCTGTCGCCAAGATCGAGCCCGCCAAAGACATTCGAATAGCCGGCCCGCAGGGAGAATTCATCCGTCACATCATAGACCACCGACAGGTTGCCGCTGGCGCCGCTATGCGAAGATTTGTGGACCGTATCCGTCGACAGCCATTGGTAGCCGGTGAAATCCTGCCAATCATACCGCAGACCGGCAGAAAGGCTCAGGCGATCCGTGGGTTCCAGACGCGCCTGAGCAAAGATGCCGATGTTGTCGGATTCTTCCGAAGCCTGATCCGGGGTTACCCAGGAACCGGAAATTGAGGTCTTGCGGTTCTGAAAATCGACACCGGCAGTAATACTGTTGCTCTCAGACAGGTGAAATTCGTTTTGCAGCACCAAGGAATAGGTGCGCGAGGTCGAATTGGTCGATCCGCCCCAGGCATCATTCGGGCGATCCACATCAGTGCCGGAATGGCCAAGGGTGACGGAAGGGTCCCACAGGCCGATGTTATTCTCGTTTTCATAGCGCAAAGAGTAATTGTAGCGCTTGGTCAGGTAGGCATAGGTGCCGCCCGAGCTCGGCCCGAAGTTTGGCTTGTCGTTGCGCCACTCGTCATCTTCGGTCTGCTGGGCAGAGAATTCAATCCGGTGCCCTTCCAGGGACTCATAGGCCAGCTTTAGCAGGTTGGAGGTCATATTGGCAGCGGTGCCGGTCATTTCGGTGCCGTCACCATCAACAAAGTTGTCACCGGTGGCGCGTTTTGCATAGGCGACAATCTCAAAACCGTTGCTTTCCCCTGCCAGGGTCATCGACCCTTGAGCCGTGTCGCCATTGTCACCGTAGCTCATGCGGGCGATACCGCCGAAGTTCTGGCCTTCGGTCAGGATATCCTCAGCATCGACAGTTTCCATGACCACACGGCCAGCCATGGCCCGCGGGCCGGCATCTGCCGGTGCAACACCGGGATCAACCCGCACGGATTTCATCAATCCGGGATCAAAGGCATTGGCGCTCAGGTGGTGGAAGACCCTGTTGTTCTGCGACACGCCATCAACCTGGATCGCCAGGTTCAGCATGTCGACACCATTGACAAAAATCTTCTGTGCGATCGGGACAGCACCGCCGACCGAAACACTGGCAATCCCTGCAAACAGGTCTTTGACATTGCCCATCCGGGCGCGTTCCAGCTCAGCATCCGCGACATAGACCGAAGATGCGCGGTCGGCGGCGTTGCCTTTTTCGTCTTGCTGGCGCACCAGGATCGGGTCGAGTGAAATAACGTCTCCGTCAAGTTCCTGCGCGGCGGCCGGGAGTGCAGAGAGAAGAGTAAGCGCTGTCCCGCACAAAAGGCGAGCGCGCAGCGCGGCAGTTTTGGTAGCCATGGTAATCCCCAAGATTCAGGTTGCTGCTGGGCTTGCCCTGAATCGGGGCTGGCGAGGCATTTTCGCCGGCGTTTTTATGCTCACCCCTTCACACATGCAAGTGCATGTTAAAGGTTTTTTAACTAATGCGCTGAATCAGGCATCACATTTAGATCCACAAATGGGACGCGCCTGTCCACTAAAGGTCACTCTGAAGGCCTGCCTAACCTGCCTGTGTGATCGTAGTTTGGTCTGAGGTCGTTTGGTCTGAGGTCGTTTGGTCTGAGAAGGGTCAGCATTTTGGTCTCGCCCCGCGTTTTGGCCAAATCATATGCAGTCTGCCCGAACTCCGACCTCAAGCTCCCATCCGCGCCATGGTGCAGGAGAAGCGCAACTGCCTCCGCCTGCCGGTAGTAGACTGCTTCATGCAGCGACGTATAACGCATGTCTCTCAATATGTTCGGATCTGCGCCTGCTTGCAGCAGAAGCTTCACCGAGGCCAGATCTTCAAATGAAATCGCAATATGCAACAGAGGCCGGTCATCCAGCCCCCTGCAATTGATGCCGGAAATTTCGAAATGTTCAAAATAGACACTTTTCCGATAACGATCAAAAACACCCGGCAAATCGATAGGCTCCGGCATTCTACTCACCTCGCTCGCTCCTCAGCCAACCCTCATCTCATTGCTTCAAAGAATGACCAAAGCCCAGCCCATACACATTGTCGGCTTCGCAAATGTACTCTGCCCGGTAGTCAAAGTATTCCTCGATCAACAAGACCTGTTCCAAAGACATCCCGCTTTTCAGATCGGCCATCAACTTTTCACCTATTGAAGACAAAGACTTATCTGACCATGGATTTGAAAGACCACTCAACCCGGTCGTCAGCAAGTCGAGGGTGCTGACATCAAATTCCTCCGACAACAGGCTGTGAAACAAGAGGGCGCCAAAGGAATGATTGAAGTTTGACGTTCCTAGAAAGGCAAAGCATTCCATGTGGTCCTCAAATGACCGCAGCTCAATTTCACTCCACGACCTGCCCCACGACTCCTGTGTGTCCGTCCAGGCCTCGCTTCCCACTTCCAACCAGACCGGCGCGCAGGGAGGAGGGCTGACCTCAAATTCACTGCGAATTTTGTTGGCCAGTTCAGTAAGCGCTTGTCGCATTCTAATACTCTCAGCGTCTTGAGGCTCTTTTGTCCCATTTATCGGCCGAAAAGACCGCGAGGATAAGAAGAACAAGCAAAATAAGTTCAAACCAAAGCGTGCTGCAGCCCTGCTCGGCCAGCGCGCGCTTAAACCTTATCGCTATGATTGAGACCGGACCAACCAAAGAGACAATAGACACAATCCAGATATTCAGAATAACCAGGGGTGCCCTCCCCTTCAAAAAAGTCGCACAACCCAAAGCAACCAAAAGGCTCACACAGAGCGCAATCAAGTTCAGATGAACATACGCACGGATTGGTCCCTCTGACAGCCTCAGGCCGTGTTTCATTTCCACCTGTATGGCCCAAGAGATATCCCATGCGAGAATTCCGGCCCCTACCGCAAGCGCGATCTCCAAGGCCCCGCTTCTTCAATCGGTTCTGCATTTGCATCTCCAAGCCGCAGGTCGGTGATCTCTCACAGGTACCGCTTCACCCACCGCGCTCAGACCAAGGGGCGCAGCAACTACACTCTGGCCCTGTTCACCCTTTGGAAACAGAGATCGAGGATGACCCTGATGGCGCAAGTGCATCCATCAGGGCTGCAAAATCTTGTACTTTTACTGGACCGTGGTCGGTGGTTTGTTGCAGGAAGTCATGCTGCAGCCCCATTGCCGCTGCGAGTTTTGAGAAATAATGCGGCATCAGATTTGCCGTCTCATGCTCTTTCGCCAGGATCTCCACGGTGTAAGCGCCTTTTTGCGCCCAAAGCAGATTGGCAAGGGCAGCACCGTGTTGCGCAACAATGACATCAGCCATTGAAAACAGCGCCATCTGCGCCGCCAGACTGCGCCCTTCCAGCGTCACCGAGGCCACCGCGTCAAAGCGACTGCGGGCAAAATCCGCCAGTTCACCCATGTTCTCCACCGAGCGTCGTTCAGACCCGGCGCCCTTCACCTCCGAGGCCTCGGAGCTGTAAAATGCGGCTGGCGGCAAACGGTCGATTATCAGGATCTTTGGCCCTGCCCCCTGAAACAACGGGGCCAGCAAATCCCGCTCGGCAGCGATTTCGGGGCCAAGCTGGTCAAACAGCCGCTCCCGTACCGCCTGAAATACCGCAGGATCATACTTGGCCGGGGTGTCAAAGCCGGGTGTTGAGACATGGTCCAGCCGGTGCCCCAGCTTGCGGCGCCAATCAGTCTTCTCCCCAAGCGAGCGATGTATCGGAGCCGGCAGGATCTGTAGCCCCTCCAGCTGCAGTGCCTTCAGGATTGGGTCCATCACCGCGCAGCTGCGCACAAACACCGGCCGGCCTGCGGATTTTGCCACCACATCGGGCCAGATATGCACCAGCGGCACCATGAAACCCATCATGAAATGATAGAAATGCTGCACAGAACCATGGTCATTCACCAGGCTCAGGTGGACCCCATCCAAAGGCTGTTGTTTCAGCACCCCAAGCCGGGTCAGCAGGCGGCGAAGTAGTACAAGCATCAAAGGACCTCTATTGTGCTTTTGGACGCGCTGTCGGCCCGGTCAGGCCACATCGGTGAGCCGGTCGCGGTAAAAGGCAGCCGTGCGATCCAACCCAAGGTCCAAAGGCACCTGTGGCGCCCATCCCAGGGTTTGACGCGCGAGGGAAATATCAGGCAGGCGTTTGCGTGGGTCATCCACTGGCAGCGGGTGAAACACCAGTTTGGAGGGTGATCCGAGCTTTGTCAGGATCATCTGCGCCAGCTCTGCCACGGTATTTTCTGCGGGCATGCCCAGGTTTACCGGGCCAGCTACGCTGGCCTCGGACTCCATCAGCAAAACCAGGGCCGTCACCATATCGTCGACGTAGCAAAAGGACCGGGTCTGAGAGCCATCGCCAAAGATGGTGATATCCTCTTTCTGCAGCGCCTGAAGCACAAAGGATGACACCACCCGCCCGTCATCAAAGCTCATCCTTGGGCCATAGGTGTTGAAGATCCTCGCAATTTTCACTTGCACCCCGTGTTGCCGGTGATAGTCCATAAACAGCGTTTCCGCGCAGCGCTTTCCTTCGTCGTAACAGGCTCTGGGGCCAAGCGGGTTCACATTGCCGCAATAGCTCTCAGATTGCGGATGCTGCTCCGGGTCGCCATAGACCTCGCTGGTGGAGGCCTGCAGGACCTTGCAGTCAAGACGTTTGGCCAGATCGAGGATATTGATGGCCCCCATGACCAGCGTCTTCATCGTCTGGATGGGGTCGATTTGGTATTTTACCGGTGAGGCCGGGCAGGCCAGATGATAGATCTCATCCACCTCGACATCGAGCGGATCGGTCACATCGTGGTACAGGTATTCAAAGCTGGGATGCCCAAACAGATGTTCAACATTCTGCTTTGTGCCAGTGACCAGGTTATCAACACAGAGCACCCGGTGACCGGCGCCGATCAGGCGGTCAATCAGATGCGAGCCAATGAAACCGCAGCCACCAGTCACCAATATCCGCCGAGCTTGGCCTTTTGCCTGCTCTTCGCCGCTCCCCTCGGTCGGGGTAGCCAGTGCAGTCTGGCCCTTAAGTTGCGTGCTGTCTTCGGTCTGCGGCATAGAAAAATACCTGTCTTTATGTTGTCGAATTGGCACTAGAGAAATCGTTCAAGCAGCTAGAACAAAACTAAAAATAGAAGTCGAACCGTCAGGTATCAAGCCGGTTCCGAAAGGCTTGATACAGTGTTTTTACGCTGGCTTCCACAATAATCGCGGGAGGGATTCTGCCGTGCGATGCCGCGCGCCTCCCCTGCCTTGAACCGGGCGTCAGAAAGGGCCCAAGCGGGGCCTTCTGTCAGGGCTGATTGCAGGTTGGCAGAGCGCCTCCCCGGCGCAACGCGAATTCCACCCAGGGCGCCAGGGCCAATAGCCTCGCCTTTCAGGCAGTTTTTTCATCCGATCCTGGGAGGGGTTTTGCAACTTCAGCACCAGACTGCAAAAGGCTCAACCCTGGGCTTCAAGCCAGCCGACCATCTGCTCTCGCATGACGAACTTTTGCGGTTTTCCGGTGATTGTCATCGGTATCTCCGCGACAATTCGAATATGCTTTGGCACCTTAAAATGCGCGATCTGTCCCTGGCAGAATTGCTTGAGCTGATCACCACTCAGCTCCGCCTCCGGCTTGGCAATCACCCAGGCGCAGACCTCTTCGCCGAATTTTTCATCGGGCACCCCAAAGACCTGCACCTCGCTCACCAGGGGGTGACGCATCAGATAGTCCTCGATCTCGCGCGGGTAGATGTTCTCTCCGCCCCGGATGATCATGTCCTTGACCCGGCCGACAATGGTGCAGAACCCTTCATCGTCCAGCACCGCAAGATCCCCCGTATGCATCCAGCCATCACGGATGCTCTCAGAGGTTTTCTCCGGCGCGCCCCAATAGCCCTTCATCACCGAATAGCCACGGGTGCACAGCTCGCCCTGCACCCCAACAGGAGTGATCTGGCCGTCCTGGTCCACACATTTCACTTCCAGATGCGGATGCACCCGCCCAACGGTTTCGCAGCGTTTTTCAATCCCGTCATCGACAAAGCTCTGAAACGAGACCGGCGAGGTTTCCGTCATGCCATAGCAGATTGTCACCTTCCCCATGTTCATCTCGGAATTGACCCGTTGCATCACCTCAACCGGACACAGGGCACCAGCCATGATACCGGTGCGCATTGTGCTCAGATCCCGCGGAGTTTTCTCCAGCTCTTCCAGCATGGCCACAAACATGGTGGGCACGCCGTAGGCGGCGGTGCATTTCTCCTGCGCCAGGGCGTCCAATGTGGTCACCGGATCAAAGGCTTCACCGGGAAAGACCATTGTCGCGCCCTTGCTGACCGCGCCGAGAACCCCCATGACCATGCCAAAGCAATGATAGAGCGGCACCGGAATGGCGAGCCGGTCTGTTTCGCTGAGCGCAATGCGGTCGGTGACAAAACGGGCGTTGTTGACAATGTTGTAATGCGACAGGGTGGCACCCTTGGGGCTGCCGGTGGTGCCCGAGGTGAACTGGATATTGATCGCATCATCGGGGCTCAGCCCCCGGTCGATCTGCGACAGGCGCAGCTGTTGCGCGGGGCCACCGAGGTTTTGCAGCTGCTGAAAGCTGTAGACCCCCGGCCCTGCCTCTTCCTCCATGATGATGACGCTGCGCAGCTGTGGTAATCTCGCGGCCTGTAGTCGTCCGGGTCTGGCCTGCTCCAGCTCCGGCGCCAAGCTGCGGATCATGGCGTCATAGTCGGAACTCCTGAAGCACTTTGCCGCCACCAGCGCCTTGCACCCCACTGTGTTGAGGGCATATTCCAGCTCGCTCAGACGGTAGGCGGGATTGATGTTCACCAGGATCAGTCCAGCCCGCGCGGTGGCAAACTGCGTCAGAACCCATTCATACCGGTTGGGCGACCAAATGCCGACGCGGTCGCCCTTTTCAAGACCCAGCGCCAGAAACCCGGAGGCCAGCTCATCCACCGCCCGGTCCAGATCATAATAGCTCATCCGGATGTTCTGATCACAGAATACTGCCGCCTCGCGCGGGCCAAAGCGCGACACCGCATCGCGCAACAGCTGGGGAATGGTGACATAGGCCAGCGAAGGCGTGACCGGGCCGCGCACATAGGACAGGCCATTGTGGGGAGCCGAGTTGTCCTCAGTGGGGGACTGTGAGCTGGACCAACCGGAAATCCGGCTGGACAGACTTTCATTCAGGATCGACATCGCCTGCGGCCTCCTACATTGCGCGCCAGTCGCCGCTTTGCTCAAAAGCATCTGCAGCTTGGTAGATTTTCAACTCGCCAAATTTGGGCCCCACCAGCATCATGCCGATAGGCAGCCCCTCGCTCAGCCCGCAGGGTACATTCATCGCCGGCAGCCCGCCATTGAAAGGTGCGGTATTGCCAATCATCTCAAATGCGCGCTGCACATAGAGCGTAATCGAGCAATCCGCAGGCGGGATTTCCTGAGGCTTCATCGGCACCGTCGGCATCAACAAGAGATCATATTGCCGAAAGGCCTGGGCATATCTTTCGTTGACCTTGCGCATCAGGTTCTGCGCCTTGCCGTAGAACCGGCCACGATATTGCTCCTGAAAGAACTCACCTAGGAACATGCAGACCTTCAGCGAATGCGACAGTTCATCCGCCCGCGTGCGCCACTGGGCCATGTGATCCATCATCGAGGGCAGGAACAGCCCGCGATAATTTGTACCACCAGAGTTGCCGCGCATCATGTGATCCTGCAGCCCTTCGACGGTGATCGCGGTCCAGCAATCCACCGCGAGGTGATGCTCGGGGATCGAGATTTCTTCGACACGGGCGCCCAGCTCGCGGAACCTCTCGGCGGCGGCGAGCACCTTTTGGTCCACATCCGCCTCGCTTTCGGGGCGGTGGATACCCTCCTTGAGGATACCAATCCGCAGCCCCTGGGCCCCGCGTCCCAAAGCCTCGGTGTAGCGGAAGGTCTGCGGCGCGTATTGGCGCGGGTCCAATCCATCCTCCCCGGCCAGCACCTCCAGCAGCAGGGCATTGTCTGCCACCGTGCTGGTCACCGGGCCAACGTGGTCGATGGTCTGTTCCACCGGCATCACCCCGGTATAGGGCACCAGCCCATGGGTGGGCTTCATCCCGTAAACGCCACAGTTGGACGACGGAATACGGATCGAGCCCCCCTGATCACCTGCAATCGCCATATCGACCTCACCCGCAGCCACCAGCGCCGCTGAACCGCCCGAAGAACCGCCAGCCATAAACCCGTGTTTCCAGGGGTTTTGAACCGGGCCTTTGGCATTGGTATGTGAGCCGCCTGACAGGCAGAAATTCTCGCAATGGGATTTGCCTGCGATCACCGCGCCAGCATCCAGCATCCTGGTGACAATGGTGGCGTCGATCTCGGGCGTGTAACCCTCCATGATGGAAGAGCCGTTCATCATCGGCACCCCGGCAAGGCAAACGGTATCCTTCAGGGCGATCCGCTTGCCGCGCAAAGGCCCATCAGGGGCGCCGCGCACCTCGGTTTTGACATACCAGGCATTCAGCGGATTCTCGGAAAAATCGGGGAAATGCCCCGGCGATCTTGGGTATCTGACCTCGGGCAGATGGTCCGGCGTTGCATCCAACCGATCATAGGCCTGCACATAGGGCTCCATGATCTCAGAGAACTCGGCCAGTTCCGCATCCGTTAGGCTCATATCAAACCGGTTGGCCATATCGCGCATCTGCGACAGGGTTGGGCGTTTCACAGTCATATTGGTCACCTGGATTGTAGCGTGCGGCTCTGGCCTGTGCCGAGCGGTTGGCGAAGTTTCGGAGTGTTGTACTGGCGCGGTCCTAGTCTGGGGGGCAGCCTGACCACGGGTCGACCGGGCAGCGCCAAAGCCGAGAAACTGGTCAACCTTGGCCTGGTCCGACAGATCACTGCGGCTCAGCTCGCCGGTGATCCGGCCCCGCTCCAACACCAGAACCCGGTCTGACAGATCAGCGATGAAGTCAAAGTTCTGCTCGACCAGCAGGATCGACAACCCCCGGGCTTCGCGCAACTGCAACAGGGTCTCGGCCATTTCTTCAATAATAGAGGGCTGGATGCCTTCGGTGGGCTCATCCAGCAGCAAAAAATCTGGCGCCCCCATCAGGCAGCGTGCCAAGGCCAGCAATTGCTGTTCCCCCCCCGAAAGCGCGCCGCCATCGCGGGCCAGAAGCGGGCGCAGACGCGGAAAATCCGCCAGCACCGCTTCCATCACCTCTTCTTCGGGAGCGCCGGAATACTCGTGCCAGGCAAAGCGTAGATTGTCGCGCACCGAAAGCTGCGGGAAAATCCCGCGCCCCTGCGGCACATATCCAATCCCCATCCCGGCGCGTTCATAGGGCGACAGCCGGGTGATATCACTGTCATGGAACCGGGCGGTTCCGGCGCTGGCGGGCAGAAAACCCATAATGGTCTTCAGCAGCGTGGTCTTGCCCATACCGTTGTGGCCCAGAATGCCCACCACTTCGTTTTCCAGCACCGAGACATCAATCCCATGCAGGATCGGCACCCTGCCATACCCCCCCGAGAGGCCCTTAATGTCCAGAGTTTTTGTAGCGTTTTCAGCCATATCAGGCCTTCTTTCCAAGATAGACATTGCGCACAGTCGGATCTGACAGCACCCGGTCGACATGGTCCTCCATCAGCACAGCGCCCTGATGGAAAACCGTCACCGTTTCGGCAATCGAGCGGATGAACTGCATGTCATGTTCAACGATGACCACAGCGGCGGTCCGGTTCAGTTCGTGAATGATCGCGGTCATCCGCTCGACGTCTTCGGCGCTCATGCCGGCGGCAGGTTCATCCAGCAGCACCAGCCAAGGATCGCCCACCGCCACCAGCCCCAGTTCAACCCGCTGGCGTTCGCCATGGGCCAATTGCCCAAGCTCCCTGCGGGCGATCTGGCCCAGGGCCAGCCGCTCAATGATCTCATGGGTTTTGCGGTTCGCCTCGGGCGCGGCATGAAACCGCCGCGCCGCCAGCCAGATGTTTTCAAAAA
>NZ_JBDWPJ010000046.1:0-34657 GCF_039971195.1 Pseudophaeobacter sp.
TCGCGCCAGCCAGGATGGTTTGAGCATCATTCAGGACTGGGACAACAATGAATTCCGCGCACTTGTGCGGCTCAATGCCTTTGTCGACCGGTTCCTGTACATCAGCCGCGATGTCGACGGAACCTTGTTGAATCTGTTGGATGAAACCAAACAGACCTCCTTGCTCTACCAACAGTTGGAGAGTGAACGGGGCCGGGTGCTGTTTGAGTTTGGCCTTTTGTACATTGGCTTTGCGCTGATCCTGATCCTGGCAGCGATGTGGCTGGGCATGTGGTTTGCCGAACGTCTGTCGCGTCCTGTCGGCCGCCTTACCGTGGCTGCCCAGCGGGTTGGCGGGGGCGATCTGAATGTGCGGGTGCCCGAAGAAGAGGGCGGTGATGAGATCTCTCAACTGGGGCATTACTTCAACCAGATGACTCACGAGCTGCGGGTGCAACGGGCAACCCTGCTGGAGAACACCAATCAGATTGAACGGCGTCGCAGGTTGTTTGACTCGGTGCTTTCTTCGGTGACCTCTGGTGTGGTCGGGCTGGACGATGAGGGTAAGATCACCTTTGTGAACAGGTCGGCTGAACGTCTGCTGGATTGGCACGAGGATCAACAAACCCTGGCCCTTGCGGTGGCGATCCCAGAGTTTGGCCCCTTGTTCGAAGCGCTTGTTGCCAGCGGTGGTGAGGCCGAACAGGGCGAGATCAAAGTAACCCGTCAGGGGCAGTTGGAAAACCTGCTGGTGCGGATGTCCCGCCGTCGCGGCGATGATGGGCGGCTCGAGGGCTACGTTGTGGCTTTTGATGATGTGACCGATCTGGTCAGTGCCCAGCGGATGGCGGCCTGGGGCGATGTGGCGCGACGGATTGCCCATGAGATCAAGAACCCGCTGACTCCGATCCAGCTGAGCGCCGAACGGATCAAACGCAAGTTTGCACCGATGCTGGGAGAAGAAAACAGCGACAAACTGCAATCTATGACCGATGTCATCGTGCGGCAAACCAATGATCTGCGCCGGATCGTCAACGAATTTTCCAAATTCGCCCGCATGCCCGAACCTGAACGGAGCGAAGAAGATCTGGTGGTCCTGGTGCGCGACGCTGTGACCCTGCAACAAACGGGGCAGCCAGGTGTGACCATCACGGCAGAGCTGCCAGAGGATCCGTTTTGGGCCGATCTGGATGCGACCATGATTGGCCAGGCGCTGACCAATCTGATCAAGAATGCAGGTGAAGCAATTGAAACCCTTCAGCAAAAGAAACCAGAGGTCTCAGTTGATCCACAGATTCACATTGTGGTGCAGATGTCGCAGAATGGGGGCTACGAGGTGACGATTGCGGACAATGGCATTGGCCTTCCTGAGGATCGCGCAAAATTGTTTGAACCCTATGTCACCACCCGGAACGAGGGCACAGGACTTGGGCTTCCGATTGTGAAGAAGATTATTGAAGAACATGGCGGTGCGTTGACGCTTGAGGACGCACCCGTTTTTGAAGGGCACCAGCATAGAGGTGCCATGGCAGTTATACGTCTGCCCGCAGCTGCCAGCGCGGAGCAGGGGAACCGGAATACAGTGAAAGCAGGTCTGACATGAGTGACATTCTGATTGTTGATGATGAACGTGACATTCGCGAGTTGATCTCCGACATCCTGGAGGATGAAGGGTATGCAACGCGAAAGGCTGGAAATTCAGAGGAATGCATGGCGCAGCTCAACCAAGAGCTTCCCTCGTTGCTGATCCTCGATATCTGGCTCAAAGACAGTCAGATGGACGGTATCGACATTCTGAAAACAGTCAAACGCGACAATCCAGAAGTTCCAGTGGTCATCATCTCGGGGCACGGCAATATCGAAATTGCTGTCGCGGCGATCAAGCAGGGCGCTTATGATTTTATCGAGAAGCCCTTTAACATTGATCAGTTGATGGTGGTGATCCGGCGTGCCATGGAGGCCTCCTTGTTGCGCCGTGAAAACACCGACCTACGGCGCAAGGAAACTGGCAGCTCCGAGATGGTGGGCTCTTCCGCCTCTTTCCGCAGCCTGATTGGCCAGCTGGACAAGGTCACCAAATCTAACGGCCGGGTGATGCTGAGCGGGCCTGCCGGCAGCGGCAAAGAGATCGCAGCGCGTTATATTCACCTGAATTCCGCCCGCGCAGCCGCGCCCTTTGTCACAGTGAGCTGTGCTGCCATTGAACCAGACCGGATGGAAGAAGTTTTGTTTGGCCGCGAGACATCAGAACGCGGTGTGGAGCCGGGGCTTTTGGAGCAGGCCAACGGCGGGGTCATCTTCTTTGATGAGGTAGCGGATATGCCGCTGGGCACCCAGTCCAAGATCCTCCGCGTGCTGGTGGATCAGCAGTTCCAGCGGGTTGGTGGCAATGACAAAGTACGGGTAGATCTGCGGGTGATTTCGGCCAGCAATAAGGATCTTGAGGCTGAGATTGCCGCAGATCGCTTCCGTCAGGAGCTGTATCACCGCCTGAATGTGGTGCCGATTGTGGTGCCTTCGCTGGCGGACCGGCGCGAGGACATCCCGCAGCTGGCGGAGTATTTCATTGCGCAGTTCAACGAAATTCAGGGGCTGCCGCTGCGGCAATTGGCGGATGAAGCCGTTGCCCTGATGCAGACCATGACCTGGCCGGGCAATGTGCGCCAGCTCAAGAATATGGTGGAGCGGGTGCTGATCCTCGGTGATGGTACCGGCCCGATCGAGGCCAAGGATCTGCCGCGCGAAGAGGAAAAAGTGGTGGAAGAAGGCCGGGTGGTTCTCTCTGGTGCGCTGGCAACCCTGCCATTGCGCGAGGCCCGCGAGGCTTTTGAACGGGAGTATCTGCTGACCCAGATCAACCGCTTTGGCGGCAATATCAGCCGCACAGCTTCTTTTGTTGGCATGGAGCGTTCTGCCCTGCACCGAAAGCTGAAATCGCTCGGCGTTGTGACGTCAAACAAGACTGGCGCCCGGGTGGCGCATGTCGAAAAAGAAGAGGACATGGTCTGACGCTGTCTGCGACCTGACCCAAGGGGCGGCTCTTTTGGGAGGCTCTGAGAAAAACAATGGCCCCATTCTTAGAGGGGCCATTTTCGTTCAGTAGATCGCAGGGGTTGGTTGTGGCCTAGAGTGGCGGCAGGATCACTGTGCTGCCATCGCTTTGTTGCACTGCACAGGCGTTTTCTGACAGACCCGCGCCGCGCCGGGCGGAGCTGGGCTGAGACTGAAGGGCGGCGACCTGCTCCTTGCTGCAACGGGGCAGCTCAAGCCGTTGATAGCCCTTACGGGCCATACAGCGCTGTTCGACCTGGCTACGCAATCCCTGATTGACATCCACAGTATAGGTGCCACCATCCACCCAATAGCCAGGGGAGGACCAGCAACCACCAGGTCCGCAGTGTCGGTGACCTGGATAGTAGATCGGCGCTCGCTGGCGGATTTCATTGGCGACTGGCGCCTCGCTGAGGGCCTGAACCGCACAGTCGATCTCGTCACTGTTGGTGCGCGCCTGATCCTTGCCGGAATTGTAATAGACAGGCAGCGGTCCACAGGAAGTAACTCCAAGGAGGACAAGAGAAAATGCAGTGAGTCTCTGTTTAATATACATGCCTCTACATTGACGTAGCCTTTGGGAAGATACAATTGATTTGACCCCCCGGTAGGCTTCTGGCATTCAAAACTGGCAAAATGGCGCCCATGAGAGGCGGCAAAGGGACAGTGGCATGAAAGTTATAATCTGTGGCGCGGGCCAGGTGGGGTGGCAGATCGCACGCCATCTCTCTGCTGAGCAAAACGATGTGACCGTCGTCGACAATAACCCCGAATTGGTCCGCCGGGCGACCGATACCCTGGATGTGCAGGGGGTGGCAGGCTTTGCCTCTTACCCGGATGTTCTGGACCGGGCAGGGGCGCGGGACGCTGATATGATCATCGCTGCGACTCATTCCGATGAGGTCAATATGGTCACCTGCCAGGTGGCCCATTCGGTGTTCTCCATCCAGCGTAAGATTGCCCGGCTGCGGGCGCGCAGCTACCTGACGGCAATCTACTCGGATCTCTATCGACGTGAACATCTGCCCATCGATGTGGTGATCAGCCCTGAGCGCGAAGTGGCCGCTGCGGCGATGCAGCGACTGTCTGCTCCTGCCGCCTTTGACACTGAAATCTTCATGGAGGGCGGTGCGCAGCTTTTGGGCATTCATATCGATGAAGACTGCCCGGTGGTGAACACCCCGCTGCGCCAGCTCACCGATCTGTTTTCCACCCTGCGCGCTATTGTTGTTGGGGTGCGCCGCGAAGGAACGTTGTTTGCGCCGGAACCGGGAGATCAGCTGTTTGTGGGCGACAGTTGCTATGTCTTTGCCCATGTTGATGATGTCGACCGCACCATCGAAGTTTTTGGGAAAGTTGAGAAACGCCAGGATCGCGTAGTTATTGTTGGGGGCGGCAATGTCGGGCTCGAAGTGGCCAAGGCACTGGAAAGCGGCACCAGCCGGATCCGCGCCAAGATGATCGAGAAGAGCCGCAAATGCGCCGAACATGCCGCCGAGGCGCTAGAGCGGACGATTGTGCTCAATGGCGACGGGCTGGACCGGGCGCTGATGATCGAGGCCGGCATTGACCGGGCTGATGCCATGCTGGCCGTCACCGACGACGACAAAACCAATATGCTGGCGGCGGTGCGTGCCAAGGCCGAGGGCTGCCCCTTTGTGATTGCCCTGATCAATGATCCCACGTTGCTGCCATTGCTATCGCCACTGGGCATTGATGCCTTCATCAACCCGCGCGCCACCACGGTGAGCTCGATCCTGCGCCATATCCGCTATGGGCGGGTGCGTCAGGTCTATAGTATCGGCGATGCCGAGGCGGAGGTGATCGAGGCCGAGGTCATGGGCACCTCGCCGATGGCGGGTAAGGCGATCCGCGATATTGATTTCCCCGAAGGCGTATTGGTTGGCGCGGTGCGCAAGGGCGACGAGGTGCTGCGCCCCAGTGGGGCGCTCAAGATCGAAGAGGGCGATGTGATCGCGCTCTTTGCCATGGCGGATGATGTACCCGAAGTGGAACGTCTGATGCAGGTCTCGATCGACTTCTTCTAGCATGGGGCGTCGCAACAAAACTCCCAATCGGCTGTTGCGCCTGCCTCTGTTCCTGTTGATCTGGAGCCTTGTCTCTCTGGCGATGTGGATCCCGGCGGCGCATGCTCTGGCGCTGGATGATCATCCAACTTCGCGCGCGTTTTTCTATTCCGGTGTTCTGGGCCTGTTTTTTGTCGCTTTGGCGGGGCTCTCGCTGGGCAACCGGGTGCCGCGCTATGGGATGCCCGGGCAGTTGCTGTCTTTGCTTGCAACCTTTGTGATCTTGCCGCTGTTTTTGGCAGTTCCGGTGCAGGAGTCGCTGCGAAATACCAGTTTCCTCAACGCCTATTTTGATATGGTCAGCGCAGTGACCACCACCGGTGCCGACATCTTTGCCGATCCAGGTCGTCTGCCACCCAGCCTGCATCTGTGGCGCGCCATGGTGGCCTGGCTCGGTGGGCTGTTGATGTGGATCTCCGCCTCTGCCGTTTTGGCCCCTCTGTCGCTCGGCGGGTTCGAGGTCACGGCGCGGGGTGAACCCGGCGGCGGCAGCACTACCCCGTCGCAAAGTCAAGATTCCGACCCCAAACGTCGCCTAATCGAGATCGCCAGAACCCTGGCGCCGGTCTACGGCGGGCTCACCCTGATGCTTTGGGTGCTGCTGATGATCACCGGGGAAACACCCCTGACCGGGCTGAGCCATGCCATGTCGGTCCTCTCCACCTCCGGCATTTCAGCCCTGGGCGGCGTCGAGAATGGCCAGGGCGGCATTGCTGGCGAGATGGTGATGTTCCTGTTCATGTTCTTTGCCCTGTCCCGGCTGACTTTTTCCAATGATACAATCACGGTAGGAACCGGTCGGCTGGACAAGGATCCTGAGTTCAGAACTGGAATGTTGATCATTGTCGGCATGCCGCTGCTCTTGTTCTTTTGGCATTGGTATTCGTCCTTAGAAGTTGGCAGTCCCACGGAGCCGATTCAGGCGGCCAGAGCCTTTTGGGGGGGGCTGTTCACGGTGATGTCTTTTCTGTCCACCACCGGATTCGAAAGCGCCGATTGGCAAACCTCGCGGGAATGGTCCGGTCTGCAGACGCCGGGCATGATCCTATTGGGGCTGTCGGTGATCGGCGGCGGTGTGGCCACCACGGCCGGCGGGGTGAAACTTTTGCGTGTCTATGCGCTCTACCTCAACGGGATGCGCGAGATGGAGCGACTGGTGCATCCTTCCTCGGTAAGCGGCGAGGGCAGTGGCAACAAGCGCATCCAGCGTAATGGCGCCTTTGTCGCCTGGGTCTTCTTTATGCTCTTTGCCCTGTCGCTTGCACTGATCAGCATCGCGCTCTCTGCCGTTGGCAGTGGTTTTGAGCAATCGCTGATCCTGGCCATCGCCACGCTTTCAACCACCGGACCACTGATTGAAATTGCCGGAGATGCGCCAATTGTCCTGACGACCTTGCAGCCCGTGGCCAAGCTGGTGCTCTGCTTTGCTATGGTTCTGGGGCGGCTTGAAACTCTGGCAATAATTGCTCTTTTGTCGCCCAATTTCTGGCGCAGTTGAGCGGCCTATGCGCCGCTTCTCTGAAGGAGGGGAATTTTTCGGCTGGAAACTGCCAAAAACTGGGTCCATAGTCATCTTTAATAAGGCGCGTTGGTCCGCAATGTGCTGCAAGAACAAAGGCGAGAGATAATAATATGGCTTCGGACAGACAGAATTTGCAGGATGCATTCCTCAATCACGTTCGCAAAACCAAGGTTCCAGTAACGATTTTCCTGATTAACGGGGTCAAATTGCAGGGTGTTATCACCTGGTTTGATAACTTCTGTGTGTTGCTGCGCCGCGATGGCCAATCCCAATTGGTCTATAAACACGCGATTTCCACCATCATGCCGGCCCAGCCGATCAGCCTTTATGAAGGTGAAGACGCCTCTTGATGGAGCACGACAGGATCCGCACCCGCGCCTGGGTGCTACATCCGGATATCAAATCTGATCAGGGGCGTCGCCCCGCTGAACCCGCTTTGGCGGAAGGTGTCGCTTTGGCCGAGGCGCTGCCTGATCTTGATGTAATTGGATCCACCGTTGTGCGCCTGCCCAAGGCGCATGCGGGAATGTTGTTTGGCTCGGGCAAGATCGAAGAGCTGAAGACATTGCTGAACGGCAACGAGGTTGACCTGGTGCTGATCGATGGCCCGGTCTCGCCGGTGCAGCAGCGCAATCTGGAAAAGGCCTGGAAGGTCAAGATTCTCGACCGGACCGGTCTGATCCTGGAGATCTTCTCGGATCGGGCGCGCACCCGCGAAGGGGTGCTGCAGGTCGAAATGGCGGCGCTAAGCTACCAGCGCACCCGATTGGTGCGGGCCTGGACCCACCTTGAACGTCAGCGTGGCGGGCTTGGATTTGTCGGCGGACCCGGCGAAACCCAGATCGAGGCGGACAGACGGGCGATTGATGACCAGCTGGTCAACCTGCGCCGTCAGCTGGCCAAAGTGGTCAAAACCCGCAGCCTGCACCGGGCTGCACGGGCCAAGATCCCATTCCCGATTGTGGCCCTTGTGGGCTATACCAATGCAGGGAAGTCTACGCTTTTCAACCGGTTGACCGGGGCCGAGGTCATGGCCAAGGATATGCTCTTTGCCACCCTGGATCCCACCATGCGCCGGGTCGAGATGCCGGATGGGCCCGAGGTTATCATGTCGGACACGGTGGGCTTTATCTCGGATCTGCCCACCGAATTGGTGGCGGCCTTTCGCGCTACACTGGAGGAAGTTCTGGCAGCGGATGTCATCTTGCACGTGCGGGACATCAGTCACGAGGACAGCCAGAACCAAGCCAATGATGTGGCGGCCATTCTTTCGACCCTTGGGGTGGATGAAAACCGAGCCCAGATCGAGGTTTGGAACAAGCTCGATCAATTGCCAGATGACGTGGCCGAGGCCCGCCGTCAGCGCGCCGCGCGCGAAGAGGGTATCCACGCTATTTCGGCTATTACCGGCGAGGGCATCGATGCCCTTTTGGCTGATGTAGCGATCAAACTGGAAGGGGTGCGCCATGTCGAGGAGTTCACCCTGTCTTTTGCCCAAGGCAAAGAGCGCGCTTGGCTGTTCCGCCAGGATGTGGTGATCAGCGAAGAGCAGGGCGAGGAAGGTTTTGACCTGACTGTGCGCTGGACTGAGAAGCAAAAGGCGCAATTCCAGGCGCTCTGAGGCATCTGTCAGATGGAAAAATAGGGAGCGCGGGCGTCAGCCTGCGCTCTTTTTCTATTTAAGGTCAGTCTGTTTTGGCACTGCTTTGACGCGATAGAACAAAGGCTGTGACCAGCGGTCCAAGCAGTTCAAACCCCGCAGTGGTGCCAATGGCCAGCGCGGTGATCTGATCCGCGTAGGCAGGCAGCTGTTCGGCAGCAGCAAGCGCCATGCCAATGGCCACCCCGGCTTGCGGCAACATGGCAGCACCATAAAGATGGCGCTCGGTTTTTGGCGCCTTTGCGGCCGCCCCGCCGATCCAGCCGCCAAAGACACGCCCCAGAATGCGAAATAGCCCATAGGCAAGCCCGGCGCCGCCCGCCAGCTTGAGTGCCTGGGCGTCCAGCGAGGCACCTGCCAGAACAAAGAAAACAATCAGGAAGGGCCATTCAAAACTGCGCACCTCCGCAAAGGCACGGCTGTTGTGGCGGGCGTGGTTCACAATCACCGCCCCCACAGTCATGCCCGCAATGAGGTAAGACAGCCCCAGCAGCAGCGAAAGCCCTGCGGTGAGGAAGACCAGCCCCAGCCCTTCGATCCGGAGCGGCTCCCCTTCAGAGTAACGGCCAATGAGAACAGCCCCCGGCCAGCCAATAGAAACCCCCAGCCCGATCGAGCCTCCGAGCTCATAGATGGCCGTCACCAAAGGCGATTCCGAGCCAGAACTGTCTGCCATGAGTCGCAGCGTCAGTAGGGTCAAGCTAAAGGCCAGCAACCCCCAGGCATCGTCAATTGCCACCAGACCTTTGAGCCGACGGGTGAACCCATTGTCGAGCCGGGATTGATCTATCACGTCATAAGTGGCGGCAGGATCGGGGGCCGTTGCCAGCGCGCCGACCACTAGGGCCAGGGCAAGGGGCAGGCCAAAGCCCCAAAGTCCAAGGGTCACAACCGCCTGGGTCACCAGCACTACGGAGAGCGAGACAATCACCACCACCCGCCCGTGTTTGCGCAGGTTGTCCAGCGACAGCGCGCTGCCCAGCAGGACGGCGACTGCGGTCAGGGCCACCGTGGCCACCACTGGATAGAGATCGCTGATCTCAGGGGGGAGCAAATCAAATCCGGCCTCACCGACCAGAAGTCCAAAGCCAAGCAACAAGGTGACACGGGGCAGGCGCAATTGGCGACCGATACGGTCGGCAGCCAGACCGACAAAGAACAAAACTCCCAAGACAATCAGCGGCGTGGCCAGATCCTGCATGGGAGTCAGTTCCGCGGCGTGATCTTTGTCACCCCAACGGCGGCGGCCCGGGCGAGCTCTTCGTCCAGCGACATGGGCACATATTCGCCGCGCCGCCAAAGCTGTGACATGTCATCATAGTAGCGCGACAGAAAATGCCCGGATTGTCCGGTGGCGAGAATGAACAAAGAACTGTCCGGATCGGCAAAATCATAGACGCCGCGATAGGCGGCCGCATGGATGTTCTGGAAGGGCTCGGGATCCTGACCAGAGGTCAGACCGCGCTGCAGGGTATTGTCGCCGCCACTGGTGGATTGGCGAATATTGACAAAGAAGCGCAACACAGGAAAGTCACCCAGGATCTCGTGATCATGGGTGGCCTGATGCGCATCGCCCCAGCGCAGGGATTCCAGGGCGGTGCCATAGCGCTCTTCGATCCAGATCAGGGCATCATCAAGCGACAGACGCGCCATGTCGGTGCAGCTTTCCTGCGGCGCGCTTTGGCGTACGTCACACCAGCTGCTGGCACCGTCCACATTGCGGTAGACTCGTTCGATGAACAGGGGGTCGACCTGGGTGAATTCATCCGCCAGGGGACCCAGATCATCAGCAATCAGGCGGGCCTGCAGGGCGCGCAGCCAGGCGGCATAGATCAGAGGCTCGGGCAGGTGCTCGTTCATTTCACCGTTCCATTCAGACAGCAGCGATAGCGCGATCTGGCGCTGCCGCTCGCGGCTGCCATCCTCGGCGGCGCTGCCGGTGAACCAGAGATCGGCACCAATGAGGGGCAACAATGCGCGGGCGGTATAGGAGACGGTGTCGAGCTGGGCCTCCATAAAACTGTCACGGGTATGCACTTCGCGGCTCTGCATCAGACGACGCCAGCGGTTGATACGCTGCGTATCCCCCCAGGTGTAAGACACATGGTTGGGGAAGGGCCGTTCCAGCACCTTGTTGTTTGTATTGCCCAGGATTCCCCCGCGAGGGCTGGCAAATTCCGGGTTGGCGGCATAGGGCGCGGTCCCCAGCCAACGGTTCTGGCGTTGCCAGCCCTGGCCGGGCAGACGGCCTTTGCTGTCGTGACGCGCATCCCGCGCTGGGAAGGCGCCAACGGTTTTCTGCGCGATAGTGTTCGCATCCGCGAGAATAACATTCTGAGAGGGCGCGATAAAATCTGCTCCGGCCCGGATAGCCTCATCCACATCGGTGCTGCGCATCAGGCGCAGGGCAGCGGTGATCGAGGTGTCTTGCGGGTCCAGAGCAGTCCAGCCGAGGCTGACCACATGGCCGGGGGGCGTAATTGCCGAAAGGCCAAACAGGGCGCCTGGCAAAATCGGTCCGTTTTCGCTCCACCGCAGGGTAAGGGTAACTGGCGGCGAGCCCTTGATGTTGATGATCGAGGGGCGGCTGGTGAATTCCTTGTAGCCCTGGGGGGTCAGGTATTCTTCTGGATTGTCAGGGTTTAGCTTTTCGATGAACAGGTCCTGGTCATCCAGGTAAGAGGCAGTGACGCCCCAGCCCAATGTCTCTGAACGGCCTGCCAGGATGACCGGGATACCGGGGATGGTGCTGCCAATGAGCCCGCCGGTGGCCAGCTCCATCCGGGCGAGATACCAGGCGCTGGGGGCTGCGAGACCGGAATGCGGGTCGTTGGCCAACAGGGTCCCGCCGGCAGCCGAGCGGTCCGGGGCGGCGGCCCAGGCGTTTGAGGCGCCACCAAAACCGCGGGCCGTAACTGGAAACAGATCTCTGTTTGGTACCTCAGTGACCGCGGCGTAGCGAGGCAGATCCGGAAACAGGCTGGCGTATTCCGGCAACGCGGCGATGCCCATGCCGGGCGCATCCGGCAAGATATCCTTGATACGTTCGGGGTCGGCCAGCGCAAGCGAGGTCCGCGCCCGAAGCACTTCGTCCTGCAAATGGTTGGTCGAGCGCAGCGCCGCAAGTTTCAGCAGCGCGATACTGTCGGCAGGCTGCCAGGGAGCCATTGGAATGTTGAACAGGAACATCTCGGGCGCACCACGCCCCAGGGCCTCTTCGTTGATCTCCAGAATACGCGCATTGACCCCGGCGGAATAGGCCTTGAGCGATTGCAGCACTTCCGTTGATTGGGCCGAAACCGACTGTTGTGACAGACCATAGAGATCGAGGCGACGAATGAAGATATCGGTTTCGATGGTACGGGTGCCAAAAACTTCGGACAACCGCCCCTGCGCGGTGCGCCGCATCACTGCCATCTGCCACAGCCGGTCCTGGGCATGGGCATAGCCAAGCCCATAATAGACGTCTTCGTCGCTGGCACCAAAGCTGCCAAAAATATGCGGCACATTGGCGTTGTCGCGGATGATTTCGATTGGTGCCGACAGGCCTGGCAGGGCGATTTCCTTGTCATATTCCGGCAAGGACTGCGCGGCCAGGTAATAGGCAAGCCCACTGGCAGCGAGGCTCAGGAGAATCAGCGCCGCAGCGAGCCGCATCAACCAGCGAAAAAGTCGTGCCATCAAGGGCCAGTTTCCTATTTTTTATGGCTTTGGCGCCTTGGGTGCGATTGCACCTCGCCGGGCCGGTGTTAGGGTGGCGCCAACATAGGCCAGTTCACTACAGGGGAAAAGCAAATGGCAAAAATCGCGTTTTTGGGGTTGGGGGTCATGGGCTATCCGATGGCCGGGCATCTAAAGTCCGCAGGTCATGAGGTCAGCGTTTACAACCGAACCACCGCCAAGGCCGAGGCCTGGGCAAAGGCGCATGGCGGCAGCTTTGGTGCCACTCCGCGCGAAGCAGTTGAAGGCGCCGAATTTGTTATGGCCTGCGTTGGCAATGACGATGATCTGCGCTCGGTCTGCCTAGGGCCTGATGGCGCCTTTTCTGGCATGGCCGCAGGCAGTGTTTTTGTCGACCACACTACGGTTTCTGCCAAGGTCACCCGCGAGCTTTATGAGGCTGGCGCAGAAGCCGGGGTTGCCTTTGTGGATGCGCCGATTTCCGGCGGCCAGGCCGGGGCTGAAAACGGGGTTCTGTCAGTGATGTGTGGTGGCGACGCCGAGGTCTATGACCGGGCTGAACCAGTGATTGATGCCTATGCCCGCATTTGCCGTCGCATTGGCGACAGCGGCGCGGGTCAGATGACCAAGATGTGCAACCAGATCGCCATTGCAGGCGTGGTGCAGGGCTTAAGCGAAGCCTTGCACTTTGCCGATAAGGCTGGTCTGGACGGTCGCGCGGTGGTCGAAGTGATCAGCCAGGGGGCCGCAGGCAGCTGGCAGATGTCGAACCGCTATGAAACCATGCTGGACGATCATTTTGACCATGGCTTTGCGGTGGATTGGATGCGAAAGGATCTTGGCATCTGTTTGGATACCGCCAATGAGACCGGCGCCAGTCTGCCGGTGACGGCCCTGGTCGATCAGTTTTACAAAGACGTGCAAAAGCTTGGCGGCGGGCGCTGGGATACCTCCTCGCTGCTGAAGCGGCTGAAGGCACTGGACTAGCCAACCGGACTTAGCAGCAGGCTTCACGCCTGCAAAATAACAAAGACACGGCGCAGGTATCCTCTGCGCCGTGTCTTTTTTGAAAACCCTTAAGGGGAAATGTTAAGGGATAATGCGGGTATATTTGGTGCCTTCAAGCGTCGCACCAAGGCGCAGACCAGCCTGACCAAAGACAGCCGCCAAAACAGGCGAGGTCAGTGTGTTGGTATCAGCACTCAGGGAGTTGCCATCGTCGCGGACCACATATTCCAGGTCCGCCCCAGCGGCCCAACCGGAAGAGCGACGGAAATCGCTCAGCGCTTCCTGGGTCATGAAGAACAAGACATGGGCATATTGCTGGGCGCCGATTTGCAGCCCGGCATTGCCTTTGACAGTGGAGTAATAATCGACGGTTGCGCCGTTGATCCGCAATGCACCACGGCCATAGGCCCCGCCAACAATAAATCCAGCCTCTGTCACCAGCGGCATCACCAACATGCCGGTCGATTTCTCGGCCAGGGTGACAGTATGGGGATAGAGGTTATACATCTGACTTAAGGTGGAGTCGACGCGGGCGTCGATGGTCACGCTGTTCTTGTTCCCAACACCATTGCCACAGGCGGCGGTCACGCCAGCCCCGGCAAGAAGGCTAAGGGTAAAGCCACGACGGGACATGCGCGCGCGCGCACTGTCAGGTTGCGAAATGTCTTGCGAAGACATGCGGTTTAAAAACTTGCTGCTCATATATCCAGTTGCCTGTCCTGGTGCTCTTTGGCGTCGCGGCAATGCAAAGGGTGCTGCAGGGTCGCAAATCGCCTAAAGCGGGTGTGATGATGAAAGGCCGGTTATCCGGCTCTGGGGATAACTATACGCGGCTTTTGGCCCAGTGTCATTAGTTTGACAGCAGCTATGGGCGGCATCCCGCTTTGAAGTTTTCAAAATTTTGTAATCTGGGCGGAGTTACCCGTTGAGCAGCCGCGCGGTTTGCGGGGCAAAATAGGTGAGCACCCCGTCACAGCCAGCACGTTTAAAAGCCATGAGGCTTTCCAACATGACCTTTTCGCCGTCGATCCAGCCATTTTGCGCCGCCGCCTGGATCATCGCGTATTCGCCAGAGACCTGATAGGCAAAAGTCGGAGCACCAAAGGTGGATTTCACCCGGTAACAGATGTCCAGATAGGCGATGCCCGGTTTGACCATGACCATATCCGCCCCTTCCGAGAGGTCCCGCTGGATCAACCGCATGGCCTCGTCCGAATTTCCGGGGTCCATCTGGTAGGTTTTCTTGTCGCCCTGCAGGGCGCCAGAGGCGCCAACAGCATCGCGGAACGGCCCATAGTAGCCGGAGGCGTATTTGGCGGAATAAGACAGGATCGAAACATTCCGGTGACCGGCGGCCTCCAGCGCGCTGCGCATGGCGCCGATGCGGCCGTCCATCATATCTGAGGGCCCAATGATATCGGCGCCGGCCTCGGCCTGGGCCAGGGTCATCTTGACCAGGGCCTCGACGGTTTCATCGTTAAGGATCTCGCCATCTACCACATAGCCGTCGTGACCGTTGATATTGTAAGGATCCAGTGCCACGTCCGTCATCACCGCAATATCGGGCGCGACCGCCTTGATGGCGCGAATGGCCCGGTTGCACAGGTTGTCCGGGCTCCAGGCCTCGGCGCAGTCTTCGGTTTTGAGCGCCGCATCGGTATAGGGAAACAGACAGATTGCCGGAATGCCCAGCGCCTGGGCCTCCACAGCGGCTTCAGCGATTTTATCAACCGAGCGACGTAACACCCCGGGCATCGAGCTCACTGGTTCCTCGATCCCCTCGCCATCGCGCACAAAAACTGGCCAGATCAGATCCTCGGTGGTCAGGGTGTGTTCACGGACCAGTCCCCTGATTGCGGGGGTGACCCTTGTGCGGCGCAGACGGGCAGCGGGAAAGGGGGCGACGGTCGGCTTCATCTGGATCTCATCTTTCTTGCTTTTGAACCTCGTGGGTCGCATGGAAGCAGCGGTGCTGGCAAGTGGCACAATCGCCGCGCTTTGACCTGAGCTTTGCGCACGCCCTTTCAGGGGGGCTTGTTTAACCCCAGTGGGCAGAGGATATAGGGCCGGATTGCTGCCTCAGGTGGTGGGTTTTGCAAAACCATCTGTCCATTTGACGCTGTGATCCTGCACATAGAGAGGCATCTGCGCTTTGAACCTGTTTGAAACCCTTTCCGAGATGATTGATCTGCGGTCCTTTTCCAATCTCTGGTACTGGATTGCCCTTGCGGTGCTGTGGTCGACCCTCAGCCACCGTATTCTGGGCGTGCCCTTTGACATGGTTCAGCGCGCCCGCAAGCATGGTGGGCAATCGACACAGGATCTCGAAGACCTGGTGCGGATCAATACAAACCGGATGTTGTTTGTGGTGAATACCACAGGCGTTTGGCTGCTTGGGCTGGTGTGTTTTGTGCTGTCCACTTTGGCGACCCTCGGCTTTGGCTTGAATGTCGAATTTGCGCAAGCCGTGTTTTTGCTGGTGTTTCCCTTGTCGCTGGTGGTTTTGATCAGTCTCGCCACAGCGCGAAAAATTGTTCACAAAGAGATCGACGGTGAGGCCCTGTGTCAGGCGCTTGCCCTTTGTCGGTTCTATGTTCAGGCGCTTGGCATGATCTGCATTTTTGTGACGGCGCTCTGGGGGATGTGGCAAAACGCCAATATCGGCCCCTTGGGCGGCTGATTTGCAGGGCACCTAGCGGGGCAGCCAAAAGGGAAGGGGTGATCTTTCCGACGGAAAACCCTGGTTGAATGCCCTGTCTGCGGGCTCTAGGAACAGCATTCAGACGTTACTCCGCTCAGCGGTTGTTCAGCGGTTTTAAGGAGAGGCCAAGATGGCGCAACGATCTATCACCATGGGCGGCGCGCCCGAGGGCTTTGACGCCCGGCTGATCCTCAATGAGCTGGAGAAATCCGGCCAACCCGTTCTGCACATTGCCCGTGATGACAAACGGATGGAAGCGATGCGGGCAGCGCTGGCGTTTTTTGCGCCGCAGATGCCGGTGATTGTCTTTCCCGGATGGGACTGCCTGCCCTATGACAGGGTCTCTCCCAATGCCGATGTGGCCGCGGCCCGTATGGCTTGCCTCGCGGCGCTGGTGCATCAGATGCCCAAGCAGTTCATCCTGCTCACCACGCTCAATGCCGCCAGCCAGCGTGTGCCCGCCCGTGCTACCCTGCGCGAAGCGGCGTTTTCGGCCCAGGTCAACCAGCGCGTCGACGAAAAATCCCTGCGCAGCTTTCTGGTTCGGATGGGGTTTGTGCAAAGCCCAACAGTGATGGAGCCGGGCGATTATGCTATCCGGGGCGGTATAATCGATATCTTTCCCCCCGGTGATAGCGGCCCGGTACGGCTCGATTTCTTTGGCGATGTGCTGGATGGGGTGCGCCGATTTGATCCGGCCAGCCAGCGCACCACGGAGACGCTGGAGCTGATCGAATTGGCTCCGGTTTCTGAGGTAATCCTGGACGAGGCTGCCATCACCCGGTTCCGGCAAAACTACCGGATCGAATTTGGCGCCGCCGGGACCGATGATCCCCTTTATGAGGCGGTCAGTGCCGGGCGCAAACATCAGGGCATTGAGCATTGGCTGCCGTTTTTCCACGAAAACCTGGAAACCCTGTTCGACTACCTTCCGGATGCGACGCTGACCATTGATGATCAGGTGACCCCGGCGCGTCTGGCGCGGTGGGAGAGCATCGAGGACCAGTATGAGACCCGCAAAATTGCCATGTCGCAGAAGGGCCGCATGGATACGGTCTACAAACCGACGCCTCCCGGTCTGCTCTATCTGGATGATGCGGCCTGGGAGACGGCAGTGTCTGGCCATCGCCGGATCCAGCTGCACCCGCTGGCCCAGGCCTCTGGCCCAGGTGTGGTCGATGCTGGCGGGCGCATTGGGCGCAATTTCTCGCCTGAACGTCAGCAGGAAAGTGTAAGTCTTTTTGGGGCTTTGGCCGATCATATTAAGACCCGTTTGCACGAAGGTCCGGTGGTTGTTGCCTCATATTCTGAAGGCGCGCGCGAACGTCTGACCGGGCTTATTGAGGACGAAGGTCTGGCCGAGGTTATACCGGTTATGGACGGCACCCGGATCGGAAAATCCGGATTGCATTTGGCGGTCTGGGCGCTGGAACACGGGTTTCAGTCCGACGAGATGACGGTGATCTCAGAGCAGGATGTTTTGGGGGATCGGCTGATCCGGGCCCCAAAGAAGCGTCGTAAGGCCGAGAATTTCCTGACCGAAACCCAGTCGCTCAGCCCCGGAGATCTGGTGGTGCATGTGGACCACGGCATTGGCCGCTACAAGGGCATGGAGGTGGTTTCGGCCGCAGGCGCTGCCCATGAATGCCTGCTGCTGGAATATGCCGAACAGTCAAAGCTCTACCTGCCGGTTGAAAACATCGAGCTTCTGTCAAAATACGGTCACGACGAGGGGCTGTTGGATCGGCTTGGTGGTGGGGCTTGGCAGGCGAAAAAGGCCAAGCTGAAGGAGCGCATCCGCGAGATGGCGGATAAGCTCATCCGGATTGCCGCCGAACGGGCCCTGCGTCGGGCGCCGGCGATGGATCCGCCGCCCCATGCCTGGGAGGAGTTTTCGGCCCGCTTTCCCTATCAGGAAACGGATGATCAGCTGCGCGCCATCGAAGACGTGATGGCAGATCTGACCTCTGGCCAGCCGATGGACCGGTTGGTCTGCGGTGATGTGGGCTTTGGTAAAACCGAGGTGGCCATGCGGGCGGCCTTTGTGGCGGCGATGTCTGGCGTGCAGGTGGCTGTGGTGGCCCCGACCACGCTTTTGGCGCGGCAGCATGCTGCCTCCTTTGCGGAACGTTTTCGGGGCTTCCCTTTGGAAGTCAGGCAGTTGTCACGCTTTGTTTCCGCAAAGGAGGCCGCCAAAACCCGTGAAGGTATGGCCAGAGGCACGATTGACATCGTCATCGGCACCCATGCTTTGCTGGCCAAAAATATCCGGTTTAACAACCTTGGCCTGTTGATCATCGACGAAGAACAGCATTTTGGCGTTGGCCACAAGGAACGGCTGAAACAGCTGCGCTCTGACATCCATGTGCTGACCCTCACCGCCACCCCAATCCCGCGTACTCTACAGCTGAGCCTCACCGGCGTGCGCGATCTGTCAATCATTGGGACACCTCCAGTGGATCGGTTGGCGATCCGCACCTATGTCAGCGAATTCGACGCTGTTACCCTGCGCGAGGCCTTGCTGCGCGAACATTATCGTGGCGGCCAGAGCTTTTATGTGGTGCCGCGGATCTCTGACCTGCCGGAAATCGAGGATTTCCTGAAAGAGCAACTGCCCGAGCTCACCTACGTGGTGGCCCATGGCCAGATGGCTCCAGGAGAGTTGGATGACCGGATGAATGCCTTTTACGACGGCAAATATGATGTGCTCTTGGCGACGACCATTGTGGAATCCGGCCTCGATATTCCTACGGCCAATACCATGGTGGTGCACCGGGCTGATATGTTTGGCCTGTCGCAGCTCTACCAGATTCGCGGACGTGTGGGGCGCAGCAAAACCCGCGCCTATGCCTATCTGACCACCAAGCCGCGCCAGCGTCTTACCCCGGCGGCTGAAAAGCGGCTCAAGGTACTTGGCTCGCTCGATACCTTAGGGGCGGGTTTTACCCTGGCAAGTCAGGATCTTGATATTCGAGGGGCGGGTAATCTGCTAGGTGAGGAGCAATCCGGCCAGATGCGCGATGTGGGCTATGAGCTCTATCAGTCGATGCTGGAGGAGGCGATTGCCAAGATCAAATCAGGTGAGCTGGAAGGGTTGAGCGACGGGGATGCGCAATGGGCGCCGCAGATCAACCTTGGTGTGCCAGTGCTGATCCCGGACGCCTATGTGCCTGATCTGGATGTGCGGCTTGGCCTTTACCGACGTCTGTCCTCGCTTACCACCAAGGTGGAGCTAGAAGGTTTTGCTGCAGAATTGATCGACCGGTTTGGGAAATTGCCAAAAGAGGTCAATACCTTGATGCTCGTTGTTCGGATCAAGGCAATGTGCAAACGCGCCGGAATTTCGAAACTGGACGCAGGCCCCAAGGGCGCGACGTTGCAGTTCCACAACGACAAATTCGCTTCGCCACAGGGGTTGGTGGATTTCATCCATAGCCAGGATGGGCTGGCCAAGGTCAAAGACAACAAGATCGTGGTGCGGCGCGATTGGAAAAAGGACAGCGACAAGATCAAAGGCGCTTTTGCCATTGCCCGCGACCTGGCTGAACGGCTGATTGCTGAGAAAAAACGCGCTAAGGCCCAGGCCAAATAGCGCTATTCCAGAGTTGCCCCGATCAGGTGATTTGATCGGGGTTTGAGGTTTCAGATCCCACAGCAAGCCTGCGGCTGCATCGCCACCTGGGCACAGCCGCAGGAAGCAAAGACGCCGTCTGATCGCGCCTGCGCAGCGTCGAGTTTTTGCTTGATGTGCCGGATCTCCACCTCTTCACCGCGCATCTGAAGGCAATCATACAACCCTTTAAGACTCCAGACATTATCTGGATGCACCGAGGCGCGAGACAGGCTGTTATCAAGTCCGAGATCAGCGCGGTAGACCGCCTCGGCCTCGGTTACATGGCCCTGTTCCAACAGGAGTGCGCCCAGCGCATGACGAGTGGGCTGCATCCAGCCCCAGGGCTCGTCATAGGGCAGATTGTCATCTAGTTGAACCGAGCGACGCAGGTGGTCATAGGCCTGGTCATAGCTACCCTTGCGGTATTCGATTTCTCCGCGCAGCATTTCGCGTGCAATTTCAAGCAGGTCTACGACCCGGTTATTGTGCATGAGGCGGCTGTCGGGAACGCGGGATTTGGCCGCAAGGAACTGGGTTTCCTCGGCTACGGCCTCGGCCACTTGCCCCGTGGCGGCATAGCCAATGGCGCGGGCATAATGGGTGGTTGCCGTGAGGGTGCAATAAAGCGTTTGGTCCTCTGGCAGCTTCAGGGCGATGCAGTCTTGCCAACGACCGAACCGGATCAGGATATGCGGGTGCATTGCCATGTAGGATTCAAAATAATCCGCCATCGGCGGGCTCTCAATGCGCAGCATCTCTTCTGGGGTGGTCTCCCATAGGCCCTTGTTTGCCTGCAGCGCGGGCTCCATTTGTCCCAGGAAAAGAGCGCCATAGATCACGAAGTGATAGTCGTGCTGGCGATAACCTGTGTAGATGTTGTAAGCGCCTTCGCGGGCGTAGTATTTCAGGTCCGCCTTGATCGCCTCTTCGTTCCACAGGACCACCTCGTGATAGTTGCCACAAAGCACATCAATATGGGTCGGCATATGCACCAGATGCCCTGCATCCGGCACCAAACGGCGCAACACATCTGCTGCCTTTAGCGCTTTTTCCGGGGTGGGTGACATCTCCATCAGGTGCACATAGAGGTGCAGCAGACCGGGATGTCGCATCGCGCCCGGGTTCTGCGCCATGGCCTCTTCCAGAATCTGTTGTGCCTCCAGTGTGGCCGCGCCTTTGGCAGGTTTGCCGGACTTCAGGTCCCACATTCTCCACGGCGTCAGGTTGAGCAGGCTTTCGGCAAAAATACAGCGCAGGTCATTGTGATCGCGACACTGGGCAAAGGCTTCGCGCATGGTCGCGGCAAAATCATAGTCCCAGGCATGCATGTCCTCAATCAGGTCACGTTGCGGGTAGCGCGCGCCTAGGGCTTTGATCAGCAGGGTCTCTGCTTCGCTACAACCCGAGACATGGCCAAGTGCCGCCTGACTGGCATCATAGGCTGTGGCCAGGGCCGTCGCGCGGCCTGTCTCGTCGTGCAACTCCCAAGGCATGTTGTAATTGGGGCCTGAGGCATAGGCGAGCCCCCAATGGGCCATAGCGCAGTTGGGATCAAGGCTGATTGCCTGTTGGAAACAGGTGGTGGCCTCTTGATGGTTATAGCCATAGGTCCAGATCAGCCCACGATCAAACCAGAGCTGCGCCTGTGGAGACGTGGTCGTAATTGGGCAAGTGTAACTGCCTAGATCATACGGATATTCCATCAAAAAACCTCCCCAAATATTTGGAGAGGTTAGGAGTTTCCTGAGCTGTCAGCAAGCGTTCTAGTCAGTCAGAAACCGTGCCTCTACTCGGGCCATATGCAGCATGACAAGGTAAGCAAGCGTGGCCATGATCAGGATGCCCAGGGTGATCGGCAACAAGGAGCCATTAAACAGCAATCCAATGGGGCCTGCGATAACAGCGGCCAAGACTGTCGAGATCGCGCCAATGACTGAGGCCGCCATACCAGCAATATGGCCCATCGGCTCCATCGCCATGGCATTGAGGTTGCCCAATGTGGTGCCGGCCATAAAGAACACGCTGGTCTGCCAGGCGACAAACAATCCGAAGGCTAGACCGGCTGGGAGGCTGAAACCATCCAGCGTCAGCATCACCGCCGAGAACAGGATCTGCAGCGCCAAAGACCAGGTCACCATACGACGCATTCCCACGCGCACCACTACGGCCGCGTTGAGCACACTGGCGCTGCCCGACATCAGGGCGACAAAGCCAAACCAGAAGGGAAAGCTGTCGCCGCGATCAAAGATGATGTCATAGACCTGCTGCACCATGGTCAACATAGTGAACAGCATGGCGAGGCAGAAGGTCTGTACCACAATCGACAGACGCACGGTGGGGTGCTGGATCATTTCCTTCACCGCCGAAAGCATCAGCGGCATCCGGAAGGGGCGTCTGTTTTCCGCCGCCAGCGGTTCGGACAGGCGGATCTGCATCCACAGGGACATGATGAGCGCAAAGACGGCAAAGGCCACAAAGATGCCGCGCCAGCCGGCAAAGACGATGATGCCTTGCCCCAGCATGGGCGCAAAGGCGGGAACCAGAGTGAAGATCATCATGGCAATCGACATCATCCGGGCCATTTCCCGCCCCGAATACAGATCGCGTACAATGGCCAGGGCGACAACCCGTGGCCCAGCAGCGCCGAGGCCCATGGTGACACGGGCAATTAGGACTAGCTCCAACGAAGACGAAGCCCAGGCTACTGCGGAGGACGCGATATAGATCACAGCGCCGACGATGATCACCGGCTTGCGGCCAAAGGCATCCGACAGTGGACCGGTGAAAAAGGTGCCAACCCCCATTCCGAGCACAAAGGAGGTCAGGATCAGCTGCGCCCGGTTGACGTCACCGGGGCTGAGCTGGGCGCCGATCTCTGGCAGGGCTGGCAGCATGGCGTCGATAGAAAAGGCGATAGTCGCCATCATCATCGCCACCAGCGAAATGAATTCTGTCTTGGACATATTGTGGGACGGCATTGCTGTCATTGGGATCCTCATGCGAGACTTCGGCGGTCCTGAAATTGGATCCTCTCCGGGTCTCTTCTGTCCCGCGCTATCACGGCCAGAGAGCAGAGGCCATGGTGCAAAATGCACAGAGTTCTGTGCATTGTTGCTTTGTGTAGTTTCTCAGGCCATTCAACACGAGTGCCCGATGGGCGGTGCAAAGGCAGGTCTAGGCCTTTGGTTCCTCTTGTGATGCCGCCGCGTGGGGTTCGGCATCCTCATTGGCAACCTGTTCGCTTGCCTCCTCGCTTTTGCCGTCAAGCTTGGCAAAAAGCCATTCGTTATGCTGTTGCCGTTTCAGCAGTTGCATCTGGGCAAACTCATGCATTGCCAGGGCAAAAACGCCCAATCCGCCAAAGATCAGAAAGGTGGTCGCCAATTTTCCGGCCGCCGTCACCGGGACCAGATTGCCATAGCCAACGGTGGAGATGGTGACGATGGTGAAAAAGTAGGAATCAAGCCAGCTCCAGCCTTCGATGATGCGAAAGAACACAGTGCTTGAGGAGACGATGACAAGAAGGGCGACAAAGATGGTCAACCGACGAAGCTGGTTCATGTGTCCTCCTGAGGTGTTTGTAACTGCTGAATAATATCCTCAACGATCTGCTTCCACATCTCGGGCTGCTGGGCGCCGGGGACGGCATGTTGATTGGCGATAATGAAGGTCGGGACCGAGGAAACCCCCATCTTGCGCGAATGCGCATCGCGGTTGCGAATGTCCTCAACGTCATTGTCACCAGAGAGGAGTTTGCGGATGACACCCCCCTCCAGGCCAGTTTTCTCGGCAATTTCTACCAGAACATCATGATCGCCGATGTCACGGGCCTGCGCAAAATAAGCGTCAAACAGCGCGTCAACCATCGCGCCCTGTTTGCCTTCAATGCCGGCCCAATGGATCAGGCGATGGGCGTCGATGGTGTTGGGGGTGCGCTGCATGCCTCCAAAATCAATTTTGAGCCCGGCCTTTTCCGAGTGCTCCACTACTGGTGCATAGGCCCGCACCGCGCCTTCTTTGCCGCCAAATTTGCCTTCCAGATATTCACGCCGCCCCATGCCTTCGCGCGGCATATCGGGGTTCAGCTGAAACGGGTGCCATTCAATGACAAAGGGATGTTCGGGGAGTTCCGCCAGCGCCTTGTCCAGATGGGTTTTGCCGATGTAGCACCAGGGGCAAATCGGGTCGGAAATGATGTCGAGCTTTACGGTCGGCAGATCGGCGGTCATGGGTTATCCTTTGAAATAGGCGGGCAGGGCGCGGCGCAGCAATTTGCCGTTGGCGCCACTGGGCAGGGCTGGCAGGTGGACATAAGCGCGGGGCTGTTTGTAGCGCGCGAGTTTTTGAGCTGCAAAATCCTGTAGCTCCTCCACTTCCAGGGCGCGAGGCCCCGTATAAAAGGCCACAATGATGTGACTGTCGGTCTTTACTTCAACTGTGGCCACCCCGACCTGGATGATGCCGGGATGGGCGGAAAGCTGGGTTTCCACTTCGATTGGAGAGACCCGAAAGCCGCCGGCATTCATCATGTCGTCGGCCCGACCTAGATAGCTCACCTGGCCATCGACGGCCATGGCGCCCTGATCTCCGGTCAGGAACCAGCCGTCCTGCATCCGTGCGGCGGTTTCTTCGGGGGCATTCATATAGCCAAGCATCAGGCCGGGATCAGAGGCGGCAATGGCAATGGTGCCCTCGTCGCCCTGCGGCACCGGCCCATCAGGGCCAAGGATCGCCACACGACGTCCCGGCTGCGGCTGTCCCAATGCCTGGCCCCGCGCTGGATGGCTGGGGCTGGACGAGATAAAGGTAGAGCACTCTGACATGCCATAGGCTTCATATAGTTCAGTTCCGGTGATCTTGGTCCAGGCGCTATGCAGATGGGCAGAGAGTTTTTCCCCAGCACAGAGCCCATGGCGCAGATCGGGCAGATCCAGCGGTGATTTCGTCTTTAGTATTTTGCGATAAACCCCGGGGGCTGCGGCAAATATTGTGGCCCGATGCTGTTTCAACAGCGCCGGGAGGTCTGATGGGTCTGTGCCAGGTTCCGGGATCAGAGCAGTGGCGCCAATGGTCCAGGGGTCCATCAAGCCGGTGCCGAGCGTAAAGGTCCAGTTGAAGGCTCCGGCGTGTAGCAGGCGGTCTTCAGCCTTCAGATCATACCAGCCATCCACCATCATTTGCCGCGCCCAGATGGCGCGATGGGCATGGGCAACGGCGCGGGGTTTGCCGCTGGTGCCGGAGGTATAGACCGCATAGGCCATACGCTCTGGATCGCCCATTGCATAGTCGCAAGGGGGCAGCGCATGCATGGCCTGCAAATCTGCCAGCAGGATCTGATTGGGATGCGCGGCGCAGGTTACCTCTGGGTCGCGCAACACAGCGGCGGGCTCCAGATCTGCGATCATCTTGGCGACCTCACCCTCTGTCAGATCAGAGGAGGTCGGCACTGGCACCAGCCCGGCGGCGATGGCGCCGAGGTAGGCAATGGGGAAATCGACGGTATTGCCAAGGCGCATCAGCAGGATCTGGCCGGGCTGCAGCCGCTGTTGCAACAGGCCCGTGCCAGTACCGCGTACAGCGGCTTCCAACTGGGCAAATGTCCAGATCTGAGATCCACCGGGACCCAAAACTTCCAATCCGGGCTTTTGGCTCAGATCAGTTGCACGACGCAGCACATGGGCCGCCAGATTGAAAGGGGCGGGGCAGGGTGCAAAGGCACCTTGATCAAACAGGGACAACATATCCATTGGCTAGCGCGACAAGTGCCGCGTTGCAAGCATGCAGCGGGCATCCTATAGAAGCCCTATGACAGGACGCGATCCAAAATCTTTGATCACCATTGCCCGCGCCACCGGCGAGGAGCGCGAAGCAGAGCCGCTTGATCTCGGCGCCCGGGTGCGTGAGTTGCGCAAGGCCCGCGACTGGACGCTGGAACATGCGGCCAATCAGGCAGGGTTGGCCCGCTCTACCCTGTCCAAGATCGAAAACGGCCAGATGTCGCCGACCTATGAGGCGCTCAAAAAACTGGCCGTTGGGCTGCAAATTTCGGTGCCGCAGCTGTTTACCCAGCCGCAGCGGGACCAGGTCAATGGCCGTATGACCGTGACAAAGCTGAACGAAGGCTCAGCACAGGCAACTGCCACCTATGAGCACGAATTGCTGGCCGAGGGGCTGCGCCGCAAACAGATGCTGCCTTACCGCGCAAGGGTGCGGGCCCGGTCGATGGAAGAGTTTGACGGTTGGGTGCGCCACGATGGCGAAGAGTTCATGTATGTGCTCACCGGGGTGGTAAAGCTCTATACCGAGTTCTACGAGCCGGTAGAGATGCGCCGGGGCGACAGCGCCTATTATGACGCGGCAATGGGTCACAATGTAGTGTCCATGAGCCAGGAAGACGCCACCATTCTCTGGGTGACCTCGCTCAGCTAAGGTTGCTCAGCTAGAGATTGTGGTGGATCCCCAGTGGCCACAGGCAGCAGTCCACAACAAGTTTAGACGGGCTCCACGTCCAATTCCGCGTGCAGGCTTTCGGTAAAGAGAAAATCCTCAACCTCTTCACGGGCTTCGCGCAGGGTCAGGTGGTGGGTATTGGCCAGATAGGCCACAAACCCGTCGCGGTCCTGCTCCAGACTGGGGACCGTTTCAGGCTGCAAATGCGGGAAACGCTGTTTGGCCCGCGGGTACATATCTTCCCAGCACAGTGGGGGGGGAAAGACCGTCATGACTGATGCCCCTATAGAAACAATAACCGTTTACTGAGGCCCACTATAGCAAAGTGAGGTGAAAATGGAATGTGAGAGTTCGCAGACCACACAGAGGGGGCCGCCAACCAGGGAGGGGCACCCTGTGTGGAAACCCAACCGGCGGTCATTTAGGAAGCTGCATATTGCCAATCCGAGGCTGGCTAGTCTTCCTGATACCACCAGACATCGGGCATAAACCCGGTGCGATCGCCATAGATCGGCAGTGTCTCGGGGAATTTCAGCTCACGCGCATGGGCGATGCGGCCTTTGTCAAAGGACCAGATCGGGATCACATAGCGCCCTGCGGTCAATACCCGGTCCAATGCGCGGGTGGCCGATGTGAACTCTTCATGTGTTTCAACCGTGAGCATCAGGTCAATCATTGCATCTACCGCTGGTGAAGCGATGCCCATCAGGTTGCGACTTCCGGGCTGGTTAGCCCCCGCTGCGCCCCAGTATAGTTTTTGTTCGTTGCCTGGGCTGAGCGATAGCTCGCGCCGCACCCGGGTCAGATCAAAGTCAAAGTCGCTTTGGCGGCCAACATACTGTGCGTTGTCAACCAATTCAGGCGTTAAGGTGATGCCTAGACGTTCCAGTGCGCGGGCGTAGATCTCCACCACTGTTTTCATCTCTGTGTCGCCTTGGCGCAGCAGCACCTTCAGGTTCAGGGGCGTGCCATCTGCAGTGTGGAGCGCACCGTCTTGCACAGTGAGCCCGGCTTCTGCCAGCAGCTTCATGGCCTGCCGCAGGTTTTTACGATTGCGCTGGGTGCCATCGCTTTGCGGCAGTGCGTAGCCATCGATGGCGCCGACGGGCAGATCATCAGCAAAGGGAGCAAGATAGGTTGCAACCCGGCCTTTGGCGGGACCAGGGCGCAGACCTAGGTGCGAATTTGAGAAATAGGATCTGATCCGGGGCTGGACGCTGCCGGTGATGGTCTCGTTGATATATTCAAAGTTGAAAGCTAGCAGCAACGCTTCGCGCACACGCCAATCATCCAGCGGTGCGCGTCGGGTGTTGATGGCCAGCCCCGTCATACCAGAGGGACGTTGATGCGGGATCTCGCTTTTGACCACTCGCCCGTCGGTGACGGCGGCAAACCCATAGGCACTGGCCCATTTGTCGGCGTTGAATTCGCGGTAGCTGGTTAGCTCTCCGGCTTTGAATGCCTCAAACAAAACGGTTTGATCGCCAAAAAAGTCTATTCTGAGCTGATCAAAGTTCTGTGTACCAACCCTAAAGGGCAAATCCTTACCCCAATAATCCGGATTGCGTTTTAACGTTATTTGCCGACCTGCCTCAAAGTTATCCACAACATAGGCGCCGGTGCCAATTGGCGCCTCGGAAAGACCTGAGGCGGCAAAGTCTTTTCCCTCCCATTGCGCCTTTTGCAAAATCGGCCGCATTCCGGCGATCAAGGCAAGCTCACGATCCTCGGTGTTGAAACTGATCCGCAGGCTGCGGGGGCCGGTCTTGCGGATCTCTGCGATCTTGTTCCAGAACCCTCGATATCGCAGGTGGCCTTTGGTGCCGAGAGTCTCGTAGGACCAGATCACATCCGCGACGGTGACGGGGGTGCCATCCGAGAATCGTGCCTCTGGCCGCAGGGTAAATTCGACCCAAGATCGGTCTTCTGGTACTTCAACTGATTCGGCCAACAGCCCGTAAAGAGAGAAAGCTTCGTCCCAGGAGCGGCCCATCAGGCTCTCGTAGCCCCAAAATCTGAGCTGCCAGGGCGGCGTGCCTTTCTGGGCAAAGGGGTTGAGCGTATCAAACCCGCCGGTATTGCCAAAGACGACTTTGCCGCCTTTGGGGGCCGAAGCGTTAACGTAGGGTAAAGACACAAAATCCTGTGGCAAGGCGGGGTCGCCATACATAGCTATGCCATGGGATGATTCTGCCTGGGCAAATTGGGCACCGCCAAACAGCAGGATTCCAGCTGTGGCGATCTTGAGGTTTTGGAAAAAAACTGACTTCACTTTGGCAACAATCCCGCTCTGCCCTTATTTTCTTAGGTCTATACCTAACTGTGGCATCTTCGTCATTTCAAACTTTTAGCTTGGAGGAAAGCGTCAAATTGCTTATAAAGGTCTCACTGCTCGATAGGTTTCTTGCCTGTATGAAACCTGCCTCAATAACTTCACGCCCGCTTCGCGCGGGCGTTTTTTTTTTGGCGGCCCGCATCTTGAGTGCGCAGTACGACCTGTCGACACGCTCCGAATCTGCCTTGAACGGCCTCTGATTTGTAGCACCCAAAGGAACCCCAAGGCCGTCTACGTAGTCCTACGCGTTTCTTTTGCGCCTGCAGCATGGCAAGAAGGGGAAACACCGCTTCAAAGTGACCAGGGAAAGGGACATGAGATGACGCTCCAGGGAAAAACAGCCGTGATCACCGGATCAAATTCAGGCATCGGGCTTGGTATCGCGCGCGAATTGGCTCGCGCCGGGGCGGATGTCGTGCTGAACTCCTTTACCGACCGGGACGAAGATCATTCCTTGGCAGCGGGCATTGCAGCCGAGTTCGGCGTCACGGCCCGCTATATTCAGGCCGATATGTCCAAAGGCGCGGCCTGCCGGGACCTGATCGCGAGCGCCGGGTCCTGTGATATCCTGGTCAACAACGCGGGCATTCAGCATGTGGCCCCGGTGGATGAATTCCCGGCAGAGACCTGGGATGCCATCCTGGCCATCAACCTCAGCTCGGCCTTTCACACCACAGCCGCTGCCCTGCCGATGATGCGAGCCTCGGGCTGGGGCCGGGTGGTCAATATCGCCTCTGCCCATGGGCTAACGGCCTCGCCGTTCAAATCCGCCTATGTCGCCGCAAAACACGGCGTTGTGGGCCTGACCAAGACCGTGGCGCTGGAAACCGCCGAAGAGCCAATCACCTGCAATGCCATCTGCCCCGGCTATGTGCTGACCCCGCTGGTCGAAGCACAAATTCCGGACACCATGTCCAAGTACAACATGTCCCGCGAAGAGGTGATCAAACAGGTGATGCTGGAGCGCCAGCCCTCGCGTGAATTTGCTACCGTTGAGCAGCTGGGCGGCTCCACCGTGTTTTTCTGCTCGGACGCGGCGGCGCAAATCACCGGCACCACTCTTAGCGTTGATGGCGGCTGGACTGCGCTTTAGCGCTGGACACAGCAAACCAGCACAATACCTAAGAGATACAAATGACAAAGGGAGTGCGCTCTGCCTTCCCTTTGTCATTTGATCACTTCAGATTGCTTCGAAGCCTTCAGGCACTCTCTTCGGGAAGCTCTGGCTGGCTGGGGTCTTTGGCGTTTGGATAGACCAGCCCGGCAGAAATCACCAGTTTGGCAGCGTCTTCCACGCTCATCTCCAGCTCAATGACATCATCCTTGGGCACAAAGAGCAAAAACCCAGAGGTCGGGTTTGGCGTGGTGGGGAGAAAGACGCTCATCATGGCACCGGTCGTGTCAGCCTGTTCAGAGACCTCGCCTTTGGCCGTGGTCGAGATAAAGCCAATTGCCCAGATGCCGCGACGGGGATACTGGATCAGACAGGCTTTTTCAAAGCTCCGTTCGGACTGGGCAAAAACCGTTTCCGAGATCTGTTTGATGCCGGAATAGATGGTGCGCACCACCGGCATGCGGTTGACCAGGTTTTCGGCAAAACCGATCAGCGAGCGGCCAATGATACCCTTGGCGATCCAGCCAATCACGATGGTAAAGAGCAAAAAGAAGATCAGCCCGATGCCGCGCAGATTGATACCGATGTATTGCTCGGGCGATATGGTATGCGGCACCAGTGGCAGCACAACGGAATCGACCCAACCCACCACGGTCCACAACAGCCAGATGGTCAGCCCAACCGGTGCAATAACCACAATCCCAGTAAAGAACGAGGAGCGCAGCCGGGCAAACAGCCCAGGGCGATGGCGAATGGGGTCTTCGTCAAAAGGCGTGGTCATGAGAGGCAATCAAGCATTGGGATCAATCACATATTTCGAGTTAGCCAGAACCTAGGTACTGATCACCGCTGGGGCAATGGGATTGTCAAAGGAAAGTCACTCAAGCGTTAAGGGTGACCAGTTCTTTGGCGATTTCTGCTGCAAGTCGCGCATTATTGCGCACCAGGGCGATATTTGCCGTCAGGGACCTTCCCTCGGTCAGCTCAAAGATGCGTTTGAGCAAAAATGGCGTGACTGCCTTGCCGACAACGCCTTGTGCGTCGGCTTCGCCTTGGGCTTGGGCAATCACCGGAGCTAAAACCGCCGCCGCGATTTCGGCCTCCTGCGGAATCGGATTGGCAATCAACTGGCCGCCCGGCAACCCCATAGAGGCGCGTGTGGCCTGAGCGCGGGCAATCTCGGCGGCGCTGTCCATCCGCAAAGGCGCGGTCAGGTCAGACTGCGCTGACCAAAAGGCCGGGAAGCTGTCCTGGCCATAGGCAATCACCGGAACGCCTTGAGTTTCAAGGATTTCCAGGGTCTTGGGTATGTCGAGAATGGCCTTGGCGCCGGCCGCAACAACAGTCACCGGTGTCTGCGCCAGCTCCAATAGATCGGCAGAGATGTCAAAGCTGGTCTCGGCCCCTTTGTGGACGCCGCCAATACCGCCTGTGGCAAAGACGCCAATACCTGCCAGTCGCGCGGCAATCATCGTGGCAGCTACGGTGGTGGCGCCGGTTTTACCCATGGCGATACAGGCGGGCATATCCGCGCGCGAGACTTTTGCGACATCATTGGCCTGGCCCAGGGATTGCAGCTGATCCGCTTCCAGCCCCACATGCAAAACGCCCTGCATCACCGCGATTGTGGCAGGGGTGGCGCCAGCGTCGCGGATGTCCTGTTCCACCTGCGCAGCCACTTCAACATTTTGTGGGTAGGGCATCCCATGGGTGATGATGGTACTTTCCAGCGCCACGATGGCGGTGCCAGCGGATTTTGCGGCCTGGACTTCGGATGAATACCGGATCTCGATCACAGCGGGGGTTCTCCTGAAACATAGGTGGCGGCGGCCTGCAAGGCAGCGGCCAGGGCAGTGTGTCTGTTTTCGCCGCGGGATTCGGCGGCGATATGCGCGGCCATGAAGGTGTCGCCAGCGCCGGTCACCCGCGCAACGGTGGCGCGGGGTGGCTGCTGGGTAATTACGGCGGCAGGGCCGGATTGGGCGCAGGCCTCACTGGCGGATGCGCCGCCATCAGTCACCAGAACCCGGGCGGCGCCGCGCTCCAGCAGCGCCAGGGCGGCGGTCTCACTGTTACTGAAGCTATCCTGGCACAGCAACCCGGCCTCTTCGAGATTGACATAAAGCGTGCCGCGGGTGGCGGTCAGAAAGGGGCGAAGCCGTTCTGCCTTGCCCGGCGAGGCCGGGGCGACCCGCAGATCGGCCTTGGCAAAGGCCGGATCCGAGGCGATGTCACCAAGCAAAGACAGGGTCAGATTGCCATCCAGCGCAATCGCTCCCTCATAAGGGACTTCCCGAGACCCAAGGGTGCCATCCAACAGCGGACGCAGTATCTTATTGCCTGCGGCCTCCAGCGAATGGGCATCCGCAATGGCGGCAATCAGCCCATTGCCACCTTCAACCGCCATATAGCGATCGGTCGGCAGATCTTCAGAGCGATAAAGATGCGCGGTCAGGCAGCCAAGCCGGGCGCAGGCCGCAATCAGCTCATCGCCTTCCGGGTCACGTCCGACGGTGCTCAGCAGATTGGGCACCAGGCCAAACCGCGCCAGGGTCATGGCGATATTCATCGCCACACCGCCGGGTAGGCGGGTGATACGGCCGGGCATATCTGATCCACGGCGCATTTCAGCCGGGCTGCGACCGATGATGTCCCAGAGCACAGATCCAATGCAAAGCACCATTGGTGCAGATTCTGTCGCGGAGGTGGAAGTTTTGAATTCTTGGGTCATGGAAGCTCTATTGCGCCTTTTGTCGTGCCTCGCAAGCGCCAAGCGCTCAGTCGCAAGTCCGGAGGTCTCAAGGAAGGGCAAAAACCAAAGAGGCCCAAAGCGTTTGCCAAACAGCCTCTGGATCGCCCATGAGGGGGCGAAGGACCACCGCATTGAGCAAATAGCTGTGTTCGCTGCGCACCGACAGCTGCAAAACGCCCATATTATCCGTGAGTAGGCGCTCGCTTTGAACGCTTCCATCGGGTGCGCGCTCAAAAATCTCCACCTGTGCTAGGGGTCTTGGCTTGCCCTGGTACAGCAGCAGGATTTGTATTCTTGCGGGGGCGGGTCCAGTTGAAGCGGGTAGGGTGTAGGGGTTTTGCAAAGCCACAAGCTCTGTCTCCAGGCCAAAGGCGCGATCCGCCCCAGCACCATGATCCACGGAGACCAGCAGTTTTGTATGGCGGCTGTAGCGCTCACCAAACCCATGTTCTGGCAGGTCGCGCTGTTGGTGGCGGGCCTGCACATCCTGGAAGCCCTGATGATTGGAAAAATCGGCAAAGGCTTGCCAGGTTTCATAGGTGATCAGATCAGTCGTGGTTTCATGCAGGGCAATCAACAGGCCGGGCTGCAAACCCTCCAACACCAGCGCGGGCATATCGCCCATGCGGCCCTGGTAGGGAGTAATAATCCCGTCCTGAACCGTATCAAATCGGACGATGCGTTCGGCAAAATAGGGCAGGCGGGCGCCTTTGAACATCTGACCATTTCTAAGACCCGCCTGCAGTGAGTCGTCGGATTTTACTTGATATTTTTCCGGCTCAATCCAAAACTCATGAGACAGCGCAGGTGTAGAAGCCGTTGCAAGAGCGGCAAGGCTCAGGGCGGTCAGGAACAGGCGTGGCAGGACAACAGAGCGGAACAGTGGTTTGAGCATTTTTATGACTTTGCAATTGGGCTTTCTCAGGGTGGGGCTCCTGGGGGTGCTGTCAAGCCTAATGCTGTGTTTCGCTGGCCCCACGCGCGCCCATGAGGTGACGCCGACGATTGCCGATTTTGACGTCAGCGAGGGCCAGATTGCCTTTGTGCTGCGGATGAATATTGAGGCATTTGTGGCAGGGATTGATCTGGATGGCCGTGCAGATACGGATACCAGCGATAAATCCACCGACTACGACCTGCTGCGCAATATGGAGCAGGATGAGTTGAAGCCGATGGTGCGGCTTTTTCTGGAGGACTGGATCCCTGACTTGCAGCTTGATGCGGGTGGGCCTGTCGCTGTGCAACTGGAGTCACTGACCATTCCAGAAGTTGGCGATGCGGAGCTGCCGCGCAGTTCCGTTTTGGTACTGAGCGGAGATGTCCCGCGTTCGTCGCTTTACCTCAACCTGACCTGGCCCAAACGATCAGGTGCCGTGGTGCTGCGCCAGAACGGGGTGGAAGAGCCCTATACCGGTTATCTGCTGGGGGGCGCACGCTCGCCTGCCATTGCTCTCAAAGGGGGCGCAGTGCAAAGCGGTTGGCAGGTTTTCCAGAACTATCTGCCGGTTGGTTTTGACCATATTTTGCCCAAAGGGCTGGATCACATCCTGTTTGTTCTGGGGCTCTACTTCCTCAGTGTGCGCATGGCACCGCTCCTGTGGCAGGTCACCACCTTTACCATCGCCCATAGTATCACCCTGGCACTTGGGGCCCTGGGGCTGGTCACCGTTGACCCCGCAATCGTTGAGCCACTGATTGCGGCTTCTATCGTTTTTGTCGCGGTTGAAAACATCTTCGCCCGCCGATTGCATGCCTGGCGAACCTTTGTGATCCTTGGCTTCGGCCTGCTGCACGGGCTCGGCTTTGCCTCGGTGCTGGGGGAGTTCGGTCTGCCAAGCGATCAGATCGTACCGGCGCTTTTGGGCTTCAATGCTGGGGTTGAATTGGGGCAGTTGACTGTGATTGCAATTGCCTATGGGGCCCTGGGGTATTGGTTTGGCAAACATCCTAAATACCGCGGCCGCGTTGCCATCCCGGCCTCGCTCACCATCGCGCTAATTGGCGGCTATTGGTTCTATGAACGGGTCTTCCTTTAAGGGAGGCACACGGCATAGAGAAAGGCGCCTGAGTTTCCTTCGGCGCCTTGGTGGTTCCTTAGGTTAAGCAGATCCCTGTCAACGCATGGACGCCATCAACCGGGCCAGGGTGGCAACGGGGTCTTCACTGTTCCAGATCTCTTCGCCAAGGCCAAAGAAATCGGTAAAGGGCGACACGGTGCGGATCAGGTCTTCCGTGAGGCCACCCTCGGCCACCACAGGAACTTCGATCATCTGTGACCACCATTCAAACAGCTCGGTTTCCGCCACTGCGCCATCGCCCAAACCAGAGGTGCCAACGGGGCCAAAGCTCACGTAATCGGCGCCCGCCTCGCCAGCGCTGATGCCATCATGGCGTGAGGCGCCGCAGAAACTGCCAACAATGGCGTCGGGTCCCAGAGCTTTGCGGGCGGTGCGCACGGATTTGGAGGCGTCATTCAGATGAACCCCGTCCAGACCCAGACGTTCCGCCAGGATCTGATGGTCGCTAATCACAATGGCAACGTCGCGGGCATGGCAGACCTCACGCAGGGCATCGCCGGCGCGGCTCAGGGTGTCTTCGTCGCGGCTGGCCAAATTGAGGCGCAGACAGGAGATCTCGGTGCTGTCCAGCACCCGCGCCAATTGGTCCGGGTAGCGGCCAAGTTCAAAACTCGGGGGGGAGATCA
>NZ_JBDWPJ010000047.1:0-25836 GCF_039971195.1 Pseudophaeobacter sp.
CTGAATGCCCGCGAGGCAGGTGTTGTCTCGGGCAAGCAGATCGCCCGCATTGCCTTCCATCTGGTGGATCCCAAGCTGGAGCTGGTCACCCTGCATCAGGACGGTGCCCCCTGCGCCCCCGGCGACACCCTGATGACCATAGAAGGGTCTGCAGCGGCAATCCTCTCCGGCGAAAGAGTGGCGCTGAACTTTGCCGGGCGCCTGTCGGGCATTGCCAGCCTCACCGCAGGTTTTGTGGCCGAAACCAAGGGCACCCAGACCCGCATCACCTGCACCCGCAAAACCACGCCTGGCCTTCGTATGGTAGAGAAACAGGCGGTACTCCACGGCGGCGGTTCCAACCATCGCTTTGGCCTCTCGGATGCCATCCTGATCAAGGACAACCACATTGCTGCCGCTGGTGGTATTGCCCAGGTGCTAAACGCCGCCAAAACCAGCGTCTGCCATATGATGAAGGTGGAGATCGAGGTGGACACCCTGGCACAGCTGGAGGAGGTTCTGTCGACCGGTGGCGCTGATGTTGTGTTGCTCGACAATATGAGCACCTCCGATCTCAGCCGGGCTGTGGAAATGGCCAAGGAGCAGGTGGTCACCGAAGCCTCAGGCAATATGAAACTGGAACGTATTGCCGAGGTCGCGGCCACCGGTGTCGACTATATCTCCTCTGGCGCCTTAACCCATTCGGCGCAGACCCTGGACCTGGGTTTGGATTTTTAAGGCACAGTTTCAAGCCCACAGCCAGGCAGCGCGAGGTCAGGCGACAGGTGCCTGACCTGATCGCACCTAGAGGAACCCGCGCGGGATGCTCTCGCGCCATTCCTTCACAAGCACCTTTGCCCCACCCTCTCCTTCGCGGGCCGTCACCCGACGCCATAGGTGAAAATCTTTGGCATCACAGGTCATCTTGTTTTCAGTATCGATCTCAACCTGCCAATCACCGCGCTGGAAGGTGAAGTTCCAATCACTGGCAAAGGTCGCCGTGGCCGGATCATCCGGGTGGATTGCGTAATGCATGGAGACATGGCTGCCCACGGTCATCCCATGATAAGGGTCCACCTCCTTGCCGTAGTCATCAAAGGTATCCAGCACCAGCGTACCATCTGGGCGAATCCTGGTCTCTGACGTGCCGCTTGCTTCCCGCAAGACCTCCGTCTGCAGGGTTGGGTAGTCCCGCGGTGCCCCGGGGTTTTGCGGCGCAATCTCTTTCGCCACACGCCGTTCCGGCAGCACCAGGGCGCAGCCCTCCAGATGCAAGGTAACCTCGGCGGCCTCAGGTGCAGGCCAGACGATGGGCCAATAAGAGGTCGACAGCGCCAACCGCAAGCGATGCCCTGCCCGCAGGTGATGGGCGCATTCATTCAGCTCAATTTCAGCCTCGTAACGCTGTCCCGGCACCAGCATTTCCGGGGCTTCGTGGCTGTCGCGATGAGTGAGGTTCAAAGGCCGGAAGGTGATCCGCTGCGACACCCCTTCAGGCGAGACATCGCACAGCCGCGCCACCAGCTGCGCCACGGGCCTGTCGACGCTAAAGGCCACTCGCAGCCGAGGACGGCCCATGATCTCCAAAGGCTGCGCCAAGGGCGTTGTGTCAAAACAGGTCGCCAGCGCGTCATCAGCAGCCTGATCACCCGGCAGTTCATTTTCAAACCGCATCCCGGCGCAGAAATACCCGCCAGCCGCACCCAGGGTTGCCGGGTTGCTGACAGGTCGCTCTCCGGTACCGGCGGCATCCAGCAGCCCCTGTGGCCCCAGAAACATCACCCGATCCTGCACATTCGGCGAGGGCCATTGCGCCTCGGCCACCCAGCGCCCCTGGCGGGGTTTGTTCTGCATCGTCGGGTTGAAATGTTCTTGCATATAGGTGCGATAGTCCGGCAGCTGCGTCGCTCCGCTGTCTTCGCCGCGCAGATATTGGTCAAACCAGGTCAGCACCTCGCCATGAAAATCCGCCGGATCAAGCTTGGCGATATGGGCATAGCGGTGCTCCCAGGGGCCAATCAAGGCCTTGCCCGGTACATGAAGATTTGCCGCGATCCGGGCCGGAGCATTGACATAGGCATCGGCCCAGCCGGTGATTGCAAGCACCGGGGCTTGGATCGCAGACCAATTCTCGCAGACCGAGCCATGTTGCCACTGGCCATCGCGGGTCTGATGGCGCAGCCAGTCTGCGGCCATAAAGGGCATTTCTGCCATGCGCTTGATCCAGTCCTGCCGCCAATCGGCGCGATTTTCCGGATCTGCAGGGCGCGACTGATAGGCAAACATCTGGCTGCCCCAATTGGCATTATCGCTGAGCAGGCAACCGCCCATATAGTGAATGTCATCAGCATAGCGATCCGTGGTCGAGGCCACCGAGACCACCGCCTTCAGCGCCTCGGGCTGGCGAAAGGCCAGCTGCAACCCATTGAAGCCGCCCCAGGAGATCCCGATCATGCCGATATTACCATCGCACCAGTCCTGCGCCGCGATCCAGGCGAGAACCGCCTCGCCATCGCTCAATTCCTGTTCAGAGTATTCATCATCAAAGACGCCCTCGCTGTCCCCGGTTCCGGCAATATCAACGCGGATGCAGGCATAGCCCTCGCTGGCAAAAACCCTATGCGTGGTCTCATCGCGCGGTGCGGTTCCGTCGCCTTTGCGATAGGGCAGATATTCGAGGATGGCCGGAACCGGGCTCTCCACCTGTGGCAGCCACATGCGGGCCGCAAGGCGGCGCCCGTCTGGCAGGTCGATCCAGGTGTTGTCAATCAAGTCATAGGCACAGGTCATCCAAGACACTTTCTGTTTTAGGCCTCGCGACCACTGCGCCCTTTGGGAACAGCAGCTACGCGATTTTTATGCAAGCTTAACGCGCGCAGCCCAGACCGCTAAGCCATTCCCGACATCGGAGTCGCCTGCAGACTGTTCTCTGATCAGCACTGCCGTGACAGTTTGGGAGCGGATTTCTCCAATGACAGCTCCGCATCCGAGAACCTCCAGGGGCCGCGCACTCCTGGGATACCTTCCGGTGAGATCTGCATCCCGCGATGCTGGATCTGCGGATCATCAAAGGCCTGGCCAACCGTATTGATCGGGCCGGCAGGTACCGTCGCCGCCTCTAGCGCCTGCAACAGATCAGCCTGTGTCCAGCCCGCCACCACGGCCTCCAGCAGGGTTGTGAGCGCCTGCCGGTTAGCGACCCGCGATTGGTTCGAGGCAAAGCGTGCATCCGCCTTGACCCCAGCCAGCCCCAACACATCGCAAAGTCGCTGAAACTGACCGTCGTTGCCCACCGCCAAGATGATATGACCGTCCTGCACCGCCATGACCTGATAAGGCGCGATATTGGGATGTTCGTTGCCCAATCGTGTCGGGCTGTCGCCGGTCGCCAGGTAGTTCATCGCCTGATTGGCCAGCACAGCCGTGGCACAGTCCAGCAAGGACATATCGATATGTTGCCCCCGCCCAGTTCTGTGACGCTGCTCGACTGCGGCCAGAATACCAATGGTGCCATAAAGCCCGGTGACCACATCCGTGATCGCCACCCCGACCTTTTGCGGCTGGCCTGCGGGATCGCCGGTGATCGACATCAGGCCCGACATGCCCTGCAGTAGGAAGTCATAGCCAGCCCGTTTGGCATAGGGACCATCCTGACCAAACCCAGTCACCGAGCAATAGATCAGCCGCGGATTCACCGCCTTCAGGCTGTCATAGTCAAGCCCATATTTGGCCAGCCCGCCGACTTTGAAGTTCTCGATCAGGACATCAGCGTCGCGCACCAGCTCCAGCACTGCCGCCCGGCCCTCATCGGTGCGAAAATCCGCCACCAGACAATCCTTGCCACGGTTGGCGGCATAATAGTAAGCGGCGGTCTTGTCCTCGCCGCGCTCAATGAAGGGAGGGCCCCAGCGCCGGGTATCATCGCCTTCCGGGCTTTCGACCTTGGTGACGCTTGCGCCCAGATCCGCCAGCGACTGGCCAATCCAGGGACCGGCAAGAATACGCGCCAATTCAACAACTTTGAGGCCAGCCAGCGGGGTCATCGGCATCTCTCCTTCTGAGGGGCCTTGCACCCGGTTGATCAATCCTTGCTGCTGTCTACCCCAGCAACCGGGGCAGTTGCAAGAATTTGATCAAATTTCACATGCCCCCTGACAGCCAATCAATTCCCTTTGATCCGAACGGTAAAACTGGTCCGCGCGCCAGGTGGCGGCGGTGGAAAAGGCGCGGCGCGGCGCACCTGCGCCAGGGCAATTCCGTCCAGCTTGGCAGAACCAGAACTGCGGGCCAAGCTAGCCCCAGCCAGACCACCGCTGGCGGCAATGGAAAAGCGCACAATGGCAACGCCGCGCACATTTGACCGCCGCTTTGCCCGCTGAATCCGCCGCATCACCTGACCGGGGTAATTGTTCACTGCCGCATTGCCCTGCACCTTGGCAGTGCCTCCGGCAGTGGTGGCCTGCCCCCCTGGCTGCTGACCGGTGGCGCCTGCCGCACCACGGGTTGCATTAACCTCGCCGTTACCACGGGGCTGCGCCTGCGCGGTGGGCTTGAGGGGCGGCGCAGGGTTGGGCCTGGGGGTGATACTGGAGGGAGTGGTGGGCTGCGTTGGCTCAGCGCGGGAAGGCTCTGGCTTTGTCAGCGTAGGCCGCTGTATCGGGCGCAAAGACTGGGTCACTGCTGGGCTTTGCGGTTCAGGCGGTTGCAACTGCGTGGTTGCCGCCTCAGCAGCCTCGGACTGGACTGGGTCCAGCGGCACTTCAGCGCTGGAAATCGTCTCTAATACGGGCTCCTTTACTTCTGACGGGGCAGGAACGGCTGCTGGGGCAACCACAGACAGATCCTCGGGCGGCACAGCCTGTGCGGCCTCCTGCACTGCTGCTAGCAGCGGTACACCACCGGCAACCGGCTCTATCTGTGAGGTCGGAGACAGCGGTTCAGTTTGTGGCGGGCGGATAGCCTGAGGTGGCAGGCTGGGCTGGTTCTTTTGCGGTATAATAGGCTCTAACTTGGGAGTTTGGGCCGTTTCGACCATCGGCTTTTGCACATCCACCTGTTCCGGGGTTTCGACCCCGGCCGCCATATTGGCAAAACTACTGCCCTGCGAGGCGAGGGCGGTATTGCCACCGGCCTGCTGAACAGGATCACCCTGATCCCGATAGGCAAATACCGCGTGCAGGCCAAAGGCCAGCAACAAGGCCAAGACTGCAGCCAAATGAGACTGCGGCACCTCCAGAACAGGCGCTTTGTGCATAGCCTCCATCCTCACAAGGCCCTTTCGGAGATCAAAACCACACGCCCTGCACCTGCCGCCCGCAGCGCATTGCCGAGGCGCACCAGATCCTTTGCGGGCAGCGCCTGATCCGGCACGATCTTCACCACCTCACGCGCCTCAGCAGGCAGGCCAAACAGATAGCCCGCGGCATCCGCCACCGGTTTCCCCCGCAACGACAGCCGCCCGTCGGCGTGGACAACCAGCGTGTCCGGCGGCTCCCGCCCCTCCAGATCGGTGGTCTTGACCAGGGTTAGATCCTTGTCGATGGGTGGCGCCAATGTGCCTGCAATCATAAAGAAGATCAGCATCAGGAAAACGATATTGATCAGCGCGATTGTCGGCTCCTTGGGGGCCTGAGCAAGGGGTTTTAGCTGCATCAACTCAGCACCACGGTCTGCAGATTTTCGACCGAACGCAGCACCGCCAAAAGATCAACCAACTGCTGCGACGAGGCTTCTTCTTTGGGGCTGATCAAAACCAGATGCCCAGAGCCGTCTTGGGGCTGGCTTCGTATCAGACCCGCGATACGGGTCAGATCAACCGGCTGACCGTTCAGTTCCAGACTGTCTGCCCCCAGAGAGACAAACAGCTTTTGCCGCTCTTCAACCCCCTCCGCTTGCCCTGCTGCCATCAGCTCAACCTCGCCATATTTGGAGAAGGTCGAGGTCAGCATAAAGAACAACAACAAAAGAAAGATCACATCAATGAGCGAAGTCATCGACATGCGGCTGCGTTTGGGACCAGCGAGCTTAACCGGCATGCGCCAAGTTTCCGGTTGTGGGCGAGGCCACAGTTGCTTTTTGCGGGGCAAAGACCACTCTGAGCGCCCGATTTGCAAAGATCCGTTCCCGTTGCATTCGTGCGGTCAGCCAGCTCAACACCAACGAGGTTGGCATCGCCACCGCCAGCCCAGCGGCTGTGGTCAGCAGCGCCACCCAGATGCCGCCGGCCAGCAGCGATGGATCCACCGAAGAGCCGGCGGATTGCAACTTTTGAAAGGCTTCGATCATGCCAATCACGGTGCCAAACAGCCCCATCAAAGGCGCCAGTTGCGCCACCATGTCCAAGGCGCCAAGGCCGCGCTCCAACTGCGCAAACCGCGCTTCGGCCTCGGCATCGACTCGCTCGGACAGTTCCTGAGTTGCCGATGAGGTCAGGGCCAGTTGCAGAACCGGCCCCAGATAGGACCGGCTTTCCGCCAAGGCTGCCAAGGCCCGGTCCCCTTCGCCAAGGTCCCAGGCGGCGACAGCTGCTGCGAGCTGCCGGTGGCGCCCCACCCGTGCCGCCTGGTATTGCCACAGTTTGTAGAGCACCAGTGCAGCCGTTAGCACCGATACACACAACAGCAGCAAAACAACGGGACCGCCAAGATCCAGCACGCCAAGAATGGCCTCTTGGAGAAACATCATCCCAAAAGCTCCATCTTTGTGCGGCTGTTTAGGGTCAGCCCCTGAGCGCAAAGCCCGTCTTCTCCGGTCGCAACAGAGCAAGTCTGCGCCCCATTGATCAGAACCCGGCTGATATCAGAACAGGCCTGCGGGAATTGAAACTGCCGCACACGCAGGCGCCCGGCAGGAAGATCTTGAAAATCCAATAGGGTCAACCGAGACACCTGGCCCGCCGTGTCAAACAACACGGTTTCATAGACCACCTGCTCAATCGTACTGTCGTGGGTATTGGTCACGACAAAGGAAAGCTTGCAGGCCTCTCCCACATCCTCGGCGGCACTCAGCTCGATTGAGAGCCCCGAGGCTTTGGCAGGGGTGGTCTCTTGTGCAGATGCGGCACTGCCCAGCGCTGCACAACAGGTGAGGGCCAGTGTCGAAGATAGGTGAGCCAGATGTCCCATTGGTGTCCTCGCGGTTTTGATGGATCAGAAGGTTTTTGCAAGCGTCAGCTTGAAGTTACGCCCCGCCGCAGCACGGGTTGAAAGCTGGGTTTGGTATTGTTTGTCAAAGATGTTTTCGACACCAAACCTGATTTCTGCTCCCTTCAAGGCCCCATTTTGTGGCCGGTAAGTGGCCCGCAGATTGTTGACCCCATAGCCACTGATTGGTCCACTGCCATTGACAGCATTGGTGCCCTCGGCAGCCACCAGCTCCCAGCTGAGATCAAGGCTCTCGTTGAAGCGTTTGCCCACTGTGAGCGCCGCCGAGGCAACAGGCGCAAAGATGTAATCAGAAACCGCACCACCTGGCCGAGTCTGTTTGCCATTGGCAGTGGTGCCATTCAGATCGACATAAAACCCACTGTCATGGCCATAGGAGGCTTCGATCTCGAGACCATTGGTGTCGATTTCTGTCAGCACATCCCCGGCCACACGAACGTCGCGGAGGCTGGTGTCATAGTAGCTCACTTTGAGCGCCAGCTGATCGCCACTGGAAATCAGATTCTGACGGCGGAAGGAGAAACCCGCCTCATAGGTGGTCCCCAGTTCGGGCACCCAAACAGAACGATCCTTGTCCAAACGGTCGATGATGGGGAAGACTTCGGTATAGGCCGCGCTGGCAAAAACTGCCACGCCGCTGTCAAATTCATAGCGCGCCGACAAGCCACCCATCAATGCGTCATTGCTGAACTGCCCATTGTAGGGATCGGTTGCGCCTGGAGAGACAATATCTGTCCCTTTCACGTCCTGAGTTTCATAGCGCAGTGCTGGTGTCAGGGTGAAATGCTCACCAATCTGGATATCATCAACCGCAAACAGGGCGATCCGACGGTCCGTCCCCCCAGGGGCAGAAGCCGCATCCAGACGTTCCCGGTTCACGAACTCGATACCAAGACGCAGATTATGCGAGGCAACACCGGTGTCAAAATAGCTGGTGTTCTTTAGCGTCAGCTTGGTGGTCTTATAGTTGTGATCCGCATTCAAAAGATCAGACACAGAGGCATCACAGCCGGGGAAGCCAGCACAGCTGCCAGGAATATAGGTGCTGTCGATGTCCTGCTCTGCATAGGTCAGGGTGGCATCAAAATGGATCAGATCATTGCCTGCCTGATCATATTGATAGCGAAGACCCGCCGTTCGGCTGTCAACAATCCGGTCCACGTTACCAAAATAGAAACCGCCGCCCCCCGAGGCGCCCAGCAGATCATAGGGCACATCATTCTCATTGGAATGGGTGACGTTGTACCATGCGCTGAGCTGATGCTCGCGGTTGTCACCAAAAGTGAAACGCCCCTTGGCGAGGTAGGAATAGTCGCGGAAATCCGTGCCGCCAGTATTGTTGCCTTCGCCATCATCATAGGTGTCATTGTCACGCACCGTGTAGTTCAGCAAGAACTCGACATTTTCAGTTGGCTGGAAGGCCAGAATGGAGGAAGACGCCCAGCCCAAGCCGTTGGACTGCGCCTCTAAGGTCTGGCGGAACCGGGTGCCGATCTCGCCGCCGGTAAAATCAGAGGCATCTTTGGTCTCCAGTTTGACCACGCCGCCTACGACACCTGAACCATATTCAAAACTGCCCACAGTCCCGCGAATAACCGAGACTTCCTTGTAGAGCGACGGGTCGGTGAACAGCTGGTTGCCGATGCGGTATATTTCTTCACCGCCGGTGGTGGCACCGTCGACCATGATCAACACCCGCGGGTTAGCCCCATAGGTGGCATCCGCGCCAAAGCCCCGGATCGAAATGCCCGAGGACTGCGGCGTGGAGCCGTTGACCAGGGTCACCCCCGGCACAGAATCGACCAGCTGCGCAATGGTCGCCGCCTGCCGGTCATCGATTTCTTCCTGATTGATCACCGTCAACGGTGTCGCGGTGTCAACCTGCACTTCACGCTTGCCCTGACCCAGTTCAACCGTGCCCAGGAACTCTTCGCCCTGTAGCTCCAGTGCCAGATCATCACCCAGATCTTCATTCAGATCCTGCGCCATAGCGCCTGATCCAAGCGTCAGCCCCAGTACCGAAACGGTCCCCAGCAAATGCTGCGTCAGCCGAAATTTCCCCATCACATGTCCCTTTGCATCTTTGGTCTTGAACCGAAGCTTGCAGAAGGGGCTGGCGCGGTAGTCTTGTTGTTTCTGGTGGAATCGTTGATTTCCACTTGAGCCTGATAATAAAGGTGATAAAAACAGTCAACATAAATTCAGCGCTGCAAAACCGCAGCTGCCAGCCCGGCCTTCCGCTCTGCACCAGATGCAAAAGGCCCGGAGCCAGCCCTTTCTCGCGACACCATGCAACAGTGAAAGGGCCCTCCATGAGCCTGACTGCCCCGCTCGATCCTCAGACCATTCGCCAAAGGCGTGACGATAATCCGAAACTGCGCGATCGTGATTTTGCCAGCCAGTTTGACATCACCGAGGCCCATCTTGTTGCGGCCTATGTCGGTCTCGGCGTCACCCGGATCAGCGCCGATATTGATCAGATCTTCCCAAGTCTGGCCAGTCTGGGAGAGGTCATGGCGCTGACCCGCAACGAGTCCTGCGTGATCGAAAAGGTCGGCACCTATAGCGACTTCCACCCCGGCAAACATGCCGCCATGGTGCTCAACGCTGAAATCGATCTGCGGCTCTTTCCGCGCCACTTCACCTTTGCCTTTGCAGTAGAGCGCAGCTCGGATGCCGGAATTCGCCGCTCGCTGCAGTTCTTTGATGCGGCAGGTGACGCCGTCCACAAGGTGCACCTGCGCGCCGGTTCCGATCTCGATGCCTGGAACGCCCTGGTGCAGGAACTTGCCTTGCCCGAGCAAAGCGGCCAGATCGAGGTTTCCCCGCGTGAAACCCCCGAAGCCGCCAAAGGTGATCCGCAAAAGGCCGAACAGCTGCGCAGTGAATGGGCCAAGATGACGGATACCCACCAGTTCCGTCAGCTGACCTCAAAGCTGAAAATGAACCGTTTGGGTGCCTACCGCATCGCTGGTGAACCACTGGCCCGGGCGCTCGAAACCAAAGCGGTGGATGCAATGCTACATGCCGTGCGCGATCAGGGCATCGAGGTGATGATCTTTGTTGGCAATCCCGGTTGCATCCAAATCCATTCCGGCCCTGTGCAAAACCTGCGAAGCATGGGGCCCTGGCAAAACATCCTCGATCCCGGTTTTGACCTGCATCTGCGGCTGGACCATATCGCCGAAGTCTGGACGGTGAACAAACCCACCAAGCGGGGCGAGGCCATCTCGGTCGAGGCCTTTGACGCAGAGGGCCGGGTTATCCTGCAGGTCTTTGGTCGCCGCGAAGGTGATCGGGATTTCCGCCCGCAATGGGGCGAGATCGTTGCCGCCCTGCCATCACTTTCCGACGCAACAGATGACAACAGCTCCAGCCAGACAACCGAGGCCGCAGTATGACCCTGACTTCCACTTTCTCCAACACCCTTAAATCCGGGCTGAGCCTGGCCCTGTTTGCTCTCTTTCCCGCCCAAATCGCACAGGCCGACGAAGCCAAGCAGATTGTCTCCATCGGCGGGGCAGTGACCGAGATTGTCTATGCACTGAACCAGGAAAACCGTCTGGTCGCGCGCGACACCACCTCCAATTTCCCTGCCAGTGTCGTAGATCTGCCCAATGTTGGCTATGCGCGGGCGCTGTCACCGGAGGGCGTGCTCTCGGTCGGCCCCGACCTGATCCTTGCCATCGAAGGCGCCGGCCCGCCCGAGACTCTGGAGGTCTTGAAACAGGCAAATGTCGACTATGTAGAGGTGCCCGAAGTGTATTCCGCTGAAGGGGTGATCAGCAAAATCGAAATCGTCGGCAAGGCCCTGGGACAGGAAGACGCCGCAGCTAGGTTGATAGAAACGGTCAGCGCAGATCTGGTTGCAGCCCAAGCGCTGGCCAATAAGGTTGCCGGCGATAGCCCCAAAAGGGTTCTGTTTATCCTGTCCACAACGGGGGGGCGCATCACTGCGGCCGGCCAGGATACAGGCGCTGATGGAATCATCACCATGGCAGGGGCGGTGAATGCCATTACCGAGTTCTCCAATTACAAACAAATGAGCGACGAAGCCATCGCCGCTGCCGCCCCTGATGTGATCCTGGCCATGGACCGGGGCGGCGATCACGGGTTGACCCTGGAAACCCTGCAGACCCTGCCTGCCTTGAAGCTGACCCCAGCCGCACAAAATGGTCAGTTGATCCGCATGGATGGTGCCTTGCTTTTGCAATTTGGCCCGCGTGCAGCCAGCGCAGTCAAAGACCTGTCACAGGCCCTCTATGGAGCCACCGAGTGAGCGCCCTTTCCACAAATGCCTCCGGCGCGGATCCCACAGCGGAGCCTGCGCCGGTGGAAGACCGCAGGATTCGGGCGCGGCGGCTTACCCTTGTGCTGATCGTGCTTTTGCTTGTTGTTTCAAGCCTGTCGCTCACAACCGGAGCCTCTGGTGCCTCGCTGTGGAACGCGCTGTCGGATCTGTTGGCCGGGCGTGAGCTGTCCACGATGGACCGGGTGGTGCTCTTGGATATCCGCCTGCCACGGCTGTGCATGGGTATTTTGGTTGGGGCCTCGCTTGCCGTTTCTGGTGCTGTAATGCAGGGATTGTTCCGCAACCCGCTGGCGGATCCCGGCATTGTTGGTGTCAGTGCCGGCGCCGGCCTTGCCGCCATCACCGCCATTGTTCTTGGCGGCATGCTGCCACTTGCGGTGCAACAAGTCCTCGGCTCCTGGATCGTTCCTGTTGCCGCCTTCTTTGGTGGTTGGGGATCAACCCTGTTGCTTTATCGTGTCTCGACGCGAGGCGGCCATACCTCGGTTGCCACCATGCTTCTGGCAGGTATTGCCCTGGGTGCACTGGCCGGGGCCGCCTCGGGTGTCTTGGTCTACTACAGCGATGACAACCAGCTGCGGGCCCTCACCTTCTGGGGCATGGGTTCGCTGGCCGGAGCGACCTGGACCAAGGTTCTGGCTGCCCTTCCCATCATCGGTCTGGCCCTGGCCGCCGCCCCCTTTCTGGCGCGCGGTCTGAACGGCATGGCTCTGGGTGAAGCAGCCGCAGGCCATATCGGCATTCCGGTGCAGCGGGTAAAGAACACCGCCATCCTTTCTGTTGCCGGCGCCACCGGGGCTGCTGTTGCTGTTTCCGGCGGCATTGGTTTTATCGGCATCGTGGTGCCGCATCTGCTGCGTCTGGCCACCGGCCCGGATCATCACAGCCTGTTGCCCAATGCGGCACTGCTGGGTGCCTCCTTGTTGCTGGCAGCGGATATGATCTCGCGGGTTATCGTTGCCCCGGCAGAGCTGCCCATCGGCATCATCACGGCCATTCTGGGCGCACCGGTGTTTTTGTGGATCCTTTTAAGACGCCGGGGGGATCTGGGACTATGATCACCACATTGGAAGCCCGTAACATCAGTGTCAGTCTCGGGCGCAAGGAGGTGCTGCACGGGGTGAATTTCACTGCCCAGGCAGGTCAGGTCACTGCCATCGTCGGGCCAAATGGGTCGGGCAAGACAACCCTGCTGCGCGCCATGACCGGAGAAGTCCGCCACCAAGGGCAGGTGCGCCTGAACGGCGCCGATGTGGCAGATATGCAGCCCTGGGAGCTGGCCGCGCTGCGAGCCGTGCAGCCGCAAAGCAGCTCCATCGCCTTTCCTTTCACGGTGCTCGAAATAGTCCGACTTGGCCTCAGGGCTGGCCTGTCTGCCGCAGACAGCACCGTGCCGTTGCAGGCCCTGGAGGCTGTCGGCCTTGGTGGATTTGCGGGACGAATGTATCAGGACCTTTCAGGCGGGGAGCAACAGAGGGTGCAGCTGGCGCGGGTCATCACCCAGGTCTGGAAGCCCGTCGTGGAGGGCGCGCCGCGTTGGCTGATCCTGGACGAGCCTGTTGCAAGCCTCGACATTGGCCATCAGTTCACGGTGATGGATCTGGCACGCAGCTATGCAGCGCGCGGCGGCGGCGTGGTTGCAGTGATGCATGACCTCAACCTCACCGCCATGTTTGCCGATCAGGTGACCTTGATGGAGGCAGGTCAGGTGGCCGCCACTGGCAACCCGTGCGCGGTGCTGACAGATGCCACCCTGGCACGCACCTACGGCTGCCCGATCCCGGTAAACACCACACCGCCCGCCGAAGTGCCCTTTTTGCTGCCACAGGCCCGCGCCTATCTCGCGACCGGCTCAGCCTAGAGCCATACCAGATCTTGCCAAGGCCAGGGTTTTGCATCCCGGCCTTGGCAGGTGTCTAAGTGTTTCATTCGAACCACTGCGCCCAACCATCTAGATAGTACCCCACCAGCGCATGCGATTGCAGCGAGTTGACCTCAACCGGTATCGGTCCGCTTTGCCGATCAAAGACCTGCGCTGCCTGCCAGACATCCGGGGAGAGATACCTGAGCTCTGCCGCCAGCGCCTCAGGCAAGATCAACGGCCCCGATGAAAGCTTGCGCGGGCTTGCCAGAACAAAGCCCCAATCGCCAAAACTGGGCAGATAAGCGTGATAGGGCCGCGTGATCAGCCCCTCGCCGGGAGACTGCGGGTTGCGGCTGGCCTCCAAAGTGGCGCTGATCGACCAAAAGGCTTCGCGTGCAAACAGAGGCGACCCGGCCTGCGTCACCATAACCCCATGGGCACTCAGGCGTTCGACCAGGGCGCCGTAGAACTGGCGGCTATAGAGTTTGGAGAGGGCCAGGTTCTTTGGATCCGGCAAGTCGATGATGATCACATCAAAGACCCCTGAGCTGCCCTCAATAAACCGCCAGGCATCCGCATTATGGATCTCAACATGCGGATCCGACAGGGACCCGCCATTTAGCTGTGCCAGCTCCTTGTGATCTCGGAATAGCGCGGTCACCCGGGGGTCCAGATCAACAAGGGTGACCTGCTCCACCTCCCCCCAGCGCAGAACCTCACGCACAGCCATGCCGTCGCCACCGCCAAGGATCAGAACCGATTTGCGTCGCGCCGCATGTGCCATCGCCGGATGCACCAGGCTTTCGTGGTAGCGGTACTCATCCAGACTGTCGAACTGGATCGAATAGTCGAGAAACAACCGGATCCGGTCACGATACCGGGTGACGGTGATCTGCTGGTAGGGTGTCGCTTCGCTCAGGATAATGTCATCCTCAAACAGGTTGGCTTCGGTGACCGACACCAATCGTTCTGACTGAACCAACCCAACCAGTGTGAGACCAAAGGCAATGGCCCAGACCGCCACCTGCTGCCGACTGGTTTCGCGACGGAAGATCCACAGCGACAACCCCGCCACCACCAGGTTCAGCGCCCCAAAGGCCAGGCTGCCGCTCATCAACCCCAGATGCGGAATGATCAGCAAGGGAAAGGCCAAAGAGGCCACCAGTGCGCCAATGTAGTCAACGCTCAGCACATTCTCAAAGCGAAACTCAGGGGCGCCGATTTCCTTCAACACCCGTGCGATCAGCGGGATCTCCATCCCGGACAGCAGGCCGACTGTGATCAATAGCCCGTACAGCGGTAGGGTAACACTCTCCATCCATGCAAAGGACAAAAACACGGCCGGCGCCATAAAGCCCCCGGCGATGCCCAGCAGGATCTGCGCCCAGACAAAGCCGGACATGGCCCGCCCTACAAAGCGCGACAGCCAGGCACCCAGACCCATGGAGGACAAAAAGATGCCAATGACATAGGAAAACTGCCGGATGGAATCCCCCAGCAGGTAGCTCGACAGGGTCGCCGCGATCAGCTCATAGATGAGGCCGGCCACGGCCACCAAAAAGGTTGCCGCCAAAAGCCAGGTCTCACGCAGGCGCAACTCTGAACCTGTAACAGGCGCCGCCGTTGGCGCGCCTGCCCCCTTGGATGTCACCTCTGGTTCAGGAGACAATGACGGCTGCGATGATGATTGAGATAGAGACAAACAACATGCCGATCAAAACGGCCAGAGCCATGTTCTGATCCTGCTCGATCTCTTTCATGATCGGAAAGGGCGTCAACCAGTCGATGACCTTCCAAACACCTGCCATCAGGGCCATGCCCAAAACGGTGTAGATAATGGTGCTGATCATCTCAGCCAGTTGAATTGCGGCAAGATACTGCATGAGAATCCTCTCTATTTAATACGTCCATTCACGAACCGCCCGGCGCTGACGGCACGGATAGATCGATCCACATCACTGCTGGCGCCGCCATGGCCCAGATAAGAAAAATAGGTCGTTCCTGCGATGGCAGAGCCCGCGATCAGAACAAAGACCAGGCGAAACATCATCATCTCAATCGTCGTCCTCTTCTACCCAGTCACTGCCACGCCACCGCGCCCGCTTGTGCAGGAAGCGGCGCAGCAGAGGCAAGCCACCAATGCAGCCAAAGACCAGGGCAAGCAGGTTCAGCCAAAAGCTGCTGGAAACGCCAGTACGGATATGCACATCCATTTTTGACATGCGCCTAGGAGAGCTGCTGCCCGCCCCCGACCATAGATCACCTTCTTCCATGTCCAAGGTCAGACTATATTTGCCCGCCATCGGCGGGAAGAAGGCCAGATGCGCCCAGTTGTTGCCTTCGCTCCAGCTGCCCTCGTTGTCGCGCCCGCTATAATACTCAAGCGTGCGGCCAGTTTCAAACAAGACCTCGCCTTCCGGGTCTTCCAGCTCCACCGACAAAAAGCTCCAGCTGTTGCGGCCGTTTCCCTGCAGCTCAATGCGCGCCAAGCGCCCGGTCTGGGTCACCTCAAAGGGAATGGTCACCGGCAATTGTGAAACACCGAACCGCTGTTGTGTTGGCAAACGCTCGCCGTTTTGCAGGAACATGAAGATGCCCAAAACCACGCAAACTGCCATGCAGGCAAGACCGGCCTTGGCCAAAAAACCATCATTGGCGCCTGATTTCTGCACCTGGAGCGCATGGGTCCCTTTGGCTTTTAGCGGCTCTGTCAGCCCAAAACTCCGCGCGACCTCTGCCTGATCCACATAGACCGTATGGTAGATCTCCCGCTCCCGCGCGGTGCTGGAGAACGACAGCATCGCCGCTTCGGACATTGCTGTAACTGTATGGGTCTTTTTACCCTTGCGCGGCGCCCAGGTGAATTCACCTTCGGCAAAACTCACTTCGCTGGCGGAGGTCTCGTAATATTTGAACACCTCCCGTCCAGCCCGCACCTGCGGGCGCTTCTCAGCGCGATTGACAATGGTTTTCGACAACCAGGCCACAGGTTTGCGAAAGCGGCGCGAGAAGGTGAGATGGCCGTCTTCCAGGGTCAGGAATGCATAGCCATGCGTCGGCGAAAACACCTGATGGTCCACCCAGCGCCAATGGCGCTCCTTATGTTCCAGCAAACCAATGACGGTGTATTCAACGCCAAGGATTTCCCCCTTCATGCCAATTTTGAAAGGTGTCTGCGGGCGGTCCAGACGGTCAAATTTCACCAGCGCCTTGTAGCCGTCCAGCGCATCCAGTGCGGTGCCGCAATAGGCGCAGATATGGGTGGTGACGCGGCCACCGCCAAGCACATCCAAACCAGCCCCGCAGGCGGTACAATTGATCGTCTTCAAGTCCGGGTTCAGGCTCATGTGGTTTTCACCTCGACCTCAAAGGGGTCAACCCAGGAGCCGATGAACCACTCATAGTCCTTACCGTCGATCTCGGCCGACAGCACAGTTCCATTTTCACCCTGCAGATTGAGAAAGCGATAGGTCTCTCCCACTTTCAGCGGGTGACCAAAGCTTCCTTTAACCCCAACACAGGTGCCGGTTCCATCTTCATCCACCCGGAAACTCTCGTTCTTGTATCTTAGCGTCCGTCCCAGACGCAGAGACCCGCGATACTCCGGCCAAGAGGCAGACGGCAGCGGGCGCTGCAAGATCAGGTCGCCTTCGTCGACGGAAATCCAGACTGGTTCGCGCGATTTGTCCAGCGCCCAGAATTCATCCCAAGTGCCGCGGCCATAGGAAAACCGGGCATGGCCCAGGATCTGATACTGCCCTCTGCCAATGCGGAGGGTGTCTCCGACTTTGCAGATCATCGGCACTTCATGCAAAATGCCCTGCTCGCCCGCCTGACGCAGCCCCTCGTCTTCCAAAAGCAGGGTTGTCGCGCAGGAGTTACACGTAATCATCTTAATACTTTTGATTGCGGGGCTGACGCGGTCACCGCAATTGGGACAATTCATTTCACTCATATCGACCAACTTGACCAGGCATTGAAATATCGCAAGCGGGAAAAACCAATAAATTTTCTCGTAGTTCGGCGATACAACACCCTCTGTGCCAGCGGGTCAAGGTGAAGATAGTATCCCGGGCCTACGCATCACCCTCAAACTATAAGTGCCACAACCACTTGACCCGCCCTCCCTGTGATGGCCAGCTGGGCCCAAAGTTATTTGGACTGTTTCTTGGAGATAAGTATAGTGCCGAACGCATCCTTTGTAGCTCTGCTGACCGGTCTGACCTTGGCCCTCTTGCCCAATCTCGCCAGCGCCGACTGCAGCGACCCGCAGACCACCCATGCGATGCGCAGCTGCGCGGCACAGGACTACGAACGCGCCGATGCCGCGTTGAACGCCGCCTATAAGGCCGCTCAGCGCAGCATGAAACAGTTGGATCAGGATCTGCCCGATGACCTCAAAGGAGCGAGCAAAGCGCTGCTACAGGCCCAACGCGCCTGGATTTCCTACCGCGATGCCGCCTGCGCCGCCGAAGGATTTCAGTTTCGCGGCGGCAGTTTTGAACCCTTGATGATTCTGATCTGCAAGACAGAACTCACCGAACAGCGCAGCGATCAGTTGCTGCAGCTGATCGAACCCAATTGACCCTCAAGTGTTTTTCACAACGCACCAATTCCAGCGGGATGGCCATGGGTTCGTCTGATTTTTAGGCAAAAATCCCTCTAACACCAAACGCATAGCGGCTATGCCAGAGCAGGGTCTGGTGAGAGGCGAAAACAGGGCATAACTATTGACCCAAGGGAGACAAAACATTTTTAGGAGCCACCTCAAATGGCACATACTGTTCACTACACCCCGACTACCCTGAATATCCTGAGCCTGCTGGCAAAACCCTTTGTGGCCCTGGGCAATGGCCTGATCAAACTGGCAGAATCCAACAGCCGCTATCAGACCCTGAACAAACTGATGGCGCTGAGCGATGCCGAATTGGAAGAACGCGGATTGAAGCGCGACCAACTGGTCCATCGCGTCTACTCCGACAGCTACTACCTGTAAGAACCACTTCGCAAAGCCGCCTGGACAGTCCCGGCTATGACCATGAGGCAGGCAGACCAGCTTCATACCAATTGTCGAAGGTATGAGCTGCTTGCCTGCCGCCGCTTCCACGAAGGATTGGCGGCGCCTCTGCCCCTCCTGCATCAAAGGCCAAAGACAAAGGGTGGGGGTGCGCGCGCCCTTGGCGCAACAAAATCAAACCTTCAGTCAGGCAGGTTTTGCAACAGCGCATCCGCAACAAAAGTCAAATGGGCCTTCATGGCCGCTTTGGCCGCCACTGCTTCCCCCTTCAGAATTGCCGCAAGTAAAACCTGGTGCTGCTGCGCCAATAGGCGGGTTGTCTCCGGCGCATAGGTTTGCGCTCGTTTTTCGGCCCAATTCGCCTGCGCGCGCACCGTACGGATTGCCTCATAAACGGTGAGGAACAGCGGGTTCTGCGCCATCTCCGCGATCTTGTAGTGAAAAATATCGTCCGCCAGATCATAGCTCTGCTGATCCGCCGCCTCCAGCGTGGCCTGGGCTGCCTGGGCCAGCACCTCACCGGCCCGCGTATCAGCGCGCTGCGCTGCCAGCCCGGCCAGGGCTGGTTCGATCTCAAACCGGACCTCCATCACCTCCTGCAGGCTGACCCGCGCCGAGAGGCTTTTGAGCCGGGCCGCATCGGTGGCCGGAGGCGGCTGCACAAAGGTGCCCTGACCCCGCCGGCGAAACACCGTGCCCTCTGCTTCGAGCCGGTCGAGCGCCTGGCGCAGGCGCGCACGGGAGATGCCAAACCGCTGTGCCATCTCCCGCTCGGGGGGCAGCCGGTCACCGCGCGGCAGGCCTCCTTCGAGGATTTCCTGCCGTAGTCTTTCGGTAAACTCGTCCGTCTCTTGCAGGTCTTTGACTCCAGTAGGGTCAAGGGGGGAGGCAATACGAGACATGAGAGCTAGAACCCCAGCAGATCGTGGAACATGCGGGCGGAGGTAAGCATCAGAAACAGGCCAAAGGCCAGCCGCAGGGCGCGCCGGGGGATGCTATGGGCCAGTTTCACGCCAACCCGCGCAAATGTGGTGCTGAGCGGTATAATCACCGCCGCACAAAACAGGTTCACATAGCCCAGGGAGAAGGGTGGCAGCCCCTCGGCGCCAAGCCCTGTTCCCATGTAGATCAGCGCACCCGGAACCCCAATCACAAACCCAATCGCCGCCGACGTACCCACGGCCTTGCGAATGTCATAGCCAAGGAAATTCAGCAGGGGCACACAAACAGTACCGCCACCAATGCCCATCATCGCTGAAATCGCCCCGGCCACGACACCCAAGGCCGCCCAGACCGGTTTGGCAAAACTCTTTGGCGCGGTGCTGTCCCCGCCTTTGCGCAGCATCATGTCGAGCGCCACCAGGGCAGCAACCGTGGCAAAGACCGCAATCAGAACCTTGCCTGAGACAAAGCCCCCCAGAATGCCGCCAATCACCACCCCGACCAGGATTGAAGGCGCCCAAAGCTTGAGCAGCGCCATATCAATGGCGCCTTTGCGGTAGTGGCCATAGCCCGAGGACAGCGAGGTAAAGACGATTGTGGCAAGCGAGGTGCCAACCGCCACCTGCATGGTCAGGGCACTGTCCATGCCCGTGAGAGTTAGCGCCAGATAGAGCGCCGGCACAATGACGATGCCCCCGCCAACGCCCAGCAATCCCGCGAGCACGCCGCCAACGACCCCGGACCCTGCCGCCACGGCCGCCAAGGTGATCAGTGTTTCGGTTTCAAACATCGCTTCGGTCCCTTTGCCTTTTCAACTGCGCTGGTGGAGGGGGCAGGTTCAGCGCCCAACCGCATAGGCCTGCATCAGCCGCGGTGTTGCCGCCGCCTGCAGGACACCATCGGCGTGCCGCATGGCTGCTGTCAGCCGTCCGACGGTCCAATCATCGGCGACAGTAACGATATGGCCACGTCGGCGCAGATCCGCGATCACTTCCTCGCCATAGGTCGCTTCGATCATCATCTCGCCCGGCAGCGCCGCGCGCGGGAAAAAACTGCCTTGGAAGTGCATCGAATGGAACAGCGGCGCGTCTAACCCTGCCTGCAGGTCCAGCCCGTGATGCACAAAGCGCAGGAACCAGATGAGCTGCCATTGGTCCTGTTGATCTCCGCCGGGCGTGCCAAAGACCAGTCGTGAGCCGTCTTTCTCGGCCAGGCTGGGCGTGAGCGTGGTGCGCGGGCGTCTCCCCGGTGCCAGCGAGGTCGGCAGGCCTTCCTCGAGCCAGAACATCTGGGCGCGGCTGTTCAGGGGAAAGCCCAGGCCCGGCACCACCGGGTTGGATTGCAGCCAGCCGCCAGAGGGCGTGGCCGAGACCATATTGCCCCAGCGGTCGATCACATCCAGATGCACGGTATCGCCGCGTTTCTCGGTCAGATGCGCCATGGTCGGCTCTTGCGGGGCAGCATCCGTGACGCCAAAGTCACGCGCCGCACGGGCAATATAGGCCTCCGCCTGATGTTCAAACCCTGGCACCCGACCTGGACGCTGCTGCAGCGACGCCTGATCGGAGATCAACCCGGCCCGCGCGGCGTTGTATTCTTCAGACAAGAGCACATCCATCGGCACGGTACTGTGGACGGGGTCGCCATAATAGGCTTCGCGATCCGCATAGGAGAGCTTCATCGCCTCGATCACCGTATGGGTGAACTCCACCCCCAGTGGATCCATAGCCGCGAGGTCAAAATGCTTGAGGATTGCTAGGCTCTGCAGCAACACCGGTCCCTGCGACCAGGCTTGGGTCTTATGCACAGTCCAGCCATGATATTCATAAGACAGGGTATCCTCATACCCCGCTCGCCACCCGGCCAGATCATTGCGGGTCAGTACCGCGCGGTTCTTTTGCTCTGACACGTCATGCACCTCCGCGCTGTCCAGATAGCCGCCGATTGCCTCTGCCACAAAGCCCTCTGCCCAGGCCGCGCGCGCGGCATCAATCTGGGCCTCGCGCGCCTCTCCGCTTGCCATGCCAATATCCACCAACCGCTGATAGGTCTGGGCAAGGTCAGGGTTCTTGAAATTCTCATTGGGCGTGGGTGCTACGCCACCGGGACACCATGTCGCCGCTGAGGAAGGCCATTCAGCAGCAAAGTAGTCCGCCAGCCCTGCGATCGTATGGGCAACGCGCGGCAATACGGGATGGCCGTCACGGGCATAGGAGATAGCAGGTTCCATCACCTGCGCCAGGGACAAAGACCCGTGATCGCGCAGCATCAGCATCCAGCCGTCAAAAGCGCCAGGGATCACGGTCGAGAGCAGACCTGAACCCGGAACCAGCTCAAGCCCCTGAGCCCGGTAGTGTTCAATTGTCGCCCCGGCGGGCGCAGGCGCCTGGGCCGCCAGAACCTCTGTCTTGCCATTGGTGGCGGAATAGAAGATCGCAGGCAGGTCCCCGGCAGGACCGTTCAGATGAGGCTCCACCACCTGCAGCACCAATCCAGCCGCCACGGCCGCGTCAAAGGCATTTCCGCCGCGCTCCAGGATACCAAAACCTGCTGCAGAGGCGATCCAATGGGTAGAGGTCGCCACCCCAAAGGAACCACGAATTTCCGGACGTGTGGTGAAACCCTGCATACTGTGCTCGCGCCTCGCTGTTGAACCAATGCTGAATTGGTTCAACAGCCACCAGAAAGCCTGGGCAATGTCAAGCCAAAGGCCACCGGAGATCCGGTGGCCTTTTCAGTGAAACCTGTGAATTTAGGCCTAACCGGCGTCAGGAACACCTGCGTCAAAAACTGAGGCACCGGTATCGGCTGAAGACACCGTGCGGCGGAACATGGCAAACATCTCGCGGCCCATGCCCTGTTGATAGCTGCTCAGATCCGCGGTTGCTGGTTCACGTTCCTGCACCCCCTTGGTGAGGATTTCCAGTGTCCCCGTGGTGGCATCCAGACGGATTAGATCGCCATCGCGGATCTTGGAGATAGGGCCGCCATCCAGCGCCTCGGGGACTACATGTATGGCCGCAGGCACTTTGCCGGACGCCCCCGACATGCGCCCATCAGTGACCAGCGCCACCCGTTTTCCCTGCCCCTGCAGGATCGCGAGCATCGGGGTCAGACTGTGCAGCTCGGGCATACCGTTGGCCTTGGGACCTTGGAAACGCACCACAACAATCACGTCACTGGTCAGCTCTCCGGCCTTAAAAGCTGCCTTGGCGTCCTCCTGATCGTGAAAGACCCGCGCCGGGGCTTCGATCACGTGGTGTTTTTCATCCACTGCTGAAACCTTGATCACTGCAGTTCCCAGCGATCCGGTGAGACGCTTGAGCCCACCGGTGGCCTGGAACGGTTGCGACGCCGGGCGCACGATGGCCTCGTTCAGGGAGGCTTCCGGACCAGGGCGGAAGGTCACCCCACCCTCCTCCGACAGGAACGGTTCTTGTGAGTAATTTTCCAGCCCGGCGCCTGCGACTGTTTTGGTATCGCCATGCAGGAAGCCCGCGTTGAGCAGCTCTCCGATCATAAAGCCCAAGCCCCCAGCAGCATGGAAATGGTTCACATCTGCCAACCCGTTTGGATAGACCCGCGCCAGCAGAGGTACCACCTCGGACAGATCCGCAAAATCCTGCCAGTCCAAAATGACGCCCCCGGCCCGCGCCATGGCGATCAGATGGATCAGCAGATTGGTTGAACCACCCGTAGCCATAAGGCCAACAATACCATTGGCATAGGTCTTTTCATCAAGGATCTGGCAGACCGGCGTATAGCTATTGCCAAGGGCACTCAGCGACAGCGCCCGTTTAGCGCCCTCAATGGTCAGCGCCTCGCGCAGGGCGGTGCCGGGATTGACAAAACTGGAGCCGGGCAGATGCAGCCCCATGAATTCCATCAGCATCTGGTTTGTGTTGGCGGTGCCATAAAAGGTACAGGTGCCGGGGCCATGATAGGCCGCCATCTCGGCCTTGAGCAGCGTTGCGCGATCAACTTCGCCGGCGGCGTATTTCTGGCGGATCTGCGCCTTTTCATCATTGGCAAGACCACTGGTCATTGGCCCCGCTGGCAGGAAAACCGCCGGGATGTGACCAAAGGCCTGCGCGCCAATCACCAACCCCGGCACGATCTTATCGCAGACCCCGAGGTAAACAGAGGCGTCAAAAACATTGTGGCTGAGCGCAATGCCCGTGGCCATGGCGATGGTATCGCGGGAAAACAGGCTCAGCTCCATGCCGGCCTCTCCCTGCGTAACCCCGTCACACATGGCCGGCACCCCGCCTGCCACCTGCGCCGTGGCGCCTGCCGCGCGCAGCGCGTCACGGATCAGCGCCGGGTAGGTCTCGAACGGCTGATGCGCAGACAGCATGTCATTGTAGGCCGTGACAATGCCCAGGTGGCCGGTACTGGCCTCGGCCAGCGCGGATTGATCCGCGCCTGCTGCAGCATAGGCATGGGCCTGCCCCGAGCAGCTCAGATGTGCCCGTGCCGGCCCCTTGCCAGCAGCTTCCCCCATGCGATCCAGATAGGCGCGCCGAGTAACGGCGCTGCGGGCAATAATCCGGTCGGTTACCTCGGCGAGTGTTATTTGGAGACGCATGTGAGAGGCCTTTCGGGTGTCTAACAGGGGCTGCAGAGGGTTTGAGGGAAAAATCAGGTACCGATGCCACGCCAACGACGATTGTCGCGGTGCATCAGCAAAAGGGAATCGTCAGGGCCAGAGCTGCCAGTGTCATAGGCCTGCGGCGCGGCGCCGCCCTGGCTCCAGCCGGCAATGATCGGATCCGCCCAAGACCAAGCGGCTTCGACCTCATCCCCGCGCATGAACAGAGTCTGATTGCCACGAATGACATCCATGATCAGCCGCTCATAAGCATCCTGCGGTCGCCCAGCTTCCGGCAGAGAATCCGCAAAGGTCATATCCAAATTGGCCGCTGTCAGGCGCATGCCCCCAGGACCAGGGTCCTTGATGGTGGTGCGCAGGGTGATGCCCTCATCCGGTTGCAACCGGATCACAAGCACGTTGCCATGCGCACCCTTGGTGCCTTCAAAAATATTATGCGGCGGATCACGAAAATAGACCGCAATTTCACTTTCGCGGGCCCGCAGACATTTGCCCGTGCGCAGATAAAACGGCGTGCCTGCCCATCGCCAATTGGCAACCTCCACCTTCATCGCAACAAAGCTCTCGGTACTGCTGTTCGGGTCGCCTGCATGGTCCAGATAACTGTCTGGTTCTGGTGTCGAAGCATTGGCACGATACTGGCCACGGGCAATGTTTTCCTGCAGAACAGGCTCCAGCGCCTCGATCACTTTGACCTTTTCATCGCGCACCGCATTGGGGGTGAACCGCGAGGGCGGCTCCATCGCTGTCAAACAAAGCAGCTGCATCATGTGATTTTGCACCATGTCACGCATGGCACCAGACCGGTCATAATACTCACCACGCCCTGCAACCCCGATGCTTTCGGCAACGGTGATCTGCACATGGTCGATATGGGTAGAGTTCCACAGCGGCTCAAACAGGGAATTGGCAAAGCGCAGCGCCATCAGGTTTTGCACGGTTTCTTTGCCCAGATAATGATCGATCCGGTAGATCTGGCTTTCGCTGAAATGATTGCTCAGCGCCGCATTCAAAGCCTTGGCCGAAGCGAGATCGTGCCCAAAGGGTTTTTCCAGCACAATCCGGCTGTCCGGCGTGGCAATACCACAGCTGCTAAGACGGCTGGCGATCTCGGGAAACAGGCTGGGCCCAACCGAAAGATAGAACACCCGAATGACGTCTGGCCTCAGTTGCGTCTTTAACTCTTTCCAGCCCAGATCGCCCTTGGCATCCACTGGCACGTAGTCCAGCAGCTCGACAAAGGCTGCGATGTCTTCCTCGCCGGTCTCGCCCTCCTGACCGAACTCACGGATGGCCGCGGCAACGAATTCCTGAAATCCGGCCCGGTCCAATTTGCTGCGCGATGAGCCGATGATGCGGCTGGTGGGGCAGAACTGGGCAATCTGAAACCTATGGAACAGGCTAGGCAGGATCTTACGCCGTGCCAGATCACCAGTGGCGCCAAACAGAACCAGATCAAAGGGGTCAACGGGGATAACGCGGGAAACCATGTCGATATCAGATCCAGATAAGAGGGACGCCAGTGCCGGGCGCCATCAGGGTGTGGGTTTGGCAGGCGAGAGTTTGGCCACCAGGCCGAGGGTGGAGCTGTCTTTGCGCGCATCTTGCCCGCCTTGGATAAGCGGCAGCAGATTACCGGCGAGCTCCTTGCCCAGCTCAACCCCCCATTGATCAAAGGAGTTGATCCCCCAGACCACCCCTTCGGTGAAGACACGATGTTCATAGAGCGCGATGATCTGACCTAGAACAAAGGGAGTGAGCTTTGGATAGGCCAGTGTCACCGAGGGGCGATTGCCTGGGAAGGTCAAATGCGCCGTCATCCGGTCAAGCTCGGCTCCAGTATAGCCGCGACTCTCTGCCAATGCACGTGCCTGCGCAGGGCTGCGCCCCAGCATCAGGGCTTCGGATTGCGCCAGGCAATTGGCCTTCAGTAGATCATGCTGATGC
>NZ_JBDWPJ010000048.1:0-4510 GCF_039971195.1 Pseudophaeobacter sp.
AATCGGGCTATTCGCTGTTCCAGATCATGACGCTGGAAAGCTGGTCGATGGGCATCGTGCGGCCGGTGATGGAGGTTTATCCTTATGCCTGGGCCTTCTTTGTGCCCTTTATCATGGTGACCACTTTTGCGGTGGTGAACCTTTTGGTGGGTCTGATCGTCAATTCGATGCAGGACGCCCATTCCGCCGAAGAAGGCGAGCGCACCGATGCCTACCGTGACGAGGTGCTGGAGCGTTTGAAGGCGATCGAGGCGCAGATTGCAGCGGGGAAAGCCGCCGATACAGGTTCAGACAAGACACAAGACAGCAAGTTGTGATTTTGAGTTTTCCCAATTTTGGGGTATGGCGCTGGTAAGGCGAGCAGGCCAAACAGGAAAGAGATATGGACAGACGGTTATTTGGATTGGGGGCGGTTGCCAGCCTGGCAGTGGCGGGCTGCGGATCACGCAGACAGGTCAGCCGGTTCAAGATCTATGACGGCCCCGAAGTGACCAGCGTTGTGGTCAACAAAGGCGCGCGCAAGGTTTATCTGCTGCACGGTGATGACATCCTGCGGGAATATAAGATGGACCTTGGTTTTGCACCGCAGGGCGCCAAGCAGATCGAAGGCGATGGTAAAACCCCTGAAGGGCTGTATCGCATCGACCGGCGCAACCCCAACAGCTCTTACCATCTGTCATTGGGAATTTCTTACCCCAATGCCGAAGACCGCGCCCAGGCCAGGGCCATGGGCAAACCGCCCGGTGGACAGATCTTTATTCACGGCGAGCCCAATAATCCTAAGGCGCGCAAACGCGCAGCGCGGGTGTCGGATTGGACCGCAGGCTGCATCGCGGTCAGCAATGAAGAGATCGAAGAGATCTACGCCATGGTCAAAGACGGCACGCCGATTGCGCTCCGCGCCTGATACCGGCAAAATCTGAACCAAAAAAAGGGGCCCATCGGCCCCTTTGCTGTTTCCGCAGTGTGAAAAGTCTGGCCTAGTTGGCCATCACCAGGGTCCACCAGATCTTTCCATTGGGCTCCTGGAACCAGGAGAAACCCATATTGGTGGCTTTGGGGTCGAGGATCACCGCGCGGGTGCTGGCATCTTCCATCCAGGCTGTGAGGGTCTGCAGCTCGTTCTCATAGGTTTCCGAGATATTTTCCCCCAGCACGGAACCGGTATAGCCGGTACGGGCCACCCGGTCCAAAGGCGAGGAGCCATCAGAGCCAAAGTGCCAGGGGCGGTTTTGCACTGACATATCGCGGGAATGGGTGGCGGCGGCGGCGTTCAGCTGTGCATTGAGCTGTACCTGCGGCGCGGTGGAGGCCTGGCGCAGCGAGTTGACCGAATCGAGCATTCTCAGTTGCACCTTGCCGGCGTTGCGAATGCGATAAGCCGAGCTGCCGCCGGACTCAGTTGTGGGCGTACAGGCCGCTGCCAGCATCAAAAACGCTGCCGAAAGGATCAAAAATACACGGCTCATCTCAACTCTCACTCCATCATTTGTCCCTGCACTTATCCTTCCTGTGGCATCTGCGCAAACAGGGCCGCGAAAATCCGTACAGAAACCTCATGGTTTGATTTGCGACTGAGGCTTTCCGGCCATACTATGGATCACAGCCCGGATTGAAACGCGCAGGATTTTTTCAGATGACACGTACCCCTTTTAACGGCGGCACCCGTCGGCAGTTCCTTATTGGCTCTGCCGCGATGATTGCCACCCCCGCCCTGTCGCAAGCGACTGAAGAACCCGTTGAAGAACAAGCCTTTGACCCGCTGCGGCCGCCGCCTGAACCAGAGCCGCCGGTGCAGAGGAATATCTCTGCTTTTCGGGCCAAACGCTGGCAGCCCTACTTTGATCACCTGCGCAAAGGAGCGATTCTTGTCGACATCGACAGCCGCGCTTTGCACTATTGGTCTGAAGATGGGAATAACTACAGACTTTTCCCCTCATCGGTGCCGCTGTCTGACGATCTGACACGCAGGGGTCGTACCTCGATTACCCGCAAGGTAGACGGCCCAGGCTGGGCCCCGACGCCGAACATGCGCAAGCGCAATCCAGAGTGGCCAGCCTATATTCCGCCTGGCCCTGATAACCCATTGGGAACACACGCTTTGTATCTCGGATGGAAGTATTATCGGATCCATGGAACCCACGATACGCGCAAGATCGGCCGCAAATCCTCCAATGGCTGTATTGGGCTCTATAACGAACATATTGCTGAGCTGTTTGAGGTGGCCAAGGTGGGTACCCAAGTGTTGCTTATTTGACGACATGACGGCGCAGGAAGGGTGAAAAACCGCAACAAGCAATTGCAATTCCGAAGGTTTACTGGTTAGAAAAAATCACGAGGTAAGTCTTGGTTGCGTAGATCTTTTTTGGGTCTGCGCTAATTCTGGAGGTTAACATGAACAAACTTGTACTCGCAGCCGCACTGACCGCCGCTGCTTCCACCGCTACTGCTGGCAACCTGGCAGAGCCTATCGTAGAGCCCGTCGTAATCGAAGAAGCTGCAACCAGCTCTTCCAGCGGCATCGTTCTGCCCCTGCTGCTGCTCGTCCTGGTTGGCGCAGCCGTTGCAAGCAGCTAATTGCTCTGCATAAGATTTAAAAAAGGCGGTGGTTTTCCACCGCCTTTTTTATTGCCCTGATCTCATATCAACAGAATGATGGAGGACAGCCAGTCCTGAAAGGCAAGCTGTCCAGCCGCCAGGCCTAGGCCACCTCAGCCAGGATCTCATCCAGAGCAGTGAGGATCATCTCAACGCCCTCGGCATCGATTGTCAGCGGCGGGCGGATCTTCAGGATATTGTCCTTGGGGCCTTCGCTGCCAATCAGAATACGATGATCCCGCATCCGGTTTTTGACGTATGAGCACAGCGCCGTGGCCTCGCTGCCATCGGGCGTGATCAGCTCGACCCCCAGAAACAGCCCCATGCCACGGATATCGCCAACGCATTGGTATTTCATCTCCAGTCCCGACAGCCCGGCCATCAGGCCAGCCCCCATGCGGCGGGCGTTGTCCTGCAGGCCTTCGTCGTCAACGATGTCCAGCACCTCTTTGCCCATGCGGCAGGAGAGGGTGGATCCGCCAAAGGTGGAGAAGAACTCCGGCCCCTTGGCAAAACTTTCTGCAATGGCTCGGGTGGTGACCAATAGGCCCAGGGGATGGCCATTGCCGATGGGTTTGCCCATCACCACGATATCCGGGCTGGCGCCCTGATGTTCAAAGCCGAAGTAATAGTCGCCCAGACGCCCCAGCCCGGTTTGCACCTCATCGGCAATACAGACCCCGCCGGCGGCACGGATCTTTTCATAGACTGCTGGCAGATAGCCCTTGGGCGGAATGATCTGGCCACCCACGGAAGGAAAGGTCTCGGCGATGAATCCGGCCACCCCCTGGTCGCGATCTTGCAGCGCCTTGATTGCGGGATCCACAAGATCGGCAAATTTCTGCGCCCGGTCTGGATCATCGCGGCCAAAGCTGCCGCGATAGTCGTCGGCGACCTCGACGATCTCGACCCAATCCGAGGGGCCAACGCCGCCATGGGCGTTGAATTTATAGGCAGAGACATCGATCACCCCGGTGGTATTGCCATGATAGCCGTGATCCGGCGTCACCATGCCCTTGGCGCCGGTATGAGCGCGGGCCAGGCGCAGGGCCAGCTCGTTGGCCTCGGTGCCGGAATTGACAAAGAAGCAGACCTCAAGGTGGTCCGGCAATTTTGACAGGATTTTTTTGGCAAATGCGGTCTGCGCCGGATGCAGGTAGCGGGTGTTGGAGTTCATCCGCTTGAGCTGATCCGCCGCCACCGCCTGAATACGCGGATGAGCGTGGCCGACATGGGGCACATTGTTATAGGCGTCCAGATAGGGCCGACCCCATTCGTCAAACAGGTGATGTTTCCAGCCGCGCACCAGCATCACCGGATCGGCATAGGTGAGGCTCAGATTGCCGCCAAAATGATCCCTGCGATGCTGGCGGATTTCGTCCTTATTGGTGGGAGTATAGCGGCATTTTTCATCCGGCAGGTTGAGCAACGCCGCCGGGTTGGGGCAGATGGCGCGCCACATGTACATCTCGTCCGGGTCGCCAACGCCGGGCCAATCGGCTTCGATGCCTTCGGTGGTGAGCGCCAGTTGGAAATGCACATGCGGCGCCCAGCCGCCATTCATGCTGGCATCGCCCAGGCGGCAAAACTCTTCGCCCTTGGTGATCTTGTCGCCTACCGAAAGCTGCGCGCAGCATTCCGGGTCCAGATGGCCGTAGAGGGTATAAAACGGATCCCCCGCCGGGGTTTCATGGCGCAGGATGATCACGCCGCCATAGTCGAGATGCCCGCTGCGGTTTTCCACCACAAAGACCTCGCCCGCCAGTGGCGCAAACATCGGCTTGCCAGCCGGGGCAAAGGCATCCACGGCCAGATGCACGGTGCGCCGATTACTGGCCTTGTAAGGCCCCTTGCGAAAGGCGGGTTCAGCGTAGATCAGCCGGGGTTCGTGGTAATAGCCAAGCCAGATCCG
>NZ_JBDWPJ010000049.1:0-22705 GCF_039971195.1 Pseudophaeobacter sp.
GCCACCCCCACCCCTGAGGATCTGACATGAGCGCCGCCCAGAACCACCGCGATGCCGCATCCGAGGCGCAGTTTCGTGCCGCGCGGCCTGATGCCTCTACCTGGCTGGCGGCCAATGCCGGATCCGGCAAGACCAAGGTGCTGACCGATCGGGTGGCGCGGCTGTTGCTGAAGGGTGTGCAGCCGCAGCATATCCTTTGCCTCACCTATACCAAGGCCGCCGCCAGCGAGATGCAGAACCGCCTGTTTCAGCGGCTCGGGGAATGGGCGATGCTGCGCGATGAGGCCCTCACCACCGCGCTTGCCGATCTGGGGGCCGAGGATGCGATCTCTCTCGAGGGGCTATCGCAGGCGCGCACACTTTTTGCCCGTGCGATTGAAACCCCCGGCGGGTTGAAAATTCAGACCATCCATTCCTTTTGCTCGTCGCTGCTGCGCCGCTTTCCGCTGGAGGCCGGGGTCAGCCCGCAGTTCTCCGAGATGGAAGACCGCGCGGCCACGCTTTTGCGGGCTGAGATTGTCGAGGATATGGCCAAGGGCGATCTGGCCTCTCTGGTGGAACCCCTGGCGCGCCATGTGGGTGGCAGTGATTTTGCGGATCTGACCGCAGCCCTGTGCCAGCGCCGCGCCGAATTTGAAACCCCGCTGGACTGGGCCGCTTTGCTGGCGCGGTTTGATCTGCCGGGGGGCTTTGATCAGTCCGCCTTGGAAGAGCTGGTTTTTCTTGGCGGCGAGGCAGAGCTGCTATCGCGCGCCCGCGTCATGCTGGAGACCGGCGGCACCACAGACCAACGCGCCGCTGCCAAGCTCGCCAGTATTTCCACGCCGGGACTTACCGATTTACCGATATTAGAGGGCATCTTCCTGACCGGAGCCGGGGCGGCAGAGCCCTTTTCCGCCAAGATCGGCAAGTTCCCCACCAAAAAACTGCGCGAGGCAAATGTTGCCCTGATGGATCAGCTGGAACCGCTGATGCGACGGGTCGAAGAGGCCCGCGGCAAACGGCTGGCGCTGGTGGCGGCGCGCAAATCCCATGATCTGCACCAATTTGCCCAGGCCTTCCTGCCGGAATATGAGCGGCGCAAACAGCAGCGCGGCTGGCTCGACTTTGACGATCTGATCCTCAATGCCCGCCATCTGTTGAATGACCCAGCGGTGGCGGCCTGGGTGCTTTACCGTCTGGATGGCGGCATTGACCATATTCTGGTGGACGAGGCCCAGGACACCAGCCCGGTGCAATGGGATGTGATCGAAAAACTGGCGCAGGAATTCACCGCCGGCGAGGGAGCTCGCTCGGAAGTGGACCGGACCATCTTTGTGGTCGGTGACAAGAAACAGTCGATCTATTCCTTTCAGGGGGCGGATCCGGATGCCTTTGACCGGATGCAGGTGGAATTTGCCGACCGGCTGGCGGAATCCGGCTCTAACCTACAGAATGCGGCGCTTGAGTTCTCTTTCCGCTCCTCTGCCGCGATCCTACGGCTGGTGGATCTGGTGTTCAAAGACAGCCCCGGCGCCGGTTTTCACGCCGATGCGCTGCACCGGGCGTTTAAATCCGACCTGCCCGGTCGGGTGGATCTTTGGCCCGCGGTGGACAAGACCGAAGATGACGAGGACAGCGACTGGACCGATCCGGTGGATCGCCCCGGCAGCCGTCACCACACGGTTATTCTGGCAGACCGCATTGCCGCCCAGATCAAGGAGATGATCGACAGTGGTGTGACCATTCCCAAGGATGGCACAGTGCGTGGCACGTTTCAGCGCCGCCCAGTCCATGCCGGTGATTTCCTTATTCTGGTGCAGCGCCGGTCTGAGCTGTTTTCCGAGATTATCCGCGCCTGCAAGAACGCCGAACTTCCCATCGCGGGCGCTGACCGGCTCAAGGTTGGGGCTGAACTGGCGGTCAAGGACATCGCCGCGCTCTTGTCTTTCCTGGCCACGCCGGAGGATTCGCTCTCCCTTGCCGAAGCACTGAAATCGCCATTGTTCGGCTGGTCGGAACAGATGCTGTTTGACCTGGCGCACCGCCGCAGCAGCAAGCACCTTTGGCCCGCCCTGCGAGAGCGGCGCGAAGAATTTGCCGAGACCCTGGCGGTGCTGGACGACCTGCGCGATCAAACCGACTTTTTGCGGCCCTTTGATCTGATTGAACGGATCCTGACCCGTCATCAGGGGCGGCAGAAACTGCTGGGCCGTTTGGGTGCCGAGGCCGAGGATGGCATCAACGCGCTTCTGTCGCAGGCGCTGGCCTATGAGCGCTCGGATATTCCCAGCCTCACCGGGTTTCTGGTCTGGATGCAGACCGATGATCTGGAGATCAAACGGCAGATGGGGGCCTCTGGCGATATGATCCGGGTGATGTCAGTGCATGGCTCCAAGGGGCTGGAAGCGCCGATTGTGATCCTGCCGGACACCGCCAAACGCAACGCGCCAAGCGACGCCGAAATCATGGTGGCCGATGGCACGCCGCTGTGGAAGCTGCCCAAGGATCAGATGCCGGATCTGTTGTTTTCTGCCCGCGAGGCGGCACAGGAGAAACAACAAAACGAACGGCTCAGGCTCTTGTATGTGGCGCTGACGCGGGCAGAAAAATGGCTGATCGTCGCAACCGCGGGCACCCTCTCCAAAGAGGGCGACAGCTGGTATCAGCGGGTCGAGGCAGCGCTGCGGCAGGGTGGCGCGGTAGAGTGCGAATTGCCCGGAGGCACTGGCTTGCGGCTGTCCCATGGCGATTGGGAGGGGCTGGAATTTGTCCCCCATGAGGTCACGTCCAAAACCAAGGCCCTGCTGCCAGAAGTCTTTACCCGCCCGGCCCCGACCTATCAGGCCCCGGAAGCGAGCTTAAAACCCTCGGACCTTGGCGGTGCCAAGGCCCTGCCCGGGGATCACGGCCTTGACGAAGAAGAGGCCATGGCACGGGGGTCGCGCCTGCATCTGCTCTTGGAACATCTGCCCAACGCGCCAAGCCTGGATTGGGAAGATCTGGCGCAGCGGCTTTTGCCCCAGGCCGAGGATCGTGCGGAGCTGCTGGCTGAGGCCGGCAGGGTGCTGATGAACCCGGATTTGGCGCATATCTTTGCCCTTGAAACTCTGGCGGAGGTAGCGGTCACCGGTCATCTGGGGGAAAAGCGGCTTTTTGGTCTTATTGACCGGCTGATCGTGACGCCGGACCGGGTACTGGCGGTGGATTTCAAATCCAATGCGCTGGTGCCAGAGAACCCGCAAAGCTGCCCAAAAGGCCTGCTGCGCCAGATGGCGGCCTATGCCATGGCTCTGGCGCAGATCTACCCGGATCGCCAGATTGAAACCGCGCTTCTGTGGACCCGCAGTGCAAGCCTGATGATGCTGCCGCACGATCTTGTGACAGATGCGCTTAAGCCGGTGTTGGAACCTTGACGATCTGTTAAGCTCTACCTAGGTTCCAACTTCCAGTTGCCACAGATCTCAGGAGACATTCCCATGTCCACCGTAGCCGTCACCGACGAAACATTTGACGCCGAAGTCAAGAATTCCTCTGTCCCCGTTGTGGTGGACTTTTGGGCCGAATGGTGTGGTCCCTGCAAGCAGATCGGCCCCGCGCTGGAAGAGCTGGCAGCGGAATATGGCGACAAGGTGAAGGTTGTGAAGGTCGATGTCGACAGCAACCCGAATTCCGCAGCCGCCATGGGCGTGCGTGGCATTCCGGCGCTGTTCATCTTTAAGGACGGCGAGGTTGTCTCCAACCGCGCTGGTGCCGCCCCCAAGGCCGCACTGCAAAGCTGGATCAACGAAAGCATCTGATTGCTTTGACTTTTGATTGCATCAGGCGCGCTCTGCGGAGGGCGCCTTTTTCTTTGTTCCGATTTCTTGACCCTGGATTTGCCCATGACGCCGGATTTTCGCCAAAAGGCCATTGCCATTTGTTCTGATAAGATTGCCAAAAAGGGCGAAGGGGTTGGCTTGTCCTTTTATGCCTTTTTCAAGAACCGCAACGATGACCCGGAGTTGTTGATGCAGGTAGCGAGCTGGTGGATCAAGACCCATCAGCTGGACCATTTTGAGAAGGCTGTAAAAATTCGGGGCATGCTACAGGCCGGTACCTAGCTGATCTGACCGCACCTCCGCAGCCGCGCGCGGGCAGGGGGCGCTGCCCCCGTCGCCTGCGGCGACTCCCCCGGGATATTTTTGGCCAAATGAAGATCTGGGGTTTTCTTTTGCGCCGGGGTGGCGAGAGTAAGCAACAGCCTAGACAGGGAGGGTGGTATGGCAAAAACACGGGTATTGGTGGAATTTGGGATCGGCACATCGCTGCGCCGCGAGGATTATACCGAGGCTGCAAGCCGCGCCATCAAGGACGCGCTGTGGCATAACTCGGTCAATGTGGCGGAGCTGTTTGATTTCCCCAAAGAGGCGATGATCATTGACGCCGAGATCGGCGTTGCCAAGCCGGAGCGGGTTGATGTTGCGGCGCTCAAGGCGATTTTTCCCTATGGCCAGCCCTCCATCACGGTAACGGAAGGTGGGCTGGATGTGGCAAAACCCCATGTGGAGGGCTGCACAGTGATTGCCAACGCCGCCGTCATTGTCTCCTTTGACATGGAGGCCCTGTAATGGAAAAGCTGATGGAAAAGCGCATCATTCTGGAAATGGGCACGGGCAATGATCTTTATGGTCAGGACTATACCAAGGCCGCGCGCCGGGCGGTGCAGGACGCGCTGCATCATTCCTCGATCACCCTGTTTTCCAAGCTGGGCATAGATCATACCCAGATGCGGGTCGCTGTCACTATTGCGGTGCAACAGCCCGGAGCGGTGAATTGTGACCTCGTGGCGCAGGATCTGCCGCGCGGGCGCGCCACGGTGCGGGCCATCAAGGGCGGGTTGAATGTCTCGGATCCGGAATCAGACGGGCTACATGTGGTGGCCACCGCCGCGATTGAAGCCTGGCTGCCGGATCAGGCGGCAAACTACAGGCTCAGCTCCTGAAGGCGCAGCGCCCATGAAAAAGACAAAGCCGCCCCAAATGGAGCGGCTTATCTCGTTTGGCGCTTCTGCGCCGCAACTGTAGAACTTACAGTTTGGCGATATCCGCCTGGGTCACACCGATGTCGTCCAGCTGAGCTACGGAGAGCTGCGACAGAGCCTTGCGGGTCTGGCGGGCTTCGTTCCATTCAACCAGGTTGGATTTCAGGTTCAGGATGCCGTCTACCATACGAAGAACGGAGACTGCGCCCAGCGGCGCATGGAGGTTTGCGGTCGTCATTGCACTAGTCCTTTTGAATTCGTGTGTCTTGCGTGTTGTCTGTCTGTAGGCTCCATGTAGGAGGCCTAGGTGAGTCTCACAATTGCCCATTAAACAGCCCCGAAATGCGCTGGATGCATAGCAAGTAAGCAAAATGTTAACGCGCCGGAAAAACTGGCACAGACAAACGGGTTGGCAGGTTAAAAAACAGCGCTGCCAGCCGAGCCTTGTACAGAACCGGGGATGGTTCCATATAGGGAGCACCAAAACTGGAGGCAAAAATGGCTGATGATCAATTCCCCGGCTGGCACGGAACCACCATTATTGGTGTCAAAAAGGGTGGAGAAGTGGTCATCGCCGGAGATGGCCAGGTCTCGCTTGGCCAGACCGTGATCAAGGGAACCGCCCGCAAGGTGCGCAGGCTGTCGCCCGGTGGATTTGATGTGGTGGCAGGTTTCGCCGGATCCACCGCAGATGCCTTTACCCTGCTGGAGCGACTGGAAGCCAAGCTTGAGGCCACGCCTGGCCAGTTGGCCAGGGCCAGTGTTGAGCTGGCCAAAGATTGGCGCACCGATAAATACCTGCAGAAACTCGAAGCCATGCTGATCGTCACCGATGGGACTGAGCTACTGGTGATCACCGGGGCAGGCGATGTGCTGGAGCCTGAACATAACGTTGCTGCAATTGGATCTGGTGGGAATTTTGCCCTCGCCGCTGCCCGTGGCATGATCGACAGTGATCGCGACGCCGAGACCGTAGCCCGTGAGGCCATGGCGATTGCGGCAGATATCTGCGTCTACACAAATGGACGTCTGACCGTCGAAAGCATCGCGGCCGGTGCAAATGACACTGACACCACTGCGGAGACCTGATGTGAGCCAGATCGACCAGGATGATATTCGCGCCGCTGTGGGCTCTGGCCTGATTAGCGAAGCGCAGGCGGCGTCTTTGTTGGCCATGGCCCATAGCCGGCGCGGCGCCCGCGAGGATCTGTCCCCGGGGGATGAACCCTTTGAGCTGTTCAAAGGCTTCAACGAGATCTTCATCGTCATTGGCATGCTCATTCTGGCCTCCGGCTGGGCAGCTGTGACGGCGGCCTTTATCGCAGGCTCCCTGGGCGGCTATGTCGATAAAACCATCTATTCCGCAGCACTGGGGGCTGTGGTGCTCTGGATCTTTGCCGAGTATTTCATTCGCCGTCGCCGGATGATCGCCCCGGCCATTGCGCTCTCGCTGCTTTGGGCCGGTAATGCGGGCACCGGTATCACCGCGTTTTTCTCGGAACCCTTCATGGTGGCGCAGAATGATTTCTCCAGCCTGCCGCTGCCAATGGCGCTGACCACCGCTGCAGTGGCGCTGTTCTGGTTTCGCTTCCGGGTGCCTTTTTCCATGGCGCTGATCGCGCTTGGTATCTTTGCCCTCACCCTGATGGTGGCGGCAGAGCAGGCAGGCAGCCCGACGGGGATCAGCGATTTCTTCTTGTTTTCAGCCTCTGGCCCCTTTGCCTGGGTGACCCTCTTGGTTGGGCTTGCGGTCTTTGCCGTGGCGATGATGTTTGACCTCAGCGATCCGCATCGTGTCACCCGTCGCTCGGCCCAGGGATTCTGGCTGCATGTTGTCGCCGCCCCGGCGCTGGTCAATACCATCGCGCTGAGCCTGCTGGAAAGCGGCACCTCCTCCGCGCAGCTGACCCTTGTGGCGGTGCTGCTGGGCTTTGCCCTGGTGGCCATTGTCATTGATCGGCGGTCTTTCCTGATTGCCGCCATCGGCTATAGTGTCACCCTGGCCAGCACCGTGTTTGACGGCGATGGCGCCGCGGTGACCGTGCTGATCCTGGGCTTTGTGCTGGTGATGCTGGGCGCCTTCTGGGCGCGAATCCGGGCCAGCCTCCTGTCGCTCTTCTCTGCGGTGCTGCCGCTGCACCGCCTACCTCCTTCTCACTGAAACGAGACCTCCTATGACTGATCTGACCCCCCGTGAAATCGTTTCTGAACTGGACCGTTTTATCATTGGCCAGAACGACGCCAAACGCGCCGTTGCCGTGGCTCTGCGCAACCGCTGGCGGCGCAAGCAGCTGTCGGATGACCTGCGCGACGAGGTCTATCCCAAGAATATCCTGATGATCGGCCCCACTGGTGTGGGCAAGACCGAAATCTCCCGCCGCCTGGCCAAACTGGCTCGCGCGCCTTTTATCAAGGTCGAAGCCACCAAGTTTACCGAAGTTGGCTATGTCGGCCGCGATGTCGAGCAGATCATCCGGGATCTGGTGGACAGCGCCATCGTGCAGACTCGTGAGTTTATGCGCGAAGACGTCAAGGCAAAGGCAAAAGCCGCTGCCGAAGACCGGGTGATCACCGCCCTGGCCGGCGAGGATGCCCGCGAAACCACCCGCGAAGTTTTCCGCAAAAAACTGGTCTCCGGCCAATTGGACAATGCCATTATTGAGTTAGAGGTAGCAGACAGCTCCAACCCCATGGGTAATATGTTTGATATCCCCGGCCAGCCGGGTGGTGGCAATATGGGCATGCTCAATATCGGGGATCTTCTGGGCAAAGCCATGGGCGGGCGCACCGTGCGCAAAAAGATGACCGTGGCCGAAAGCTATGAGGTCTTGATAAGCGACGAGGCCGACAAGCTGCTCGACGACGAGGTCGTTTCCCGCGCTGCCGTTGAATCAGTAGAGCAAAGCGGTATCGTCTTCCTAGACGAGATCGACAAGGTCTGCGCGCGCTCGGATGCGCGGGGCGGCGACGTCAGCCGCGAAGGAGTGCAGCGTGATCTCTTGCCGCTGATTGAGGGCACCACTGTCAGCACCAAACACGGGCCGATCAAGACCGACCATATCCTGTTTATCGCCTCTGGCGCCTTCCATATCGCCAAACCGTCGGATCTGCTGCCGGAACTGCAGGGCCGTCTGCCGATCCGGGTCAATCTGCGCGGCCTGACCGAAAAGGACTTCATCCGCATTCTGACCGAAACCGACAATGCGCTGACGCTGCAATATACCGCCCTGATGAGCACCGAGGAGGTCGAGGTCAGCTTTACCGAAGACGGCATTGCCGCCCTGGCCAAGATCGCCGCCGAGGTCAACCGCTCGGTTGAAAACATCGGCGCGCGGCGGCTTTATACGGTGATCGAGCGGGTGTTTGAGGATCTGTCGTTTAATGCGCCCGATCGGGGAGGCGACAAGATCACCATTGATGCGCAATATGTCGGTAAACATCTGGGCGAACTGGCGGGTAAAAACGACCTCAGCCGCTATGTTTTGTAACAGTTTTTCCGGCAGCGCATAGATTTGGTTTTCATCCCCGTGTTGCCGGGTTAGTTTCCAGCAGACGCCAGACCCCAGCGAGTCTTGCGTCTTCTAGAAGCTTGTTCTGTGCCCGAGGTTTTTATGCTGTCCCTTCGTATTGCTGTCGGCCTCTGCCTCTGTGTTTTAGTGAGCTGTACTGACCGGAGCATCTCTCCGGTCACCCCTTCGGCCCTGGCAGTTGGAACTCCAAAAACCGTTTTTGTTGCCACCAACCGCGTTGAACTGCCGGATGGATCCTTTGGGCCTGAACGCAGCGAGGACTATAGCCTCTTGGAACTGACGGTCTCCATCCCGCCCAACCACACTCCGGGCAATCTGCAATTTGGCTATGACAACCCAAACCCCAGAAACGAGTTTACCCTGGCTGCCCGTCATCAGTTTGAGGAACTCTCAGCCTTTGATCTTCGGTTGAAGGAAGAATTGAACAAGTTCCCGTCACATGAACGCGATGTGCTGGTTTTTGTGCATGGCTACAATTCCACCCAGACCGAGGCCGCCTTCCGGGCCGCACAAATGGCCTATGATCTCAATACGCCTGGCGCTTCAGTGATCTATTCCTGGCCCAGCCTGGGCAGTCCTCTGGGCTACGCCTATGATGGCGACAGCGTGCTCTTTGCCCGCGACGGGCTGGAACAGTTGCTCCGCCACCTGAAGAAATCCGGCGCGCAGCGGATTGTGCTGGCAGCGCATTCCATGGGCTCTGTTCTGACGATGGAGACCCTGCGGCAGATTGAAATCAAGACACCCAACTGGTCAGATCGGAACCTATCCGGGGTGGTCCTGATGTCACCGGATCTGGATCTGGATCTGTTCCGCAGTCAGATGCGCCGGTTTGACGAGGTACCGGAACCCTTCATTGTTTTTGTCTCCAGCAAGGACAAGATCCTCAACATATCACAGCGCATCCGGGGCACGCATAGCCGCGAGCGGCTTGGCAATCTGAGCTCGGTTGATCTCGTGGCGGACCTACCGATCGAAATCATCGACACCACGGCCTTTGCCAAAAACGCGGAATCCGGTCATTTCATCACCGCGACCTCGCCAGCCCTCCTCAGCCTGTTGAACCAGGCACAGGTGACCGCCGAAATCTTTGAAGAGGATCCCCGCGTTTTTGATCTTGGGCGTATTTTGCCTGGGCATATCCTTGATCTGGACCGGGTAGACGAGGTCTCTGTCGTTACCTTTACAGGCGACGAACGCTAGACCTGACAGAGCTATCTGGTGCGGCGCAGATAGACGTAATAGGCACCTTCACCGCCATGGCTGACATGGGCCGGGGTAACCTGCAGCACCGCCTGCGCCAGTGGTGGCAGGGCCAGCCATTGTGGCACATGGTGGCGCAAAATGCCGCGCGGTACCGGGATTGGCCCCGGCTCATCTCGGTCTTTGCCCTTGCCCGTCACCACCAGCACCAGACGTTTGCCCGAGGCCTGCGCCGAAAGGATAAACCGGGTCAGCGCCGGATGAGCGCCCTCCACCCGCATCCCATGCAGATCCAGCTTGCCCTCCGGCTTCAGCTTGCCCCGCTTCATCCGGCGAAAGGCTTTTTCGTCCATCTGAAGCGGATTTGACGCCAGCGCCTTGGCCGGGCTTGGCTTCAGGTTATGGCGCTGCGGTTTTGGTTTGGCCCGGCTGCCCAGCTCAAAAGCCTCCAGCAGGTTCTCGGACCGCGCCTGGGGCGCCTTGGCGGGTTTAGGTTTTGGCAACGGCAGGGCAGGTGGGGTGGAATGACTACCGGGATGCAGTCGCTCGGTGTGCTCCACCACCTGATGCCAGAGCTCTACCTCCTCCGAAGTCAGTTTACGTCGGCTCATCAGTAGTCATCCGGAACCAGCGCAAAGGCACGTTGAATGGGCAGCAGGGTCACCATGCGTCCGGGATCGCGCAGCCGACCTGCGGCCTGGCCGGCGCTGTCACCGGTGCCGTAAAAAACATCCGCCCGCTGCGCGCCTTTGATCGCAGATCCAGTATCCTGCGCGATCATCAATCTGCGCATCTGGGTCTCGCCGTCTTTCTCCATCCAGACGGGTGCGCCAAGCGGCGTGAACTTGGGGTCCACAGCCAGGGTGCGCAGGGTGGTCACCGAGCGGTTCATCGCACCAAAAGGTCCCTTGGACGGGCGGATTCTGCGGATTTCACGGAAAAAGACATAAGACGGGTTGTGCAACAACAGCTCGCGACCATCAACCGGATTACGCCGCACCCAGGCCTTGATCACCTGGGCGCTGACCTGATGGGCATTATAGATGCCACGGCGCACCATTTCAGCACCAATTGAGCGATAGGGATGACCATTTGCGCCGCCATAGCCGACCCGGATGGTGCCGCCATCATTCAGGCGAATGCGACCAGAGCCCTGGATCTGCAAAAAGAACAGCTCGACCGGGTCATCGACCCAGGCGATCTCCAGCCCGCGGCCCTGCATCACGTTGCCGGTGAGGATATCGCGCCGCGCCAACCAGGGATTGCTGCGCTTGGCCTCAGGGGGCATTTTGTAGACCGGATAGCGATAGCGGCCGGATCGAAACCGAGAGCCATCCAGCTCCGGTTCAAAATAGCCCGTGAACAGCGCCGGGGCGCCATCCTCGATCAGTATCGGACGAAAGAACAGCTCAAAGAAACTACGCGCGCCGGCTGCAGCCTTTGGCCCAGACAGGTCCTGAGACTGCGCCACAGCGCAGAGCGTTTGCCAGTCCTGATCTTTCAGATCGGGGCAGGTTTCCAGAAAAACCTTGAGCGCGGACGCGTGGTTGTCCTCTGCCCAGCCATTGAGCTGGGAGAAGTCCAACATCGTGTAACTGGTTTCAGCATTTGCGGATGCGGCTGTCATTGTGCCTCCCGCAAATGCCGCTGCCCGGAATAAATTCCGGAGCACTGTCCTCATCCGTCCGTGGCAACCAACTGCCAGTTCGGATCGTCAGCCCCCATGCTGCGGGCAAAGACCCAGGTGTCCTTTTGGCGTTTCACTGCCTTGGCATCACCTTCGACAATCTCGCCGTCGCGGTTGCGCACCACGGATGTAAGCTCACCGACAAACCGCATGGTCAGCTCGGCACTGCCGCTCATCTCATCAAAGGTGGCGTCGACCACGGTGGTTTCGCGCACACCGATGAATTCGGCTTCGATGGTCAGCCCCTGGTCTTCGCGCTGCGCCACCGCCTCGACAAAGCTGTCGAACACATCTTCAGCCAAAAACCCCTGCAGATTGTCCAGCTCGCCGCGCTCAAATCCCATCAGGATCATCTCATAGGCGCTGCGGGCACCCTGAACAAATTCACCAACCTGAAAAGATGGCTCGGTGCGTTTCATCGCTGCCAGCGCAGAGGCCTGGGCGGAACCCTCTTCGACGTGATCGATGATATCGCGATCAGGCCCCCCTTCGATCACTTCCAGATCAGGGCGATTGCTGCGCCGTTCCGAGGGCGCGACGGGGGGTTTTTCAAAACCTTCGCGCGTGCCCAGAACGCTTCTGAGACGCAGGATCAAAAACACCGCAATACCGGCCAAAACCAAAAGACTAATCAAGGACGACTCCATAAGAACCTCTCGTTGGATATTCCAAGCCCGGATTTGAAACCCGCGCATTCACTCCTTATGTAGGTCGTCAGGGGTGGCAAGTCTACCGTCCAGCGTTTGTACAGAGGAAACCGCCAAATGTATCTTTTTCTCGCCTTTCTGATGGTGCCACTTATTGAAATTGGCCTGTTCATCCAGGTGGGCGGCGCGATTGGCCTGTGGCCAACGCTAGCGATCGTGGTGCTGACCGCAGTTCTGGGCACCGCGCTGGTGCGCTCGCAGGGGCAGATGGCATTGGGACAGATGCGCAATTCCTTCCAGACCCTGTCTGATCCGGCAGAACCTCTGGCCCATGGGGCAATGATCCTCTTTGCCGGCGCGCTGCTATTGACACCGGGGTTTTTCACCGATGCTTTTGGCTTTGCCCTCCTGATGCCGCCGGTGCGGGTGGCCGTCTATCGCTACATCAGCAAACGGGTGACAGTGGCGCAGTTTCAGATGGGTCCCGGCGCCATGCATGGCCGCCAGTATCCAGGTAATCAGCATCCTGGTGGCAAGCGACCCGGTGCCACAGGCCCCGGTGATATCATCGATGGTGACTTTGAAGAAGTGACGCCAAAATCGCCCAACCAAAAGCCATCTGGCTGGGTTGAAGGGCCAAAATAGCCCCTCAATCCATGGCTGTTATCCCTAACCGTTGAGATACCCGAGCCAAGCTGTTAAGCACGGGCAAAACGTATTTTTAGGAGTATCTCAATGGCCGAAAATGGCGCAGGCGAGGGCACACAGCAGCCCCAGGTCCAGATGAATATCTTGGGTCAATACATCCGTGACATGTCGTTTGAAAACGTCATGGCGCAAAAAGGCACCGGTGGCGAAGTGCAGCCAGATGTCAATGTTTCGGTCAACCTCGACGCCAAGAAACGCTCGGTCGAGAACCAGTTTGAAGTGATGACCAAATTGAACATCGAATCCAAAAACAAAGAGAGCGACGAAGTTCTGTTTGTGCTGGAGCTGGAATATGTTGGCGTTTTCAGCATCCAGGGCGTGCCAGAGGATCAGCTGCATCCCTTCCTGTTGATCGAATGCCCACGCATGACCTTCCCCTTCCTGCGCCGCATCGTCTCTGACATCACCCGCGACGGTGGCTTCCCGCCGCTGAACCTGGACAATATGGATTTTGTGGCGATCTACCGCTCTGAGCTGGCCCGCCGTCAAGCCGAAGCCGCACCGCAGCAGTAAATCCCTGATCAAAAAGTAAAAAAGCGCCGCTGACTGGGTCAACGGCGCTTTTTTTTTGGACAGTCTGCGGCAAGGTCAGCCCTGATTCAGGCTGAAGTTAGCCGGGCGTTTGATTCCACAGGGCGTCCTCACCCATCTTGGCGACAAAGGCCTCATGGGCTTCGGCTTCTTTCGCAGTCAATCGCGAAGGCAGCGGATTGGGACGCGGGGCAGGGCGCCAGTCATCCTCAACCGGACCGCCACCTGCACCACCGGTGCTGGACAGGGCAAAATCCGGCTGCCTACCGCCGGTGAGTTCAAGATAAACCTCAGCCAGAATTTCAGAATCGAGCAGAGCCCCGTGCAGGGTCCGGTTGCTGTTATCGATATGGAACCGACGACAGAGCGCGTCCAGGGTAGCAGGCGAGCCGGGGAAGCGTTTGCGGGCAATCGCCAATGTGTCCAGCGCCTGATCCATCGGCAATTGCGGCAGGCCCATCCAGTCCAGCTCGGCATTGAGGAACTTCATGTCAAAACTGGCGTTATGGATCACCATACGTGAGCTACCCACAAAATCGAGGAACCCCTGGCCGACCTTGGCAAAGACAGGTTTGTCGCGCAGGGTCACCTGACCGGGCTCCGGTTTTTGTGGCGGCTCCAACAGATCCGGCCCAATGCCATGCACCCCAAAGGCCTCTTGCGGCATGCTGCGTTCGGGATTGATATAGACGTGGTAGGTCTCGCCTGTCGGCATATGGTTGAGCAGCTCTACTGCGCCAATCTCAACAATGCGATCGCCGGAAAACGGATCAAAGCCGGTGGTCTCGGTATCGAGGACGATTTCACGCATCGGCGGAGGTCTTTCTGCTCTGTGTCTCGCGGATCTGGCCGAGAATGGCCAGGACCTGCTCTTTTGCGTGATCCAGCGTATCCGTTTCAATAACAAAATCGGCGCGAGCAGCTTTTTCGTCAATCGGCATCTGTTTGACCAGGATCTGTTCGAACTGGGCCTCTGTCATCGTGCCCCGCTCCATCACCCGTTCCCGTTGGGTTGCAGCATCCACCCGCACGCAGGCAACCGCATCCATCGCGCCGTCACCAGCGGTTTCAAACAGCAGCGGAATGTCAAAGACCAGAATATCGCTGGTCGCCTCATCGCGAAAGGCCTGACGATCTGCTGCCAGCAAGGGATGCACGATGGCTTCGAGTGCTTTGAAGGCTGCAGGATCCTGGGCCAGGATCTCTTTCAGCGCCGCTCGGCTAACCATTCCGTCAACGATGGCACCGGGAAAGGCCACCTGTAGGGGGGCCACCGCGCTGCCTCCCGCTGCATAAAGTCGATGCACCGCCGCATCCGCATCCCAGACTGCGCAGCCATTTTGCGCAAACAGCCCCGCCGTGGTGCTTTTGCCCATACCGATGGAGCCTGTCAGGCCAAGAAAGAAGGTCATCTGATGGCAGCCGCACGGGTGGCGGTATCTACTTCGGGGCGCTGGCCAAACCAGCGTTCAAATCCCGGCACCGCCTGATGCAGCAACATGCCCAGCCCATCCACAACCGTACAGCCAACGTCCTCGGCGGTTTGCAGCAGATCGGTTTTGAGCGGCGTATAGATCAGATCTGTGACCACCATTTCAGGTTTGAGCCCATCCAGTGGCACCCGCAGCCGGGGATTCCCAACCATGCCCAGCGAGGTGGTGTTGACCACCAGTGCTGCCTCTTCGATGATATTGCCAGCCTGCACCCAATCAACAACACGGATGCGCTTGCCAAACTCCTGCTGCAACTGATCGGCCCGTTCACGGGTACGGTTGGTCAGCAAAATTTCAGGTATCCCGGATTCAATGAGAGAGGCCACCACCGCGCGGCAGGCGCCGCCAGCGCCCAGAACTGCGGCAGGCCCATCCGCTGGCTGCCAGTCCGGTGCCCCCTGCTGCAGGTTTTTGATAAAGCCATAGCCATCGGTGTTATCCGCCAGGATGCTGCCATCACTGCGAAAGATCATGGTATTAGCCGCGCCCATCAGTTTGGCCCGGTCGGTGACCTTATCGGCAATCTTCATCACCGCTTCTTTATGCGGGATGGTGACATTGGCGCCGACAAACCCTGCCTTGGGCAGCGAGCGGATCACGCCTTCCAGATCGTCCGGCTCCACATGCATCGGGACATAATGGCCAGCGATGCCCAGCGTTGTCAGCCAGTGTCGTTGCAGCTGCGGCGATTTGGAATGCGCCACGGGGCAGCCGATCACACCGGCCAAAGGGATCTTCTTATCGCTCATTGATCAATTACACCCTGTAGTCCCAAATAGTTGAGCAGTTCCACCAGAGGTAGTCCTAAAACAGTAAAGTAACTCCCTTCGATGTTGGAAAACAAGCGCACGCCTTCTTCTTCGAGCTTATAGGCCCCAACGGCATGTCTGATGCTGTCCCAATTTCGCGTCACATAAGAAGAGAGGTAGCCATCCGAACAGTCCCGCATCCGCAGACGCACCTGGCCGACATGACGCCAGATCGGCTCGCCATCGCGATAGATCACAGCAGCTGACAGTAACATGTGACGTTTGCCCCGCATGGCGCTAAGCTGCGCCAGGGCCTCATCTTCGCTTTGGGGTTTGGACAGCAGCTGACCTTCAAAATCGAGCACCTGATCACAGCCCAGAACCAGAACGCCGGGCTGCTTCATACTCACCTTGCGCGCCTTTGCCTCGGCCAGGGCATCTGCGATATCTCGGGGGCTGGCACCCTCGGCCAATAACGCCGCTTTGATCGCCTCTTCGTCGACGCGGGCCACCTGGACGTCAAACTCTACGCCGGCCTGACGCAGCAGCTGGGCACGGATCTCAGAGCCAGAGGCCAGGAGGATGTGGGCAGACATGTGGAAAACCCCATGGAAAAGATGCGCAGGTTAATAGGATGGTTTGTATGGTTTTCCGAGGTTTTGGCAAGTGCACAGGGAAAAGCGAAATTCCATCAAACTGCCGGCTGATTCCTCCGCCGGGGATTGGGATAACTCTGAAAGACGGGATAACCTCTCTCTCCCCGATTCCTCCAAAGGTTATCCCCATAGTAATATTCGTTAACAAATCCTTAATTTCCCTTATTTTTAAGCGTGTTAACCAAAGTGTCACCAATGTGGCGACAATGAGGCGGGGGATTTATCCGGGGTGGGGATAAGGCAGTGAAAGACTGAATAATCCACTGAAATCCCTGTCCCTACAAAAACATCATCCTTTAAATCTTTCTTTATTATTATAAGGGTGACCCAAGGAAGCCTGAGAGAGAGACCGATGGACCTGACAGACTGGATGTTCACCCTCTACCCATATGCAAAGTCCCTGCACATTATGGCAGTGCTCAGCTGGATGGCCGGTCTATTCTATTTGCCACGGCTCTTTGTCTATCACGTGGAGCAGGCAGAGAAGGTTCCTGAAAGCCTGCCGATCTTTGTCACTATGGAGGACAAACTGCATCGGCTCATCATGCGGCCTGCCATGATGGCCACATGGGGGGCAGGACTGTTCATGGCAGCGACCCCCGGTATAGTCGACTGGAGCGCCCTGTGGCCTTGGAGCAAGGCCCTGGCTGTGGTTGGCATGACCTGGTTCCACTATTGGCTTTTGATGCGCCAGCGCGCCTTTGCTGCGGGTAACAATCAAATCACCGGGCGCGGCTATCGCATGATGAACGAGGTGCCGACCCTTTTGATGGTGGTGATTGTGGTTTCGGTGATCTTCAAATTCTGATCACACGGGTCTTGGTTCCAGTTTTAAATACTTCTGAGAGCGGCTGTAGACGCCACAGGAGAGGCCGTTTGACTTACGAGGGGGTAGGCCCTATGTATGGCGCCCAACAGGCCCGTCCGGGCCCTCGTGTTCTCCGAACTTGATAATAGCAGCTCTCCCCAAATAGCCGGGGCAAAAAGGCCATATATTGATGACCGTCGAATCCCTCAATCTTTCTGATCTCAAGGCGCAAAGCCCAAAGAACCTTCTGTCCATGGCCGAAGAGTTGGAGATCGAAAACGCCTCCACCATGCGCAAGGGCGAGATGATGTTCCAGATTCTGCGTGAACGCGCGGATGAGGGCTGGGAAATTGGCGGTGACGGTGTTTTGGAAGTACTGCAGGACGGATTCGGTTTCCTGCGCTCGCCAGAGGCCAACTATCTGCCAGGCCCGGATGATATCTATGTCTCGCCCGACATGATCCGCAAACATTCGCTGCGCACCGGTGACACCATCGAAGGCCAGATCAAGGCACCGCTGGAGGCAGAACGCTATTTTGCCATGACCAGCGTCACCAAGATCAACTTTGAGGACCCGGAAAAAGCCAAGCACAAGATCGCCTTTGACAACCTCACGCCGCTCTACCCTGATGAGCGTCTGAAGATGGAAGTCGAAGATCCAACCTTAAAGGACCGTTCTGCCCGGGTGATCGACCTGGTTGCCCCTATCGGCAAAGGCCAGCGTTCGCTGATCGTGGCGCCGCCTCGGACCGGTAAGACGATGATCCTGCAGAACATCGCCAACTCGATCGAAAAGAACCACCCAGAGTGCTATCTGATTGTTCTGTTGATTGATGAACGCCCCGAAGAAGTCACCGACATGCAGCGTTCGGTCAAAGGCGAAGTGGTGTCCTCCACCTTTGATGAGCCTGCAACACGCCACGTTGCCGTCTCTGAAATGGTCATCGAAAAGGCCAAACGTCTGGTGGAGCATAAACGAGACGTTGTGATCCTCCTTGATTCGATCACCAGACTTGGTAGGGCCTTCAACACAGTTGTGCCCTCCTCCGGCAAGGTTCTGACCGGTGGTGTGGATGCAAATGCCCTGCAGCGTCCCAAACGTTTCTTTGGTGCTGCCCGGAATATCGAAGAGGGTGGCTCGCTCACCATCATCGCGACCGCGCTGATCGACACCGGCAGCCGCATGGATGAGGTGATCTTTGAAGAGTTCAAAGGCACCGGTAACTCGGAACTGGTTCTGGATCGCAAGATCGCCGACAAACGCGTCTATCCCGCCATCGACATCCTCAAATCCGGCACCCGGAAAGAAGAGCTGTTGGTCGACAAGGGCGATCTCGCCAAGACCTTCGTTCTACGCCGGATTCTCAACCCGATGGGCACCACTGATGCCATTGAATTCCTGCTGGGCAAGTTGAAACAGACCAAGTCCAACTCGGATTTCTTTGACTCGATGAACACCTAGACCCCGGGCTGAACAGGGGCGCGGCGAAAGAGGACAGCCATCATGGACACGATCTTTGCCTTGGCCTCCGCTCAGGGGAAGGCCGGGGTTTCGGTAATCCGTATTTCTGGCCCGCTGGCCCTGAAGGCTGCCAATTGCCTCTGTGCCAGGCCGATCGGGCCTAAGGCGCGCGGGCTGCGGGTTCTGCAGGATGCTGAGGGCAACCATCTGGACGAGGCTCTGGTGCTGTGCTTTGCCGCGCCGGCCAGCTTCACCGGAGAAGATGTTGTTGAATTTCAAGTACATGGAAGCACAGCAGTGGTTTCTGCCGTGCTTGATGCGCTGGCTGGTACAGCTGAATTGCGGCTGGCAGAACCGGGGGAGTTCACTCGTCGCGCCTTAGAAAATGGCAAGCTGGATCTGGCTCAGGTCGAAGGTCTGGCAGATCTGATCGACGCGGAAACTGAAGCACAGCGCAAACAGGCCCAGGTGGTTCTGGCCGGCGGCTTGGGTCACTTGGCGGAGCGCTGGCGCGCGGATCTGATCCGGGCGGCCTCCCTGATAGAAGTCACCATTGATTTTGCCGACGAGGATGTCCCGGTCGATGTCACTCCAGAGGTCACAGCCCTGTTACAGGGTGTGGTAAAGGATCTGCAGCGCGAAACTGAGGGTGTGAAGATCGCAGAACGCATCCGCGACGGGTTCGAAGTGGCCATCATCGGCGCGCCGAATGTTGGAAAATCAACCCTTCTCAACGCCTTAGCAGGTCGTGAGGCGGCGATTACCTCGGAATTCGCTGGCACCACCCGAGATGTGATCGAGGTTCGTATGGATCTTGCAGGGTTGCCTGTGACGCTATTGGACACCGCTGGATTGCGCGACACTGATGATCACGTCGAAGGTATTGGCATTGAATTGGCCCGAAAACGCGCCGATCTGGCCGATCTGCGGGTTTTCCTAGCCGAACCTGAGGAAAGCCTGGAAATTGAAATGCGCCCTGGCGATATCCGTCTGGCTCCTAAAGCGGATCAGCGCAACAGCCATGAGGGATCAATCTCGGGCAAGACCGGGCAGGGGGTGGATGCTTTGGTCAATCATGTTTCAGAGGTGCTCAGGGAACGGTCGACCCAGGTAGGCATTGCCACCCGTGCCCGTCATCGCGATATGATGGTGCAGGCGCTGAACAGCCTTTGTGCGGCGCAGGCGGTTCTACAGCGCGGGTCCGAGTTTTATGATATAGCAGCCGAAGATATGCGCTCTGCCATTCGAGCGTTGGAAATGCTGGTGGGGCGTGTTGGTGTTGAAAATCTTCTGGATGAAATTTTCTCCAGTTTTTGTCTTGGAAAATAGGGAGTGTTTCACGTGAAACATTCGGATTTTGATGTCCTTGTTATTGGTGGTGGTCATGCGGGAACCGAGGCCGCCCATGCAGCGGCCCGTATGGGAGTACGCACCGCGCTGATCACCCTAACACGGGACGGCATCGGTGTGATGTCCTGTAACCCTGCGATTGGTGGTCTGGGCAAGGGTCATCTGGTGCGCGAGATTGACGCAATGGATGGAGTCATGGGTCGTGTCGCCGACCTGGCCGGCATCCAATTCCGCTTGCTCAATCGCCGCAAGGGACCAGCTGTGCAAGGCCCTCGTGCGCAATCAGATCGCGGTATCTACCGACGGGAAATGCTGCGCGAGACGGAAGAGCAGTCCAATCTGGAAATCATAGAAGGTGAGGCCACAGATTTCCTGATGTCCGGGACACGGGTTGCCGGAGTGGTTCTGGCAGATGGCAGCGAGATACACAGTCAGTCTGTCATCCTCACCACAGGAACTTTTTTGCGCGGTGTCATCCACATCGGGGATGTCTCCAAACCTGGCGGTCGGATGGGCGACAAACCTTCGATTCGCCTGGCAGAACGCCTAGACAGCTTTGAGCTCCCGATGGGGCGTCTCAAAACCGGCACTCCACCTCGATTGGATGGGCGGACAATCAACTGGGACATTCTGGAAGGGCAGCCGGGAGACGAGGACCCAACCTTCTTTTCCTTCATGACTAAATCGCTGTCAGCCAGGCAAGTTGTTTGTGGGATCACCCATACCAATGAAAAGACCCACGAGATTATTCGTGACAACCTCACACGCTCTGCAATGTATGGCGGACACATCGATGGGGTAGGGCCACGTTATTGCCCCTCGATCGAAGACAAGATCGTACGTTTTGCAGACAAGACCTCGCATCAGATCTTCCTGGAGCCCGAAGGCGCTGATGACCACACGGTCTATCCAAACGGTATTTCTACAAGCCTGCCGGTGGATGTACAGGAAGACTATGTGCGCTCCATCGTTGGCCTGGAGAAAGCGGAGATCCTGCAGCCGGGCTATGCTATCGAATATGACTACATCGATCCCCGTGCGCTCTCCATTGATCTCTCGCTAAAGGACGTGCCTGGGCTTTATCTGGCGGGGCAGATAAATGGCACCACCGGCTATGAGGAAGCAGCGGCCCAGGGATTGGTTGCAGGTCTGAGTGCTGCGTCGAAATGCTTGCAGCGCGAGCCGGTGATGTTTGGGCGTTCGAACAGCTATATTGGGGTTATGGTCGACGACCTTACCACCCATGGTGTCACAGAGCCCTATCGGATGTTCACCTCCCGTGCAGAATTCCGGCTATCCCTGAGGGCTGACAATGCTGACCAGCGGCTGACGCCGATGGCGCTAGACCTGGGATGCGTCTCTCAGGAGCGAAAGACCGCCTTTGAGCAAAAGATGGATCGCTTGGAACGTGCCAAAACCAATCTTGAAAGCAGTATCTTTACGCCAAAGCAGATTTCAGAGGCCGGGATCTACGCGAACCAGGATGGAAACAAGCGCACCGGCTTTGAGGTTTTGGCCTTTCCCGATGTGACTTTCGAGGACCTGCTGCCGCTTCTTCCTGATTGCTCTGATACGGATGATGTAACCCGACGCCAATTGGAGCGGGATGCCCTTTATGTTCACTATATCGCGCGCCAGGAGAAAGAGATCGCTGCGGTGAAGCGAGACGAGGGCCATGTGATTCCGTCAGATTTTGACTATAATTCTATTGAGGGTCTGTCTGCCGAGCTTCAGCAAAAGCTGTCGAAGGCGCGTCCCGAAACCCTGGCTAAGGCCAGCCGGATCGCCGGGATGACCCCAGCTGGATTGGCTTTAGTTCTGGCGCGGCTGCGGCGGGACAAGAAACTTCAGGAGAAGGCCGGATGAGCCAGAAGCCAAGCGCCGAGGATCTGAATGTTTCACGTGAAACAATGGAACGTTTGGAGGGTTTTGAACAGGTCCTCCTGAAATGGAACCCGCGGATCAATCTGGTCTCCAAAAGTAGCTTGGACCATCTTTGGCAGCGCCACATTGCGGATTCGGTACAGGTGTTTTCCTGCGTCGATCAGATTGACCGGAGCTGGGTGGATATCGGCAGCGGTGGTGGGTTTCCTGGAATTGTAATCGCCATCCTGGCAGCAGAACGCTCCCCAGAGACAAAGGTCACCCTGATCGAAAGTGATCAGCGTAAATCGGCTTTTTTGCGTACGGCAGCGCGGGAATGTGGGGTGGGGATCACAGTACTGAGTGAACGTATCGAAAAGGCTCCTCCGCAACAGGCAAACATCCTGTCAGCCCGCGCCCTTGCAGATCTCGATAAGCTGCTGGAGTTCACCGAATTGCATCTGGCAGAGGGCGGCACCGCGCTGTTTCCAAAGGGTGCCAGTTGGAAAAAAGAAGTGGATAAGGCTGCGGAGAGATGGCGATTCGATGTTGAACAGATTACAAGTTTGACTGAAACTGAAGCTGTTATTCTCAAGATCAACGGAGTCGCTCGTGTCTGATTTATCCCGCCCAGAGGGGCCACGAATTATCGCGGTTGCAAATCAAAAGGGTGGGGTAGGTAAAACAACAACGGCAATCAACCTGGCCGCAGCGTTGGTTGAGACCGGTTTGCGGGTACTGGTGGTAGATCTGGACCCCCAGGGTAATGCCTCGACCGGTCTGGGCATCGACAGTGCTGACCGGGATGCCACTACATATGACCTTTTGGTCGATGATGCCCCACTAAATGAAGTGATTCGAACTACGGAGATCGAAGATCTTTGTGTAATCCCGGCGACGGTTGATCTGAGTTCGGCGGATATTGAGCTCTTTGCCAATGAAAAGCGCAGCTTCCTGCTGCATGACGCCCTGCGGCAGACGGCAATGGATGAATATGATTGGGACTATGTGCTGAT
>NZ_JBDWPJ010000050.1:0-16929 GCF_039971195.1 Pseudophaeobacter sp.
AGGGGCAGCGGGCTCTGGATCAAGCTCCATATGCATTTGTTCAGGTTCAGAAGCGACCCGGGGTGCTGGATCGCTCGGCACGACATCAATGGCTGCGCTGTCGGTGGTCTTTTCTGTGGGGGCCGCAGGTTCGGCAGCAGCGGTGGAATCACCTTCTGGGGAGGGGGTGTCGAGCTCCGCAGCGGGTGTAGCTTCTTTCTGCAGAGTTGGTTCAGGCGCCGGGGCTGGTGCTTCAATTTTCGGGGGTGTTTCAACGGCTGCGGGCGAAGAGGCCGGCGTGGTTTCGAGCGGCGGATTTGCACTCCAGGCGGAGGGTTGCCCGGCGTTTTTGGCTGGGTTTGTAGAGGCTTCTATCGTCGCGGCCCCCGCTGAGGCATCGGCGCCCTGAGACGAGGCGTCAAAATGCCCGGGCTTGGAGCCCGATCCACCGTCCTGAGCGCCATCGGCGGGCGGCGCATCAGAATCAAGGTCATGGGATTGCTCGCTTACATGGCCAATGCCAAGATCGCGCAAAATCGCCTGGACCTCTTTGATCGACAGACCATCTTTGTGCAAAAGCTTGCGGATGCCACCCAGCAGCAGCATATCGGCCGGACGATAATACCGACGCCCGCCGGCGCGTTTTACCGGCTTAATCTGAGTGAATTTGCTTTCCCAAAAGCGCAGGACATGGGCCTGCACGCCGAGCCAGTCCGCGACTTCGCTGATGGTGCGAAAGGCGTCCGCTGATTTTGACATCTTGATAGTTCCAATGATTTTGCCCTGGGAAGAGCGCTGTAATGCTTGCCTGGTCCAAAGCCTCTAAGAGGCTTTCCGCATTATTTACGGTTGCCGTCGGCCACCCGGTCTTTCATCAGATGCGATGGGCGGAAGGTCAGCACACGGCGCGGCTGGATGGGCACTTCTTCACCGGTCTTGGGGTTGCGGCCAACGCGGGCAGATTTGTCGCGTACGCTGAAGGTGCCAAAAGAGGAAATTTTCACCTGCTCGCCCATCACCAAAGCGTCGGACATGTGTTGCAACATGCTCTCAACCAGCTGTGCGCTTTCGTTTCGAGACAGCCCAACCTCACGGAAGACAGCTTCGCTCAGATCCATACGTGTAAGAGTTTTTTCGCCCATGCTAATCCCCTATGTTTGTTAAACCATAGGGGCAGGGGAATTTCCCTGTCAATATCAATGAATTGCAGGGGGGCTTGTTTCGCCGCTTCGGTGCTACCAGCGCAACACCACCGCGCCCCATGCCAGACCGCCGCCAATGGCCTCGGTGACGATGAGATCACCGGCCTTGATCTGACCGCGCGATTTGCCAACCGAGAGCGCCAGTGGGATCGAGGCGGCAGAGGTGTTTCCGTGGTCCTGTACGGTGACAACAACCTTGTCCATCGGTAGGCCCATCTTTTTGGCGGTGCCTTGGATGATGCGGATATTGGCCTGATGGGGCACGATCCAATCGACATCCTCGGTGGTCAGATCAGCGCGTTTCAGCGCGGTGTTTGCGGTCTTGGCGAGTTTTTCCACCGCATGGCGGAAAACCTGGTTGCCCTGCATGCGTAGATGACCGGTGTTCTGGGTGGAGACCCCCCCGTCAACATAGAGCAAGTCCTTGTAACGACCGTCGGAATTGAGGTCGGTAGAGAGAATGCCGCGATCCTCTTTGGTGCCTGCTGTGGCTTGGGCTTCCAGGACCAGCGCACCTGCGCCATCGCCAAACAACACGCAGGTTGAGCGGTCACTCCAGTCCATGATGCGGCTGAAGGTTTCGGAACCGATGACCAGAACCCGCTCTGCCTGGCCTGATACGATCAGGGCATTGGCATTGGTCAGCGCGTAGACAAATCCTGCACAGACGGCCTGCACGTCAAAGGCAAAGCCGTTGGTCATGCCCAGTTTGGCCTGGACCATGGTGGCGGCAGAGGGGAAGGTCAGATCAGCGGTAGAGGTCGCCAGGACAACGGCGTCCACATCCTTGGCTTCTATCCCGGCATCTTCCAGTGCTGCCAGCGCTGCGGCGGTTGCCATGTCAGAGGTGGTTTCACCTTCGGCGGCAAAATGCCGACGTTCGATACCCGAACGCGAGCGAATCCATTCGTCGCTTGTTTCCAGGGAAGCCTCAAATTCCGCGTTTTCAACTACTCTCTCAGGGAGATAATGTCCGGTGCCAACAACTACTGCACGTCGCGTCATTCTGGGTCTGCCTTTTGGTATTATTTGGGAGGATGCTCGGCATCCTGGGAACCAGCATTACTTTGAGTAAGCTCGACCACAGATGCAAGCCGTGCGGCCAGCTTTTCTGCAAAACCATGTTCAGCTAACCGAAAGGCTAGTTTGATCGCGGCGGAAATCCCGGTGGCATCGGCACCGCCGTGGGATTTCACCACCGTGCCGTTGAGGCCAAGGAAGACGCCGCCATTGACCCGTCGCGGATCAATCTTTTTGGACAGTCGGGCCAGCGAGGTATAGGCAAAAACAGCTGCCAAACGTGACAGGAGCGAGTGCTCAAAGGATTTCCGCAGCGTAGAGGTCAACAGCCCAGCTGTGCCTTCGCCGGTTTTGATCGCGACATTGCCAGTAAAGCCGTCGGTGACGATCAGATCTACTGCATCGCCGGGAATATCGCTGCCTTCGACGAAGCCAACAAAATCAAAATTGGCCTTCTCGGCGTTCTCGGCGATCAGCGCATGGGCCTCTTTCAGCTCTGCGTGGCCCTTGTGCTCTTCGGTGCCGACATTCAGCAGGCCAACACGTGGCTTGGCGATATCCATCGAATTGCGCACGTAAGAAGTACCCATTAGGGCGTATTGCAACAAATCCTGCGCGTCGGCGCGGACATCTGCGCCGACATCCAGCATCACATTAAAGCCCTGCGGGTTGCTTGAGGGCCAAAGAATGGCAATCGCCGGGCGGTTGACGCCGGGCATCTTGCGCAGCCGCAGCATCGACAGCGCCATCAGCGCCCCGGTATTGCCGCAGGACACCGCACCGGCGGCCTCGCCGGTTTTGACCGCGTCGACTGTGGCCCACATCGAAGTGCCCTTGCCGTTGCGCATGACCTGGCTGGGCTTGTCGTCCATGGTGACAACCTTTTGGGCGTCGCGAATTTCGACCCGCCCATCAAGGATGCGTTTTTTGGCGATCAGGGGCTTCAGCTCTGCGACGGGGCCGTGCAGCAAGAACCCGATTTTGGGGTTTTTGTCGGCAGACATGGCGAGACCGGCCACCACAGCAGTGGGGCCGGCGTCTCCGCCCATGGCGTCAACCGAGATCACAATGCGGTCGGAATTTGCCACTGATTGATCGGGTTTACCCGTCATGCAAAATCCGCCCCGCAGAAAGTGTAATCGTCGCGATACTTATGCCGCGTCTTCGTCGATTTCGACGTCGTCATTCATGGCAACAATTTCTTTGCTGTCATAGTTGCCGCAGGATGGGCAGACGTGATGGGGACGCTTCAGCTCACCGCAGCTCGAGCATTCGTTCGGGTTTGCAGCAACCAGAGCGTCGTGCGCGCGGCGGTTGTTACGGCGCGACTTGGATACTTTGTTCTGTTGGACGGCCATGTCTCAACCTTCGTATTTGGGGCCTTGGGGTCATGCCCGCGGCGCGTTTCACATTCGTTCGTTAGATCAGTAGGCGAGCGTTTAGGCCGCAGCCTGTCCGATGTCCAACCAAAAATTCCGATGAGCGCGCGAAAATACTGAGAATCTCCGTCTGCGCAAGCTGTTTTTTAAGGCAGGCCGCCGGGCTATGCTACCCGGAAAACCCAAATTTGAAAGATTTTTAACTCTCGCCATCCTGGCTCAGTTGATTCTTGAGGGCGGCGAGCCCGGCAAAGGGCTTGGTGTCTTCGTCTTTCATCGGCGCAACACCGGCTTGGCTATAGATAGACTCGCCCAGCTCCGCGCCTTCTTTGCGCGGGTAGGTGGGGATCAGCAGCGACAGGGCCTCGATCATCACCACCGAGGGATCAATGGTGTCTTCCAGCGGTTCAATCCGCTCATCCGCGTCCATTTCCACTTCGGGATCATCAGGTTCAGAGAAGTCAGAGACAAAGAACCGTTCGACTTTTTCATCGATTCGGGTGCTTACCGGCTCCAAAGTCACCACACAGTCCTGTAAAACTGTGGCTCCAAGTGTGGCAGAAAGCTGCCAGTCACGGCGTCCTTTGGTGCTAACAGTTCCAGTGAAACGCAGCTTGCGCAAGCCCTTGATATTGAGCTCATCCGCCAGTGTTTCAAGCGTTTTGGCATCAGGGCGCAGGTCAAAGCTTGTTGCCCTGTTCTGCGGCAATTCTGACACCCTCAGGGCGGTGCTGTCGGTCATGGTCGGAACTTTCGTTTCTTGAACAGGAAGCCTGCATTAGGTAATCGGGTTCAAAGGCGTGTTCAAGCCAGAGGCGAGACAGTGTTGTGAGGGGCATCATGAGTGCACAGAAAGACCGGCTGATTTCAGCGGTGAAATATATTGCCTTGGCGGTTACCGCTGGTGCTTTGGCGGCCTGTACGGCGATCTACCAAAAACACGGCTACACCCCTACCGAAGAACAGCTTGCGGAAGTGGTTGTCGGCGTCGACACCAAGGATACCGTGGCAGAAAGCATAGGCGTTCCGACTGCTTCGGGCGTTTTGAATGATGGTGGTTACTATTACGTCTCAACTCTGATGCGCACCCGTGGTGCTGGGGCAACCAAACCGGTGTCCCGCTCGCTGGTGGCGATCAGCTTTGATTCTCGGGATGTGGTGTCCGGTGTCGAACGCTATAGTCTCGAAGATGGAAAAGTCATACCGCTGGAGCGACGGGTCACCAGTTCCACTGTCGAGGAAAAAACATTCCTGCGTCAGCTTTTGGGTAGCCTCGGCAACTTTAATCCAGGGTCGCTTATCGAGTGATGTGACCTGAATGGTTTGAAACCTTCGGGTCAACCGCTCGAGGGATGAATGCAAGGAACCTAGGCGCTAGCATCACAGTGAAGCGCAGGCCCTGAGGCAAAACGAAAGGTGGGGAGGGTCGAAGTGTTTCGACATGTTGAGGATCCTCTTGCTTCGATTTTGAGCAGTCGGGGGCTGCTTCTGGCGAAGGGACGTTACCAAGCAAGAGTGGCGAGGAGTTCCAGCGAGCTGGCGGCGTTTGGCCAACTGCGAGAACGCTGCTTTCACCGTGATATTCAGGACCTGGATGGCTTTGACCCGCAGTGTGAGCACATACTGGTCGACGAATGTGCTTCGGGCGCATTGGTCGGCGGATTTCGGATCAGGTTGTTTCAGGTTGGGGATACCCTGACGGACAGCTACTGTGCGCAGTTTTATCAGCTCTCCCATCTAGCCCCTAGGTCCTCGCCTTGGATGGAATTGGGGCGATTCTGTATTGCACCAGAGCGGCAAGATCCGGATATTCTGCGCCTGGCCTGGGGCGCGGTGACGCGGCTGGTCGATCACTATCAGGTTTCGCTGCTTTTTGGGTGTTCCTCCTTTGAAGGCACCGACCCGGAACTCTATCGTGAAGCCTTTTCGCTGTTGCAACGGCGTCATCTGGCGCCGCCAGACTGGCGTCCGCAGGTAAAGGCTCCTGAGGTAAGGCGTTTTGTCGATCTGCTAAAAGACCGTCCCGCTGGGCAAAAGCCAGACCTGAAACAAGCGCAGGCGCAATTGCCGCCGCTGCTGCGCAGCTATCTGGTCTTGGGGGGCTGTGTGAGCGACCATGTGGTCATCGATCGGGATCTCAACACCTGCCATGTCTTTACTGGTCTTGAGGTAGAGGCAATCCCAACGGCCCGCCAGAGGCTTCTGCGCGCGGTGGCTGATCCGAAGTGATCTGAAGGGCAGAGCGTTGACCTTGGGCCGCGCGCGGTTTAGCTGGCTGTCATGGCACGTATACCTCTTTTGCAGATGACCGGGATTTCCCTGACCTTTGGCGGCGATCCTATCTTTTCAGACCTTGATCTGGTGGTGCAACCCGGCGACCGGGTCGCCCTCGTTGGGCGTAATGGCTCGGGAAAATCCACCCTTATGAAGGTCATGGCCGGGCTCGTTGAAGCGGACAAGGGCACGATCGTGGTGCCTTCGGGGCGCTCAGTTGGCTATATGGAGCAGGACCCGCAGATGGAAGGGTTTGCCACCCTGGGGGAGTTTGCCGCCAGCGGTCTTGACCCGGGCGAGTTGTACAAGGTGGAGCGTGCGGGCGAAGGGTTGAAATTTGACCCGGATCGCCCAGTCGCCACTGCATCAGGCGGAGAACGGCGCCGGGCTGCTTTGGCCAAACTGATGGCAGAAGCCCCGGATCTGATGCTGCTGGACGAGCCCACCAACCATCTGGATATCGAGGCCATTACTTGGCTGGAAGCGGAGCTGAAATCCACCCGAGCCGCCTATGTGCTGATCTCTCACGATAGGGCCTTTTTGCGGGCGCTGACCCGGGCGACGCTTTGGGTTGATCGCGGTCAGGTTCGCCGCCAGGAAAAGGGCTTTGAAGGCTTTGAGGCCTGGCGCGACAAGATTTGGGAAGAAGAAGACCAGCAGCGCCACAAGCTGAACCGGCTGATCAAAAGCGAAAGCCGTTGGGCGGTTGAGGGTATTTCCGCCCGGCGCAAGCGCAATATGGGCCGGGTACGGGCGCTGCATGACCTCAAGGACCAGCGTGCGGCGCAAATCAACCGCCAGGGCGCGGCTGAATTGGCACTGGAGGCTGGGCCAAAATCTGGCCGCAAGGTGATCGAGGTCGAAGGTCTGAGCAAGAGTTTTGGCGAAAAGGAAATCGTGCGAGACTTTGCGCTGAAGGTTCAACGCAGTGACCGGATTGCCTTTGTTGGTCCCAATGGGGCGGGCAAAACAACTTTGTTGAAACTGATGCTTGGGCAGGTTGAGCCGGATGCTGGATCCGTCAAGCTCGGCACCAATTTGGAAATCGCCCTTTTTGATCAGACCCGCGACCAGCTGGACCCCAATGCGACACTTTGGGAGAACCTGACCTCGGACCCTTTGCTGGGAATTTCTGGCAAGGCGGATCAGGTCATGGTACGCGGGGTGCCCAAACATGTGGTGGGGTATCTCAAGGAATTTCTGTTCGACGAGGCCCAGGCCCGCGCCCCGGTGCGCTCCCTGTCGGGGGGTGAAAAGGCACGTCTGCTGCTGGCTCGGCTGATGGCCCGGCAAAGCAACCTGTTGGTTCTTGATGAGCCTACCAATGATCTCGATGTTGAGACGCTGGATCTGCTGCAGGAGCTGCTGGATGCCTATGAGGGCACGGTTTTGCTGGTCAGCCACGACCGGGATTTCCTCGACCGGGTCGCCACCACCACCATCGCCATGGAGGGCGACGGCAAGGCAACCGCCTACGCGGGGGGCTGGAGTGATTACATCAGCCAGCGCGGCGGATTGCCCGGCGCGGAAAAGGGAAAAAGCTCTGATAAACCAAAAGCTCAGAAAGCAAAGGTCAAGCAGGCCGTAGCGGCCAAAGATGGGCTGAGCTTTAAGGAAAAACACCGGCTGGAGGCGCTGCCCGCCGAGATGGAGCGGTTGGAACAGGAAATTGCCAAGCTGCAAGAGCTGATGGCTGATCCCGCGCTGTTCACTCGCGAACCGGTAAAGTTCAAAAAGGCCAGCGAGGCCCTGGTTGAACGTCAGCAGCAGCTTGCGGCTTGCGAAGAGGAATGGCTGCTACTGGAAGAACGCGCCGAAGGCTAGCGCTCCCGCGCCCTAAGGGGCCTATTGGCCCCTTCCCGTGGGCTTGGGCCGGGCAGCGCTGCGCGCTGCAAAAGAAAGAGACTGGCTGGGGAAGCGCTTTAGGGGCAGGGCTGCCCCTAAAGACGCCTTTGCAAGTTTTTGAGACGCAGGGCCGCGTCAAGGGTAAACCGCGCTGGCGTGCGGCTGCTATGCAGCCCTTGACCCGGCCCTGCGCATTAAGAAAGGTCACCGCATGCGCAGGGCACCGTCGATGCGGATAACCTCTCCATTGAGATAGCCTGCCTCGGCGATGAAACCTGCGAGTTGGCCATATTCGGCCGGATCACCCAGACGGGCAGGGTTTGGCACATCTGCGGCGAGCTGCTGTTGCACCTCTTCGGGCAGGCCGGCCAGCATTGGTGTCATGAAGATACCAGGGGCGATGGTCATCACCCGGATGCCACTGGAGGCGAGGTCACGCGCCATGGGTAGGCACATGCCGACCACTCCCCCCTTGGAGGCTGCATAGGCGGCCTGGCCTTTTTGACCGTCATAGGCAGCGATGGAGGCGGTGTTGATGATTACCCCACGGGCGCCATCTGGCTCGGGTTCGTTCTTGGCGATTTCAACCGCGGCCAGGCGGGCCACATTGAAGGTGCCAACCAGATTGATGTCGATGGTGCGCTGGTAGGCGTCCAATGGGTGAGCGCCATCGCGGCCAATGGTTTTGATGCCATAGGCGATGCCAGCGCAGTTCACACAGGCCGAAATTCGACCCATTTTTTCAACGGCATAGGCCACGGCTGCAGTAACCGAGGCCTCATCGGTGACATCCGTCTGGACAAAATGTCCGCCAATCTCTGCGGCGACCTTTGGGCCGCGCTCAGTGTCGCGGTCCAGAATGGTGACTTGGGCGCCATTGCTGGCAAAATGGCGTGCTGTGGCTTCGCCAAGTCCTGAGGCGCCTCCGGTGACAATGGCGCAGGTCTGTGCAAGTTTCATGGGCGGTGGTCCTCAAGGTATCTGAACATCTGTTCAATAAATACCAGATCCCAGCCGCCTGTCTAGCGTCCTGTCCAGTGCCTGTTTAGTGTGACCTTGCACTCATGCGTTTTGCGTCCAACCGCGCTAGAGGTGTGAGCAGCTTTCCTAACGGTGGCCAGAGAGCCCAGGTGCCACCCAGTTTGACCAGGCGCGCCCCAGTCCCAAGTTTGAAGCGGGCCAATCCTGGCGCTTCTTCGGTGTTGATCAGGCCAAGATCCAACTGCAGGCAGCCTTTGGAAACGAGCCAATTGGAGGCCTCCCAGATCAACAGGTTATGGGCTGAGAGCTGTTTGCCGCGTTGGGTGCTGTGGGAGATATGATAGGTGGCAGTATTGCCGTGTCGCAGGATGAGGATAGCAGCCAGCGGCTCTTTGCCCTCAAAGGCCTGGAACAGTTTGGCTTGACCGGGATTTGCCTTGGCATAGGCCAGGGTCAGGCCAATGGGCCAGCTGCGGTATCCGCGTTGCTGCTGCTGGGCGAGATCAGCGCTGAACAGCCAGTGATTGGCATCCAAAGGCATGTTTTGACGGCTGACCCTGAGCTGGTTTTCCCTCGCCCGGTTCAGACGATTACGCCATTTTTGATGCAAGCCTGCCAGGCGCTGTGGCCGAGATTTTGTGAGATCCAACACTGCGGTGGAGGCCGGGCAGATCAAGGGCAGGGCGCCTATTGTGCCCAGGTTTGGCGTAGGGCGATCTGGCGACAGAATAAACGGCGTGCGAGAAAGACCATTTGCATGCAGGGCCTCGGTCAGATGTCGAGGACAAGATAGAGGCGCGCGGTTGATCATGGCCAGCTCAACCCCGCCCCAAAAACGCCGTTTGGTAACCAGGGTATGGTTCAGCTCTGGCAAGACGGTTGTGGCTTGCCCACAGGCTGACAGGGCGCGTTGAAACTCGGGTGTTTGCTGCAGCGGGCGAAGCCAGCTCTCCTGTGGAAGAATGGTGGATGAGGAGAGGGAGGTATGAAAATCCAGCATGCTCCCATTTACCAATCAGAAACCTAAATGATGGTTAATGTGGGCATGAAAAAGCATGTTCCTGTTCTAGGCAAGATCGCGCCAAACCCACGGGTCACCTTGTCTGCGGCCTTTGCCCTGGCCTGTGTATTATCGGTGCCGGTTTTTCTAGTGTTGAGCTTGGTGGATTGGTTGTTTTTGTGAGGCTCTGCCTCACACTCCGGGATATTTAAGGCCAAAGGAAAAAAAGGGCGTTCGTTTGGGGTTTCATTTGGCCCCAAGTATCCTGGGGGTGAGCGCCCTAGGCGCGAGGGGGCAAAGCCCCCTCAACGTTAAGTGGTTGACTGCTTTCAATAAGATCACGCGCAAAGGGGGCGGCTGCCTTCTATATGCAATCCTGCCTAGTCTTTTAGCCGCACAAGGGCATGACGCTTTTTGCCGGCGCTGAGTTTGATTGGGCTGGACAGCGTAGCAGCATCAATCATCAGGCCCGCATCGTTCAGCGGTTTATCATCCAGCTTGGCGCCGTTTTCATTGATCAGCCGTTTGGCATCCTTGCCTGATTTGGCCAGGCCGGATTTGACAATCAACTGAACGATGGAAATACCATCGCCAAGATCCACAGGCGTCAAGGAAAGTGTTGGAAGGTCATCGCCAACGCCGCCCTTTTCAAAGACTTCGCGGGCAGTTGCTTCGGCGGCCTGAGCGGCCTCAGCGCCATGCAGCAATTTGGTCACCTCATTGGCGAGGATCACCTTGGCTGCGTTAACTTCGGAACCTGCCAGCGCACCAAGCCGGTCACATTCCTCCACTGGCAGCTCGGTATAGAGCTTGAGGAAACGGCCGACGTCGGCATCGGTGGTGTTGCGCCAGAACTGCCAGAATTCGTAGGGCGAGCGCATTTCCGGATTGAGCCAGACGGCGCCATCTTGGCTCTTGCCCATTTTCTTGCCATCTGAAGTGGTCAGAAGAGGCGAGGTCAAGCCATAGATCGAATTGTCCAATACACGGCGGGTGAGGTCGATACCATTGACGATATTGCCCCATTGATCCGAGCCGCCCATCTGCAGGACACAGCCATAGCGGCGGTTCAGCTCAAGAAAATCATAGGCCTGCAGGATCATGTAATTGAACTCAAGAAAGCTCAGGCTTTGTTCACGATCGAGGCGCGACTTTACCGATTCAAAGGCCAGCATGCGATTGACCGAGAAATGGCGGCCAATATCGCGCAGGAATTCTAGGTAGTTGAGATCATCCAGCCATTCGGCATTGTTGATCATCAGGGCCTTGTTCGCCGCATCGCTGTCGTAGTCGATATAGGAGGCAAAGACCTTTTGGATACCCGCGATATTTTCGTTGATTGCCGCTTCGTCCAGGAGCGGGCGTTCATCGGCGCGGAACGAAGGGTCGCCGACCTTGGTGGTACCGCCGCCCATCAGGGTGATCGGCTGGTGGCCGGTTTTCTGGAACCAGCGCAGCATCATGATCTGGATCAGTGAGCCCACATGCAGGGATTTTGCGGTGGCATCAAAGCCGATATAGGCAGGTTTCACACCCTGCATCAGGGCCTCATCAAGGCCTTGATAATCGGTGCAATCAGCAAGGAACCCGCGTTCCATCATGACAGCGACGAAGTCCGATTTAGGGTGGTAGGTCATAACATGCCTCGGCTTTTGTTTGCGCCCCGCTGTATAAGGTGCAAAGCCTTCACATGGAACCTGTTTTTCGGGACTATTTTGCAGCTGTTTGCGGGGGCGAAGGGGGCTGCTATGCAGGGGGCGCGAATCCTGGTGAGGATTTGGGGCGCTTTGCCCTGACACGAATGCAATGAAACGGGACAATCGATGAGCAGCAAGCTGGCGAAATCCGGAACCACGCGCGCCTTAGGCGCCATGAGCGGCACCTCGTTGGATGGGGTGGATGTTGCTGTGTTGGAAACAGATGGTCAGCGGATCCGCGGTTTTGGTGTCAGCGGGTATCATCCCTACAGTGAAGCAGAGCGGGAAGTTCTGCGCGCCGCCCTGGGCCTGTGGCACGGGCCCGAGGTCGAGGCCGCAACCAAGGTAACGCAGGCGGCGCATCTGCAGGCACTGTCAGGAGTTGAGGGTATCGATCTGGTTGGGTTCCACGGCCAAACCCTGGCCCATGCTCCGCGCCTGCAGGGGACCTTGCAGGTGGGGGATGGGGCGGCGCTGGCCGAAGCGCTGAAATTGCCGGTGGTTTGGGATTTTCGTTCCGATGATGTGGCGATGGGCGGTGAGGGCGCGCCGCTGGCGCCGTTCTTTCATTTTGCCTGCGCCAAATACATTGAAGCCACCGGGCCGATCTGTTTCTTGAACCTCGGCGGGGTTGGTAACCTTACCTATGTGGACCCACGGTTTGAACGCCCGGAAGATCTCGGCGCGCTTTTGGCCTTTGATACCGGGCCGGCCAATGCGCCGATCAATGATCTGATGCAGGCGCGATTGGGGTTGCCCTATGACGCAGAAGGGCGGATCGCCAGCAACGGCACCGTAGAAGCTGGCGCCTTGGAGCTGTTTCTGGCTGAGCCTTACTTTGCCCAGATGCCGCCAAAGTCACTGGACCGCAATGATTTCTCGGAGATGATCGGTCTGGTGAAAGAGCTGAGTGACGCCGATGCCATGGCCACGCTCACCGCCATGTGTGCAGCCTCGGTGGCGCAGGGGATGGAGCACTGCCCCGAGAGGCCCTCGACTGTGCTGGTGACCGGAGGCGGGCGGCGCAATCCAGTGCTGATGCAGATGCTGGAAGTGTCCTTGGATTGCCCGGTTCAGACCATCGAGGAAGTAGGGCTGGACGGCGACATGCTGGAGGCGCAGGCCTTTGCCTATCTGGCTGTGCGAGTGGCCAGAGGTTTGCCAACTTCAGCCCCTGGCACCACCGGGGTGAGCGCCTGTGTTGGTGGTGGCATCGTCAGCCAGCCTGAGCCTGAATGAATAACCTCTGCGGCCAAGCGGTGAAATCAGCGGTGGCGTCTGCCTACGCTGGATGCTCTGGGCTGAGCGCTTCTATCGCGCCCAGGCAAGTGGCAGAGGGAGGTCAAAACCGGCATAGTCGGCGCGCAGCACTCGCCTGCGCTGATCAGAGGTGGAGGGGCGCGACCGACGCAGTGTCAGCATCGATAAGATCAGCACATCTCCGGGGGCGGCCAGGGTGAGTTCCCGCGCCAAGTTGTTTGCCACCCTGTCGGCCTCATTGGCGGGAATGCTGCCACGACAATGGCTTTTGAGGGCAATCTCCATGGCGCCGTTCTCAGCGGTATTGTGATCCAGATGGATGCGCAGGAACAGCATTTTCTGCAGCAGTTCTTGCGGCGGTTCACAGTCTCAGAAACTGGTGCCAGACACCGGCCTTTTGCGACCAGTTCAAATAGCCGGGTCTGTCGTGTCGCTCCGCGACCGAAATCACTCGATCCTGGTGCCAGGGCAGGCCCCAGTTGACGGATCCGGCCTTGTCAAAGGAGAGCAGACGCAGCGGTCGTGTCCCGGGCCAAGACGCCTGCAGCTGCGCTTTGAAGTCAGCTTGCTCCAGGGCCTCAAACAGCGGTGAAGGTTTTGGAACCCGCGCCCCGGGGCGCTGCCCCAGTTCCGCAAGATGCCTCAGCTGGTTAAGCTCGTCATGGGTAAGGGCGCTTCGTATCCAGGCGCGACCTTGGTTGGCGAGATCATCACGCAGGGTCAAAAGTGTGTCTCCAGTGGGGGGAAGGGACTAGGTGTCGGCTGCGAATGAGACTTAGCCCTTGGGAATGTCAAAGCCAGGTGCCGCCAGCTCAAACCCTTCGAATTGGAAACCCGGAGAGACTGTGCAGCTGACCAATGTGTAATCCCCGGTGCTTCGGGCGGCCTGCCAATAGCCCTCAGGGACAATAAGCTGTGGCTCTCCGGCCGTGATATCAGGCGTGAGCAGATGCTCCCGCGCTGGGCCTTGCTCAGTTGCCGCAAGCGATAACACCAGAGGTGCCCCAGAGTGGTAGAGCCAGATTTCGGTGGCATCGACCCGGTGCCAATGGCTGGCTTCTTCGCCGCGCAACAGAAAGTAGATGCAGGTACCACTGGGGCGGCCGTCGTTCTCGGCCACCCAGGTTTGACGGTACCAGCCGCCCTCAGGGTGGCGGGCGAGTTGCAGTTTTGTAATGATTTCTTCTGCAGTCATGGCTAACCCGATCTTCCCTCTGGTATTCTTGTTCTCGTGTCATATCCTTGCGCCATGGTTTTGCACATCCCCTTTGACAATACATTCGCCAAGCTCGGCCCTGGTTTCTTCACGCCCCAGCAGCCGGAACCGGTGGCTGCTCCACGAATGATTGCTTTCAATCAGATCCTGGCAGATCTGCTTCAGGTGACAAGTGGTGATCTGCAAGAAATGGCCGTGACCTTTGCTGGCAATCAACTGCCGGAGGGGGCTGAGCCGCTGGCACAGGTCTACGCAGGGCATCAATTTGGCAACTATAATCCTCAATTGGGCGATGGCCGCGCCATTTTGCTGGGGGAGGTGCTGGGGCGCGAGGGTCGCCGCTATGATATCCAGCTCAAAGGCGCTGGGCGCACGCCCTATTCGCGCCAGGGCGACGGTCGCGCCTGGCTAGGGCCGGTGTTGCGGGAATATCTGGTTTCTGAGGCCATGCATGCCCTGGGCATCCCAACCACCCGCGCGCTGGCGGCGGTTGCAACTGGCGACACGGTTTGGCGTGAGGGCGGCTTGCCGGGGGCGGTCTTAACCCGGGTTTCTGCCAGCCATCTGCGGGTTGGAACCTTTCAGTATTTTGCTGCCCGCGGAGAAATCGCTGCGCTGAAAACTCTGACGACTTATGCCATCGCGCGGCACTATCCGCAGGCCGAGGGGCCTTTGGGGCTTTTGCGGGCGGTGCGGGATGCACAGGCGGGTTTGATTGCGGCCTGGATGTCGGTTGGCTTCATTCACGGGGTAATGAATACCGACAATTGCAGCATCTCGGGCGAGACCATCGACTATGGCCCCTGCGCCTTTATGGATCAGTACCGCGCCGAACAGGTGTTTTCCTCCATCGATCGGACGGGGCGCTATGCCTATGCCAATCAACCCAATATTGCGGTTTGGAATCTGGCCCAGCTGGCCACGGCGCTGATCCAGCAGCTGGAGGATCCGCAATCCGCGGTCGAGGAAGCCACGGCAATTATTCACGCAATGCCGTCCTTGATCGAAGCGGAATGGCTGCGGTTGTTTAGACGAAAGATCGGCCTTGTCACCGTAGCGCGAGATGATCTGGATCTCATTTCGGATCTTCTGGAGGTCATGGCCGAGGGGCAGGCGGATTTCACCAATACGTTTCGGGCCATGACAGAGGGTTCTGCAAAGGATCAGTTTTTGAACCCAGAAGCCTATGAGGCCTGGCGGCAACGCTGGATGCAGCGCCGCAAAGCTGAGCAGGACCCGGATGCGGTTATGCGGCTGAGCAATCCAATCTACATCCCTCGCAACCACCGGATCGAAGAGATGATCTCGGCGGCGGTGGCTGGTGATTTTGCGCTGTTTGAACGTTTGAACACGACCCTTTCTACGCCGTTCCAGAAACAGGCCAATTGCGAAGATCTGCGCCGCCCGCCGTCACAGAGTGAAGTGGTCACGGCAACCTTTTGTGGCACCTGAGGGAAAGCGACCTCAAGGAAGCGCTCCCGCCCGTCCTCAGGCTTTTTTTGACAAAAGCCTTCCTCCCGTTGGGGTGGCGCCGTGCCACAGGCACGGCGCCACCCCCAAACCGCTGCTGTTGCATTTTAATGCAATAGGAGGGGGCGGGAGGGCACGCTTTTGTTTGAACGCAGAAACCCGCCGGGAATTGACTGCGCGCATATGTTTGCTGGTTTTCCCCGATGATATGAGGCATTTCCAGTAGGGAAACTTTGGGATGTCCAATGTCAAAACCAATGCTCAGACTCGCCAGTTACAATATTCAAAAATGCATCGGACTGGACCTGCGTCGCAAACCGCGCCGCATTCTGCAAGTGATCGAACAGATCGGTGCCCAAATCGTCTTACTGCAAGAAGCGGACAAACGCCTGGCGCCGCGCCCGGCGGCCTTGCCACATTTTGTGGTCAACGAGGCAGGCTGGCAAGCGGTGGATCTTGGCGGGGCAGGGTCACTGGGCTGGCACGGCAACGCTATACTGTGGAAAGGCGGGCTGGGGATCGAGCTGACCGGTCAGGGGCATCTGCCGCTCCCAGGGCTGGAACCGCGCGGTGGGGTCTGGGCCAGTTTTCGTACCCAGATTGGTGAATTCCGCGTGCTTGGCGTGCATCTGGGCCTAACCGGCGGGGCGCGGCGTGAGCAGGTTTTGAAAATGGTGCAACACAGCCGTGACTGGACCGACATGCCCGTGGTCTGGGCCGGAGATTTTAATGATTGGGCACGTCAGCCCAGCTTCCTTTCGCTGGCGCCTGAGATGCAGTTTCTGCCTGCAAAGCCTAGCTTTCCGTCGATCCGCCCCCTGGCCCCTTTGGACCGCATTGCGCTCAGCAAAGGCTTGAAAGCCGCCCGCACAGATGTGCATCTGGCGCAGCCGGCCCATATCGCTTCGGATCATCTACCTGTCTGGGTGGATCTCAAAGCGGAATAGCCGGTCAAAGGATTGATGGCGGATGGAGGGCGGATACCCGCCCTTCTCCAGATTGTTGAAGCAATAGCTTACTTATATCGTTGATTGATCTCAGCGGTACGTCCGCTTGCAATCAATGTATCCAGGCTTTGCTGAATGCTGGAAATGATTGCATCGTCAACTTCCAGGTTGCACGCAATTCCTGCTACAGTTTCCTGCACCATAAAGACCTCCGCCAGCTCTGGATCATTCAATAGGTTCAGCCGTTCACGGAAGGTCACCCAAAGGTCGATGCGGCCAGCCTTGAGCTTTTTTATATTCAACTCTTCCTTTGGGGTGGACACGATGTTCATGCCCGCGTCCTTCATAAAGGTTTCGGCAACGTCGTCTTTGTAGGTGCCAATGCTATAGGCTCGTGCGTCATCAAGAGAGGTGATCGAGATCGGGCTGTCAGCGCGGGCTACCAGAACCATTTGGTTGGCCAGGAGCGGCGAGACCCATTTGAACGAAGGACGACGTTTATCTGTGATATTTGTGGTGAACACGCAGGTGTCCGGAGTCTTTTGTGCAGTCGAGAAGGCACGCGCCCAGGGCAAAACTTCAATCGTGTAGGGGACCCCTGCTGCCTCCATGGCTTCCCGCACCAGATCTGTTGCTGAACCTATGATTTCTCCGTTCTC